>NZ_JAZDRJ010000004.1:0-229763 GCF_047501535.1 Achromobacter sp. F4_2707
GTTCGCTTTGCTTGCTCAAAGAAAAAAGACCGGTGTAAGAATAAATTCTTAAACCATTACTTTCTTCAATTGTGCGAGCGTTTGGTATAACTTGTTGGCGAGAGTCTCGTGAAAGACTCTGTGTGCCTACGCATTCCAAGCGCCCACACTTATCGGCTGTTTAATTGTTAAAGAGCGTGCGGCCAAACTGCTTGCCGTCTTGTTACTGCAACCTGCTTGAAAACCCAAGCCGGTAAAATTCTTTCCTGCGTTTCTGCTAACTAGCTAACTGCGCCAGAAGCAGAGAAACGAGATTATGAAGTAGTTTTTAAAGCGTGTCAAGTGAAGCGGCGAAGTGTTTTAAAAAGAACTGCTTTTCAAAACCGCCCTGCTTCGCTTGATGCCTCGCAATGCTTAAAAGCCTTGCCACCTACTGCATCTCGCTGCGGAACTCGAAATCATAACATGAAAATCGAACTTCGCAACCGGTTTAGAAAATATTTAAAAACCGGCCCGCTGACTGCTTGAAATGAGAGGGTAGGCGCCGACTCATGCCGTAAGACCTATTCTCTGAAGCGCCAAGACTAGGGTTAACCCGATGTCTCGATCAGCGAGGAAACGAAATATAGCATGAAAGTTTTAGGGCGTGCAAGTTGGTGCGGAAAACAACCTCTGACATACCTGCCATACCGCCATGGAGATGGGGCTTTTAGCTCAGCCACTCCCTGTAATGCTGCCTGAACTTTGCCAGCTTGGGCTCAATCACTGCCATGCAATATCCCTGATAGGGATTCCGAGCGTAGTAGTCGTGATGCTCCGGCTCTGCAGTCCAAAATGTGGCGGGCCCATGAAGTTGAGTCACGACAGGACGGCCAAGCTGTTCTTGGACAGCATTGATGACTCGCTGCGCCACGGTTTTCTGATCATCGTTCTGATAGAAGACAGCCGATGCATATTGAGTACCGACATCCGCGCCTTGGCGGTTCAGTGTCGTAGGGTCGTGCGTGGCGAAGAAAATTCCTAGCACCGTAGCGCAATCAATAACTTGCGGGTCGAACTCGACTTTTACAACCTCTATATGCCCGGTGGCGCCACTGCATACCGCTTGATAATCAGGGTTGCTCACATGACCGCCCGCATAGCCGGGGGTGACGGCCAGCACGCCACGCACCTGTTTGAACACGGCCTCGGTACACCAAAAACAACCGCCACCCAGAACAATGGTTTCTACCTTGGCACCTTTGTGGTCATTCATAAGCTTCCTTGATTGAAGATTGTCGTTCTAGACATAGCCGCTGCCGGGCCTGCACTTATGGTGAGGCAATGCCTTCCGATTCGGGGCTTTCAGGATTAGCTGCCTGATGTCCACTGTTTGCTGAGGCAGGTACAGCACCCGACGCATCCGCTTGAGTTGCGGGCGCATCTTCCGCTGGGGGCGCGTCATCACCTGTGACATCAGGCTCCGGGGCCAACGAGACAATCCATTCGCCTAACAATAGCGCTGTTGCCGGGTCGATATGTCGTTGCGCAGGCATTGGAATCGCACCCCATAAGCCGCGACTTCCCTCGCGTATGCGGGTGGCCAGATAGTCGGCCGCGCCATCATTGCCCGCGTAACGTAACGCGATATCCCTCATGCTAGGCCCGACACGCTTAGCATCCACCTGGTGGCACGACATGCAGACACTCCGTTGCGCCAACTGCATTCCCGCATCGCCCGCTTCACCCGCGTAGACTACAGACCCGCCCAACAGCCCAATAATAAACAGCAGACCACGGAATTTCATGAAAACACGCCCTCGCACGACTTCAGCATATATATAGAGGACAAGGACACACCTTGACGCACACCCACCCCGCAATGCATGCGAGCAGGCGCCTGAAATCAGGTTTAAGCTTCCTGATGCTACCCGGCCTATTCCGCCACGATGCTTGTTCATGGCTTCTGTCAGAGTATTATCGGCCATATTTGCCATTGAACGAGTGCGGAGCCCCATGTTGCAACACCCACAGATCGACCCCGTCGCCCTTCAAATCGGGCCGGTCGCCATCCATTGGTATGGCTTGATGTATTTATTGGGCTTTGCAGCCGTCTGGTTACTGGGCAGGTGGCGCATTCGCCAAGGTCGCAGGGACTTCAGCCTGCGCGACCTTGAAGATATTATTTTCTATAGCGTGATTGGGGTCATCGCAGGCGGCCGCCTGGGTTACGCCCTGATTTACAAGCCCGCCTATTACCTGTCACACCCTCTGGAGATTCTCTACCTTTGGGAAGGCGGCATGTCTTTTCATGGCGGGCTGGTTGGCGTGATCGTTGTACTGCTGTGGTATGCGCGCAGCCGCGACCGCCACCTTCTGGATGTCGGTGATTTCATTGCCCCAATGATTCCCCTTGGCCTGGCAGCAGGCCGGTGGGGCAACTTCGTTAATGGCGAGCTATGGGGCCGCCCGACAGACCTGCCATGGGGCATGGTCTTTCCCTATGTGGACGCCCTGCCCCGCCACCCTTCCCAGCTTTATCAAATGGCCTTCGAAGGTTTGTTGCTTTTCGTCGTGCTGTGGCTATATTCCAGCAAACCCCGCAAACGCGGGAAAGTTAGCGGGCTGTTCCTTATGGGTTATGGAACCGCCCGCTTCCTAGTTGAATTCACCCGCGAGCCCGACGATTTCCTCGGCCTGCTTGCAGGCGGGCTTTCAATGGGTCAGCTCTTGTCCATCCCCATGGTTCTGGCCGGCGCCCTCATTTTTTGGAAGAGTTCAGAAAAATCGTCCCCTGAACAGACAGGCTGATATTTTCCGTCCCGCCTTCCAGGGGCACACTGGCCACCGCATCGGCGGCGGCCATTGCCATCATGCGGTGCCCTTCCGGCTGGTAACTGGCGCCTGCGCCACCCAATTGAATTTCGCGAATCGAATATGACTCATAACCAAAGGCTTTAGCCAAGTCTGCCGCCCTGTAGCGAAAGGCAGTGGCCGCTTCTTGCAAAAGCTCGGCCTCGTGCTTGGCCCGCTCTTGGGGCGCGACGAAAAAGTCCAGGTTAACGATAGGCATGCGGTCAGACACCTGGGCCGCCAACTTGGAAGCCGCTTCAAAATCTGTAGATTCCAGAATAATTTCGGTGCGACCGCGCCATTCAGAAATGCGACCGTCCTTGTCATTCATGGGCCAAACCTGAAAGTTGCCGCTATACACCTTAATGCCTTCCTTGCCCTTAACCTCCTTCATCACACTATCGGCGCTGCGGCTTAACGACGTGGCTACTTCCGCTTGCTCACTGTCGCGAATGTCCGCCGCAAGAGTGATACGCACGGTGTCGCGCGGCACCTCCCTGACAGCTTCGGCTCTCAGACTGGCATAGGGGTATTTGATCTCAGCCGTAACATCACCTTGAGCCAAGGCTGGACTTGCCATTGATAGGGCACACAATGCCAGCCCAAGGCCAGCCAAAGACGAAAAGAAACGGGCTTGCATACTGAGGTTAAGCTTCATGGAGAAACTCCGGTCAACTGAAACGGATTTCCAGTGTACTTCCGGCAAACGACAATTGGCGCACAAGCCTGTTCCAGATGGTTTCACTCGCCAGCCAGCAAAGGCCATGGACAGCTCTGCCATGAAAAACCGCAGTCACCCACCTGCTACACAGGTTTTCTCCTAGCTTGCGCTACGCTCATGAGCGCTTTTACTCTACTTCCGGACTGC
This sequence comes from Achromobacter sp. F4_2707, assembly GCF_047501535.1. Classification (NCBI taxonomy): domain Bacteria; kingdom Pseudomonadati; phylum Pseudomonadota; class Betaproteobacteria; order Burkholderiales; family Alcaligenaceae; genus Achromobacter; species Achromobacter sp. F4_2707. Next base: position 3,680 of record NZ_JAZDRJ010000004.1, read on the forward strand.
CCACTAATCGCTTCAGAAGAACCTCACCATGCAATTCGAGACCTGGCTTGTTTTCTTGCTGGCATCTATCGGCCTGTCATTATCGCCAGGGCCCAATGGGCTGCTCGCGCTCACTCATGGCGCCATACACGGAACCCGGCAGACTTCGTACACGATTCTGGGCGGCGCGGTGGGTTTTATTGCCATCATCGCGCTTTGCATGTTCGGCATCGGTGCTCTGATCAAAGCCTCTGTAGTTTGGCTGACCATACTTAAATGGGTGGGAGGCCTCTACCTTATATGGCTGGGCATACAAGTCTGGCGGTCGCCAGCCATCGCCATCACGACGCTATCCAAGCCTGCCCACACCAAGGGAAGAGCCTTATTTCTTCAGGGTTTACTTTCCGCCGGAACCAACCCCAAAGGGCTGCTTTTTTTCAGTGCTTTTCTGCCACAATTTATTGACCCGCACCGCAGCCTCTTTGAGCAGTTCGTAGTAGTGGCCGCCACCTTTGCTGCAACCGAGACATTAACCGAATATGGTTTGGCCGGTGCAGCCCACCGCGTACGCCCTTGGTTGGCCCGTGTTGGAAAACGTTTTAATCAAGCGTGTGGCGGCCTGTTCATTGCAATCGGGGCAGTGCTTCCCTTGCGCACGTGAGCTTGCCCATCATAGGTACTGCTTGTGCTTGCACCGACCACGGGAAACCGCCTTTTTATACGGAACCCACAAAAAAAGAAAAGCTCGTACGTGTGACGAGCTTTTCTTCTATATAAATGCCCCGCATGTGCCGTCTAGGCCGGCATCCTGAACCGGAGGTTCAAGTTGGTCGCCATCAGGCAAGCTTCGGGTTCTCCTCGCGAGGAGGAGATCTCTCCCACTTGCCAATCCAGCAACCGATGCCAATAGCATTGGTTCAAGGAATGTATGGCCAAGTCACGAGCACCGCAGGGACAAACTTTCAGGGCCGCTAGTGCGACACCTGCATAATCAAATTCTTCAGTTCCATTTTACCTGGATTGAGCCGGTAACCCAACCACTTGATCGAGCGCGGCGTGCATGTCTTCGATCTTGCGTTTGAAATCGCCGACGGCGACATTCGCCAATGGCCCGCTAGGTGCTTTCATGCGCAGCAACTCGCTAGCGATCTGGATGGCGGCCATGACGGCAATGCGCTCGTTGCCCGAAGCCTTGGCCGCGTTCTTGATAGCCGACATGCGCTGGTCGACCAGACGCACCGCTTCGAGCAGAGCGTCTTTCTCAGCAGGCAGGCAGGCCATCGAGTAATCGCGGCCTAATATAGATACGTCCACGCGTTCCATGGATGTCACTCCTGAGGAGCGCCAGGCAGGCGCATAAGTATCGAATCAATCTGTAGCTGAGCTTGCCCGGCCACCACCTTAAGCCGTGAGGCGTCGGCCTGACTGACAGCCAACTGCCGACGCAAGGCTTCGTGCTCGAGCCTGCTGCGTTCCACTTCGCTTTGTAGCGAAACCCGTATGCTGTCGGCTTCGGCACGCAAGATATCCACCCGTGTTTGGTGGTCGGCGCTGTTTTCGGCCAGTTCGTTGTACTCAGCTTCGCGCCGCTTGAGCTGATCGCGCAGGGCATCGCGCTCTTGCTCAAGCCCGGTAATGCGCGCCTGCAGCGCAGCACGCTCGGATTGAAGCTGCTTGGAGAACTGCACCAATTGCCCGATACGGGCAGCGAGAGAATCGAGATCTTCCAACATGGCGTTATCGTAAACCATCCCGCGTTCAACTGAATAGGGGTAAGTGGACGACTTTGATACAGCCTGTCACGTCCACCCTGCGACACGCATCATAACCTTTCACCTGCTTTTCAACCGCCTTTCAATCTTCTTTCAATTCGACCATTAAAAAGACAGAAATGTCATTTAAATGACAAAAAAACCGAATCGCCAGGGAAAACCCTGTAAGCAAACCCCCTGCTTCGGGTTCTCAGTCGCCCTCTCGTCCATTACCATTCGGCACCCTTTAGACATGCCCTGAACGGTTTCAGTTGTTTTCGGCTGATTTTCGAACATGGCGTCACACTATTAATTTGCAGGAGAGGTTCATCAACATGCAGCTTAGAAATAAGCAGGACTTCTGGGCCGGAGTCATGTTCGTGGCACTAGGAGTCGGGTTCGCTCTAGGTGCCACGAATTACTCAATGGGTACCGCAGCCCGCATGGGTCCTGGCTACTTCCCATTCTGGTTGGGCGTGTGTCTGGCAGTACTCGGTGCTGTCGTTGCCATTGGCGCCCTCAAGGAAAAAGCAGAGGAAACCGAAGTCGATAAGTTCGACTTCCGGATTCTGTTCATCATCATCGGTTCCGTCGTACTGACGGGTGTGGTCATGAACAGCCTCGGAATCTACATCTCGGTGTTCCTGCTGGTCGCTATCAGCAGCCTGGCTAGCCATGAGTTCAACTGGAAAGTCGCTGGGGCCACTGCCATCTGCCTGGTGCTGTTTGTCTGGCTGGCATTCATCAAGGGGCTGGGACTCATCTTCCCGCTCTGGCCGAGTTTTCTGTAAATAGGAGCCATCAATGGAATTGCTTGAACACTTGGCTCTCGGGTTCTCCGTCGCCATGACCCTTGAAAACCTGGTCTACTGCCTGCTTGGCTGTGTACTAGGTACTTTGATCGGTGTGCTGCCGGGTATTGGCCCTGTACCCACCATCGCCATGCTGCTGCCCATTACCTATGTGCTGCCGCCCACCGCTGGCCTGATTATGCTCGCCGGTATCTACTACGGCGCCGCCTACGGGGGCTCTACCACCGCTATTCTGGTGGCGCTGCCGGGCGAAACGTCCGCTGTGGTGACTGTGCTTGATGGCCACCAGATGGCAAAGAATGGGCGAGCAGGCGCCGCATTGGCAATTGCCGCGCTTGGCTCCTTCTTTGCAGGTTGCGTAGCCACCGTCCTGATTGCCGGTTTTGCGCCACCCCTGGCGGAATTGGCCTTCAAGTTCGGCCCTGCTGAGTACTTCTCTCTTATGGTACTGGGCTTGATCGGTGCTGTGGTGCTGGCTTCGGGTTCTCTGCCCAAGGCCATCTGCATGATTCTGCTTGGCCTGCTGCTGGGCATGATTGGCACCGACGTGAACTCCGGCGTGGCTCGCTACGACTTCGGTATCCCCGAGCTGCAAGACGGTATCGACTTCGCCGTCGTGGCCATGGGTGTGTTTGGTTTCTCCGAAATCATGACCAACCTGGAACTGCGCGATCAACGCGTGGCTGTGGATTCCAAAGTGGGTACGCTCTACCCCAACAAACAGGAATTCAAGGAAGCCTGGCCTGCAGTGGTACGCGGTACAGCTCTGGGCTCCGCCCTGGGTATTCTGCCTGGCGGTGGTGCGGTTCTGTCATCCTTCGCTTCCTACACCCTGGAAAAGAAGCTGTCCAAGAACCCAGAGCGCTTTGGTAAGGGCCACCCCGCAGGTCTGGCAGGGCCGGAATCGGCTAACAACGCCGGCTCGCAGGCATCGTTCATCCCGCTGCTCACCCTGGGTATTCCCGGCAACGCCGTGACCGCCCTGATGATTGGCGCCATGACGATCCACAACATCCAGCCCGGCCCACAGGTTATGACCAGTCACCCAGAACTCTTCTGGGGCCTGATCGTGTCCATGTGGATCGGTAACCTGATGCTGGTCATCCTGAACCTGCCTCTGATCGGGCTGTGGGTGAAACTGCTCACCGTGCCTTATCGCATTCTGTTCCCAGCCATTCTGGTGTTCTGCACGATCGGGGTCTATTCCCTGAACTACAACGTGTTTGACATCTGGGTCACGGCCGCCTTCGGCTTAGTGGGCTACATCTGGGCCAAGCTGAAGTGTGAGGGCGCTCCATTGCTGCTAGGCTTGGTGCTTGGGCCCATGATGGAAGAAAACTTCCGTCGTGCCCTGCTGCTGGCACGCGGTGACTACACCACCTTTGTGACCCGCCCGCTGTCGCTCAGCTTGCTGATCGCCGCTGCAATTCTGGTCGCACTGGTTGCCCTGCCTTCCATTAAGGCCAAGCGCGAAGAAGCCTTTGTAGACGAGGGTTGATCCGCAAGCAGTCAATAGACTGCAATATGAAAGGTTCGGAATAAGTCCGAGCACTCAAAAGTTCAGGCGCCCTTGTGGCGCCTGAACTTTTTCTAACTCAAATGCGGTACTCTTTACTCCAATTACAACGAAGAGGAGCACAACGTCCATGTCTTCCATCAACACTCGCGACTACGAAACACAAGCCCCCTTGCGCGTTGCTTTTCTCGGCCTTGGCGTTATGGGTTTTCCCATGGCCGGCCATCTGGCAAAAGCAGGACATGAGGTCACCGTTTATAACCGCAGCCCCGGTAAAGCCGCAGCCTGGGTTGCTGAATTCGGCGGGCAATCTGCCCCAACCCCTCGCGCCGCAGCCGAAAAGGCGCAAATCGTGTTTTGCTGTGTTGGCAACGACGACGACCTGCGTAGTGTAGTTTTAGGCGAACAAGGCGCCCTGGCTGGCATGTCTGCCGGCAGCATTTTTGTTGACCACACCACAGCGTCGGCTCAAGTGGCTCGTGAACTCTTCGCCATCGCAGCCGAAAAAGGCATAGGCTTTGTCGACGCTCCAGTATCTGGCGGCCAAGCGGGCGCCCAGAACGGCAAGCTCACCGTGATGTGCGGCGGCACCCCAGAACATTTCAACGCCATGCGCCCACTGGCCATGAATTTTGCCCAAGCCGTCACTCTGCTGGGTGAATCCGGTGCAGGCCAGCTCAGCAAAATGGTGAATCAAATCTGCATCGCCGGCCTGGTTCAAGCCTTGTCCGAAGGTATTGCATTTGGCCAAGCAGCTGGCCTGGACATGAACCAGGTGCTTGATGTCATTGACAAGGGTGCTGCGCAAAGCTGGCAGATGGAGAACCGTGGCTCTACCATGATTGAAGGCCGGTTCGATTTCGGTTTCGCGGTAGATTGGATGCGCAAGGATCTCGGCTTGGTGCTTGATGAAGCCAAGCGCAACGGCGCACGCGTGCCAGTCACTGCGCTGGTTGACCAGTTCTATGCCGATATCCAGCAGATGGGCGGCCAACGCTGGGATACCTCCAGCCTGATTCAACGCTTGCGTAAAAATTAGTGCCAGAAGCTGCCATGCGGTATCCACCATGCATGGCAGCTTCAGTAATCAGGCTTCCGCCTCTGGGCGATAAGCAGGCAATTTCAACAAGGCGCACAACCCCACCCCTTCGTCGGGCGAGGGGTCGCCGTCATGCAGTTCTATCGTGCCCCGGTTACGTTGAGCGTAAGCCAATGCAATGGCCAGCCCCAAGCCCGACCCGCCTCCGCCTTGGCTTTTTTTGTCGCGGCGGCCGCGGTCAAATCGGCTGAAAACACTTTCTCGCAACGTGGGCTCAAGCCCCACCCCATTGTCACAGACGCTCACCCAGGCATATTCCCCGTCACTGCCTGCCGACACCGTAATCGTCCGGCCTACACCGGCATGATTAATGGCGTTATGAATCAGGTTGGCAATTGATTCGTGCAGTTCAGCATCGCTACCCAACACCCAGACCAACTCTTCCTTTCCGCACTTCCCTTCTTCTTCAGCAGCATCCACCCAGCCAAGATCCTGCTGTTTCTCACGTGCTAAAGGCAAATACAGCAATACCGCCTCGCGCGCCAAAGCCGCCAGATCAACGGGCATGTGTGGGGTCGGGTCATTCCGGCTGGCATGCGCCAGCGAAAGTAATTGCTCGGTAAGCCGCGAGGTACGCCCCAATTGGTGAATGATGGCATCCAGCGTTTCGCGCATGCGAGTGACATCTTGCTCACGCCGTGCGTACTGAGCCTGAGTGCGCATGATGGCCAGCGGCGTGCGTAATTGATGGGAGGCATCCGCCAGGAAGCGAGCCTGGCGGTTCAGGACTTCGCGCGAAAGATCAATATGGTGATTAATGGCTGTCACCAAAGGAATAATTTCCTTTGGAACCGCTTCCTGATCCAAGGGAGTGAGATCATCGACTTCGCGGGAACGAATCTCGCGGCGCAGATCGCTCAGAGGCCAGAGCGTCCACTGCACGGCTATCCAGACCAACAGCACAGCTAGTATCACCATGCGAATGTCACGGAACAAGCTGTCACGCCACATTTCCTGGCGCGTTTTCAAGCGCTGATCAACACTTTCACCCACCATAACCAGCACCTGCCGATGCAAGCCGTTGTAGTGGAGATCGCGCCACAGGGCTACCAACCGCACCTCGTCGTTACGGTACATGGCGTTATAGAGAACCGGCGTCCCTTCCACCAACGGTAAACGCGGTGGGCGTGGCAGACCGGGCATGCCCATCAAGGTCTGACCGCTGATTTCACGGGTTTCCATGCCGGCCAGCGCCTCTTGTACCGGGGCGATTTCTTCTACCCGGTAATACTTCCGGTTGCCTGCATGAGACTCCAGCATGACCTGCACATAAAGTGGAGGCTCAATAACCAACTGGCCCTTGCTATCGAAATGGATGCTGTTTTCGAGCACCTTGGCGGGCTCCAGCAAGGCATCATCGTAGACATCCTGAATCAGTAGATCGAGGGCGCGGTAATCATTCCGGCCATCCACTACCAGTAAAAAGACCACCCCCGGAATCAACAACACGAGCAGCCAGAACCGCATGCTCCGGCGCGGCTTTGGTTTCACCATAATCAGAAACCGCCATGTCGGCGTAGAGAGCCCTGCCACCCACACATCTGGATATTCATGCGTGGCTCCTGTTTACGTTGACAGGCATCAGTTCTCCACCGAGATGCTTTCAAGCATGTAACCCAGGCCGCGTACCGTCGTGATCTGGATATCGCTCCCTTGCAGCTTCTTGCGCAAACGGTGCAACACGACTTCGATAGCTTCCGGACTGGCTTCGCTGTCTTCTTCAAATACCTTCAGAAAGAGTTGATGTTTTTCTACCGGCGCACGGGCGCGGGCGATCAAGGCCGCCAGCGCAGCGTGTTCGCGAGGGGTGAGGTGCAGCACGGCCCCGTCAAGAATAAATGCCTTGCTCTCGGTGTCGTAATTCAGCGAACCGCATTGCAGGTGGGGCGATGGTCGCCCCTTGCTGCGCCGCACTAGCGCCGCCAGACGAGCTTCGAGCTCTTCGAGGGCAAAGGGTTTGGAAAGGAAGTCGTCCGCCCCCAAATTAAGGCCGCGCACGCGATCCTGCAGTGAGCCCTGAGCCGTCAGCAGCAACACGGGGGTGATATCGCCACGACCGCGCATTTCACGCAGCAGAACCAGCCCGTGTTTATCGGGCAAGCGCAAATCCATCACCACGGCATCGTAGCTGGCGGCATGCAGCATGCTTTCAGCGGTGATCGCATCTTTAGCGTGTTCGGGCACGAAGCCACTCTGTGCAAGCGCCCGCTGCAGCCATGCCGCCATTTCGAGCTCGTCTTCAACCAGCAGTATGCGCATTGGTTCGAGTTTCAGTGATGCCAGATGTTTTAGAGCCCTGCACGCGTTGGCGCAAATAACGATTCTCGCGACTACGACGGAACAGGATGCCAGCCAGCTCGTTCAGGGCCTGAGCGTAGACATCGCGCTTGAACTCGATAACGGAATCCAGCGGAACCCAGTATTGGCTCCAGCGCCAAGCATCGAATTCGGGCGATTTTGTCGCCCGCAAGCTGACGTCGGAATCCCGACCCACCATTCTCAGCAGAAACCAGATTTGTTTCTGCCCCTTATAGTGACCGCGCGAATCCCGGCGTATAAAGTTGCTCGGTACGTTGTAGCGCAGCCAATCTCGCGTCCGCCCCAATATACGAACGTGTTCGGGGAGCAAGCCTACTTCTTCATGCAGTTCCCGGTACATAGCCTGCACAGGGCTTTCGCCATACTTGATCCCACCTTGTGGAAACTGCCAAGCGTGTTCCCGTATACGTTTGCCCCAGAAAACCTCGTTCTTGTGATTTACTAGGATAATGCCGACATTAGGACGGTAGCCTTCACGATCCAACATGGCCACCTCTAAGAATTCAATACAATTAAATCTGATTATACGTATCTGTCGGGATCCCCACCATGCATGCAAGCAAGTACCATCTGAACACGCTGAAAGAAGCGCCAGCCGAAGCCGAAATCAAGAGCCATCAACTGATGACGCGAGCCGGCATGATCCGCAAAGCGGCAGGTGGCATCTACACCTACATGCCCCTTGGGCTAAAGGTCTTACGCAAGATAGAAAGCATCATTCGCGAAGAAATGGACCGCGCCGGAGCCATTGAGCTGCTCATGCCGGTCGTACAGCCTGCGGAACTCTGGGAAGAGTCAGGCCGCTGGGAAGAATACGGGCCTGAACTGCTGCGTATCAAAGACCGCCACCAGCGCGATTTTGTTCTGCAGCCCACTTCTGAAGAAGTCATTACCGACATTGCCCGCAACGAGATCCATAGCTGGCGCCAGTTGCCGGTGAATTTCTATCATATACAGACGAAGTTCCGTGACGAACGCCGCCCCCGTTTCGGGTTGATGCGTGGTCGCGAGTTCACCATGAAGGACGCCTACTCCTTCGATCGCGACGAAGAATCCGCACAGGAAAGCTACAACCGCATGTATGACGCTTACATGCGCATCTTCAAGCGTCTGGGCCTGGCCTTCCGCCCAGTGGCTGCCGACACCGGCTCAATCGGCGGTTCCCGCAGCCACGAATTCCAGGTTATTGCCGATACAGGCGAAGACCTGATCGTTTTTAACCCTGATTCTGACTACGCTGCCAACATTGAGCTGGCAGAGGCGCCCTGCCTGATTTCCGAACGCGCTCCGGCTTCTGAAGCACTACAAAAAGTGGCAACGCCCGCTGCGCCGAAATGTGAGCTAGTAGCCGAACAATTGAGCCGCCCGCTGACCGACACCGTGAAATCCATTGTGCTGGCTACGGACCCCACTGAAGAGGGTGGCGAAGTGCGTATCTGGCTGTTGCTGCTGCGTGGCGACCACGAACTCAATGAGATTAAAGCGTCCAAGCTGCCCGGCTTTGAGAATGGCCACCGTTTCGCCACGGAAGAAGAGATTGTCGAACACTTTGGCTGCGTTCCCGGCTACTTGGGCCCGATCAATACCCGCAAACCGGTCAGCGTCATCGCCGACCTCACGGTTGCGAACATGAGCGACTTTATCTGCGGGGCCAACGATGAAGGCTATCACTACACCGGCATTAACTGGGGCCGCGACCTTCCCGAAGCCCCCGCCTTCGACCTGCGTAATGTGGTTGACGGCGACCCCGACCCGCAAGGCGGCACGCTACGCATCCAGCGCGGCATTGAAGTGGGGCACGTTTTCTTCCTCGGTGACAAATACTCCCGCGCACTGAACGCCACCTTCCTGCAAACGGATGGCAAACCCGCCCTCATGCAAATGGGCTGCTACGGTATTGGCGTCAGCCGTATTTCCGCTGCCGCCATTGAGCAGAACCACGACGAACGCGGCATTATCTGGCCACGTGCCATCGCTCCATTTGAAGTGGTCATCTGCCCCATGGGGTACCACAAAAGCGAAACCGTCCGTGAGGCTGCCGACGCACTTTACGCACAATTACGCGATGCGGGGGTGGATGTCATTTTGGACGACCGCGACACACGCCCGGGCATCATGTTCGCCGACTGGGAGCTGATCGGCGTTCCCCTGCGTATTACCATCGGCGACCGCGGCCTGAAAGAAGGCGTTGTTGAAATACAGTCGCGCCGTTCGACTGAAGTTGAAAAAATTTCTGTCGACCGCGCTCACGAACACACGCTGGAAGCTCTGAAAACGCTATGATGCGAAAGCCGTTCCCACGAGGGCTTTCCCGTGGGAACGGCATTGTGCAGCCCCTGTATGGCGCCCCATCAGGGAGTTACAAATTTGGACAAGCTCATGCTCATGGAACGCCGCGATACCGCACCCGCCTTGCAGATTCGCGTATATTACGAAGACACCGACGCGGGCGGTGTCGTGTATTACGCCAACTACCTCAAGTATTTCGAGCGGGCCCGCACTGAATGGCTGCGCCATCTCGGCGTGGATCAATCCCAACTCGCCAAAACCGAAGGACGCCTGTTCGTTGTCAAGAACGTTGAAATACAATACCGCAGGCCTGCCAAGCTCGACGACGAGCTCTCCATACAAACTGAAGTCAGCCGCCTGGGACGCGCCTCGATCCAATTCGAGCAAAGCGCCTTGTGCGGAGGCGAACTTCTGTGTGAAGCCACGGTCACAGTATGCTGCGTCGACGCCACGAGCTTTCGTCCTGTCGATCTGGGCCATACCGTCAGAAATCTGTTGAGTAAAACGGACTAAACCTATGCAAGCCACAAGCGACATGTCGCTGATTTCCCTTTTGGTGCATGCCAGTATTCCAGTGCAATTGGTCATGCTGGTACTGTTGGCCATCTCTGTCCTGTCCTGGACTTACATCTTCAGCAAACGAGCCGCACTTAAGCGAGCCAACGAGCAAACCCAGCGGTTTGAAGACGACTTCTGGGCAGGCGGAGATCTCTCCGTTCTACAGCAGTCTATTGCCACACGCCGTGACGAACACGGTGCGCTTGCTCGCATCTTCGACGCAGGGATGACGGAATTCATTAAAGCTCGACGCGTCAGCAGCAGCCCTGATGCGTTGCTCGATGGTCCCCGCCGCGCTATGCGCGCCGCATACCAGCGAGAGATGGACGCCCTTGAGTCACACCTGAACTTCCTCGCTTCGGCCGGCTCGGTCAGCCCGTATATCGGTTTGCTTGGCACGGTGTGGGGCATCATGCACGCATTCATGGGGCTGTCGTCCATGCAGCAGGCCACTCTCGCCGCAGTTGCTCCCGGCATTGCCGAAGCGCTGGTCGCCACGGCTATCGGTCTGTTCGCTGCCATTCCTGCTGTAGTCGCTTACAACCGCTACACTAACGAGATCGACCGGCTCTCCATCCGCTTCGACTCTTTCATCGACGAATTCCTGAACATTCTCCAACGCCAGGTACGCTGATGCCCTCCATACGCAATAGCGGAAACCGCACTCGCAGGCTGAAGAACGAAATCAACGTCGTCCCTTACATCGACGTTATGCTGGTGCTGCTCGTGATTTTCATGGTGACCGCCCCCATGATCACACCCGGCGTCATTGAGTTGCCATCCGTCGGGCGGGCATCCGATGTCCCCGTCAAGCCGGTGGAGGTGCAGGTGGATGAAAGCGGCGCCATCTCGTTTCGCCTGCGCGATTCCGGCAACGAGTTCGAATCGGTTTCCGCTGACGATCTGGTGCCCCGTGTGCAAGCCATCCTGACTACCGACACGCCGGTCGTAATTTCCGCAGACGGTCGGGTGCCCTACGAAACGGTCATGAAAATCATGGACGACCTTCGTAGCAGCGGCATTACACGACTGGGCCTGCTGGTCGATCAGCACGGCGGCGCGCAAGCCGACCAACCGTAGGCGCTGATGCCATTACGTTGATGCCTATTTTCAAGCGCAACACCTCTGAACGAGTTTCCCCCCTCACACAGGAGCAACGTGAGGAGCGGCGTTCATTTGCCTATGCCGTCGGCATACATGCTTTGCTGTTCGCATTCATGCTGGTGGGCTTTGTCTCCACTCCGTCCACCCCTTTGCCTGTACAAGTCGAACTCTGGACAGATGGCGTTTCACCCGACGCTCAGCCTGAAGAACCCACTGAAGAAGAGGAGCCGGCGCAAGAGCCAGAGCCCGAACCGGCCCCCGAGCCGGAGCCAGCTCCGGAACCAGAACCCGAGCCAGCGCCTGAGCCGGAACCTGCGCCTGAGCCAGAGCCCACGCCAGAGCCGGAACCCCTGCCTGAGCCCACGCCGCAGCCTGTGACGACACCACCGGTACCTGAAGCCGAACCTGAGCCCGACCCCGAGATCGCGCTGGAAGAAGCGCGCAAACGTCAGCAGGAAAAGGAAGAGGCCGAACGTAAGGCTAAGGAAGAAGCCGAACGCAAGGCCAAGGAAGAAGCCGAACGTAAGGCCAAGGAAGAAGCCGAACGCAAGGCCAAGGAAGAAGCCGAACGTAAGGCCAAGGAAGAAGCCGAACGCAAGGCCAAGGAAGAGGCTGAACGTAAGGCTAAGGAAGAAGCCGAACGCAAGGCCAAGGAAGAGGCTGAACGTAAGGCTAAGGAAGAGGCCGAGCGTAAGGCTAAGGAAGAGGCTGAACGTAAGGCCAAGGAAGAAGCAGCGGCAAAGGCCGCGGCGGAGAAGAAAGCCAAGGAAGAAGCTGCTCGTAAAGCTGCAGCCGCAAAGAAAGCCAAGGAAGAGGCTGCCAAGCGTGAAGCCCTGCGTGCTGCAATGCGCGGGGACGCTCTTGGTGCAGCCGGCATTCCGGGCGGCACGGACGACCGCAATCAGAGGGCGGGTGGCGGTGGAGATTCCGGATACGCCGGCAGGGTTGCTGTCTGCATACGAAACGCGACCACTTATAACCCGCCGAGCAGGCAAGGCGGTAGCAATCCGACAGTACAATTCCGGGTGAGCCTAAATGCTGACGGCACAGTGCGTGATGTACAACTAAGGCGTTCGTCGGGTAATCCCGGCTTCGATGAGGCCGCACGCAAGGGCGTCTTCGGATGCTCACCCCTGCCACCTCCTCCCGGTGGAAAGTACCCGGGCTGGATGGACATTGACCATAAAATGTACGACTGACAGGAGAACCAGATATGACCAGTTTTGCCACTTCATGGCGCAGTTGGGCTGGTGCCATGCTGGCAGCGGCCGCCGCCTTTGCGGCACCGCAAGCCCAGGCCCAATTACGGGTCGATATTTCCGGCGTCGGCGCCACCCAGTACCCTATCGCCATTGCGGATTTCAATGGCCACGCACAGGGCCGTAACGTTTCGGAAATCATCCGCTCCGACTTGTCGCGTTCCGGTCAGTTCAAGCTAGTTAACGCCACAGGCGCAAATCTGGGCGCAGAAAGCCAGGTCAGCTTTGCCGAATGGAGCAACCGCGGTGCGGATTACCTCGCCTACGGCAGCGTGACCGAGGCAGGCGGCCAATACAACATCAGCTACCGCCTGGTTGATAACCTGCGCCAGACGCAGCTCGACGCCGTTGCCTTTGCGGGCAGCGAACGCGAACTGCGCCGCCTGTCGCACCGCATCGCTGATCGCATCTATGAACACATCACTGGCGTGCGTGGCGTGTTTTCCACCCGCATTGCTTATGTGTTGCAAACGGGCGACACCTATGAGTTACAAATTGCTGACGCAGACGGGCAGAACCCACAAGTAATGCTGCGCTCCAAGCACTCGATTATTTCTCCCGCTTGGTCACCGGATGGCAAACAGCTGGCTTATGTGAGCTTCGAGCTGGGCAAGCCTGTCGTGTATGTACAGACTTTGGCCAGCGGGCAGCGCACATCTGTCGCCAACTTCAAGGGCAATAACAGTGCTCCAGCATGGGCGCCCAACGGTAACCAACTGGCAGTAGTGCTGTCGCGCGACGGCATTTCGCAAATCTACACCATGAACCTCGATGGCACAGGCTTGCGACGCGTGATGCGCTCCCCCCTGATTGATACCGAACCCCAATATACGCCCGATGGCAACTCGCTGATTTTCACCAGTGATCGCGGTGGCAGCCCGCAGATTTACCGCGTGCCTGTCTCGGGTGGCGATGCGCAACGACTCACCTTCCAGGGGGGTTACAATATCTCACCAGCCCTGTCGCCTGACGGTAACAACCTGGTGTACGTTGCACGAAGAAACGGTGCTTTTCGCCTGGCCCTGCTGGATCTTTCCAGTGGTTCTGAACAACTGCTGACAGCAGGCCCCGACGATGAATCACCGAGTTTTGCCCCAAATGGGATGCAAGTTCTTTACAGCTCGGTTCAAGATGGTCGCAGCGTCCTCGCAGTAACTTCTGTCGATGGTCGTGTGCGCCAGACGCTCTCAGCGCTCAACGGTAAAGTCCGTGAGCCGGTCTGGGGTCCGTTTACCGATTAACTTACGTGTGACTCTCTTTTAAAAGGAAATTCAAATGAGCTCGCGCATCGCAAAAAGCCTTACTCTCGCCGCGCTGACCGTAGCCTTGGCGGCTTGCAGTTCTGTGCCCCTTGATGAAACGGGCACGTCTACAAGCGGCTCCGGAACAGGTGGTGCTAGCACGGGCCAAATCATGGACCCGTTCAACCCACAAAGCCCACTGGCGCAACAGCGTTCTGTGTACTTTGAGTTCGACAGCTACTCCATTCCTGAGCAGTATCGCAACGTAGTCGAAATGCACTCCGGTTATCTGCGCAACAATACGCAGCAACGGATTCGCATCGAAGGCCACGCCGACGCACGTGGCGGCTCGGAATACAACCTGGCTCTGGGCCAGCGCCGTTCCGAAGCCGTTTCACGCATGATGAATCTCCTGGGTGTCAGCGCCAGCCAGATCGAAGCTATCAGTTTCGGTAAGGAGCGTCCTCGCGCCATGGGCAATACCGAAGCCGACTACGCCGAGAACCGCCGCGCAGACATCGTTTATCAGCAATAATATCGGTATCGCTGTAGAGGACACCGAGGGACGGGGCATCCCCCACCGCAGCGCCTGAATCTCGAGCCCGAGCTCGCCGCATTCATCGGCGCCTGCATAGACCTCGGCTTCGCCAGGCATGAAACAGTCCGTAGCGAATGTTTCATGCCTGGCTCATTCACGCGGCGTTTTTATTTGGACGGATACAAAATGAGCCTGAATTTCCCTTTCTTCAGAAGCACTGTAGTGGCCGCCACGCTTGCCGCCAGCTTGTTCAGCGCTCCCGTTCATGCGTTCGCCGACGATCAGGCTCGACGCGCCATTCTGGACCTGCGTGAGCAACTCCAAACACTGGTCGAGCAAAGCCGCCAAATTCGTGTTCAACAAGCTGATCAGATCGACATCCTGCAACAGGAAGTGGCCCGGCTGCGAGGCGAAGTGGAACGCTTAAGCCATCAGTCTCAACGTGGCCAATCAGCCGGCGCACCAAACACCGGGTCTTCCATTCAGGTATCCGACCCGGCGGAACAGGCCGCATTCGATCAGGCTATGCAAAATTTCAGAGCCGGCCAGTATCAGGCTGCATCCAAAGAGCTGACCCAGTTCATCCAGTCTTACCCACAAAGCGCTCTGGTACACGACGCGCGCTTTTATCGTGGCAGCAGTCTGTACGCCATTAAAGATTTCAAAGGTTCTATCGCAGGCCTGGAAAACATGATCAAGGCCGCACCGGCCAACCCACGTGCCCCCGATGCACTGCTGGTCATCGCCGCCAGCCAGGTTGAGCTGAACGATTTGCAGGGCGCGCGCGCCAGCCTGCAACGCATTGTCCAGGAATACCCGGACACCCACGCTGCAGAAACCGCAAAAAGCAGGCTACAGCTACTGTAGCAATGCACGGAGCCCTAGGGAATCCTTCGGAAACCCGCCGCAAGGTCTCGCGCAGACGCCTGCTACTGGGCAGCGTGGCCTTGATTCTTGCATTTTTGGCGCTGGACATCGGTAGTGGCGCAGCAGCCTTGAGCTGGCAACAAGTCCTCCATGCCCTGTCTCACCCCCAAGAAACGAGTGCTACCGCACACTTTATTGTGTGGGAATTGCGGCTGCCCCAAGCTCTGATGGCCATCGTAGTAGGCGCCAGTTTGGGGCTGGCCGGTGCTGAAATGCAGACGGTGCTGGATAACCCTCTGGCCAGCCCCTTCACACTGGGCGTGTCGTCCGCAGCCGCCCTAGGGGCAGCGTTATCCCTAGCGCTGAACGTCCACATCCCCGGCATCCCCATTCAATATGCCACCACAGCCAATGCCTTCTGTTTGGCGCTGGTATGCAGCCTGATGCTGGACCAAGCCGCACGCCGTATGAAAATGGCCCAGCAAGGCATAGTCTTGCTGGGCATCGCCCTGGTATTTGGGTTTAACGCTCTGCTCGCGTTGATCCAGCTCGTCTCAGACGCCGCCGCCTTGCAAAACCTTCTGTACTGGATGATGGGCAGCCTGGGCAGCAGCCGCTGGCCGGATGTGGCTTTTCTTGCCATCGCACTGTGCATCACGGGAATCGCCTCTTGGCGCCAGGCCTGGCCCTTGACCGCCTTGCGCTTTGGCGAGGAACGCGCAGGCAGCCTCGGTGTCGACACTCGCAAGGTGCGTCGCTGGGCGCTGCTACGCGTCAGCTTACTGGCTGCCACCTCCGTTGCACTGGTAGGAGTGATCGGTTTTGTTGGCCTAGTAGCCCCGCATATCGCCAGGCGCTTGTGGGGTGAGGATCACCGCTGGTTTCTACCTGCAAGTGCTTGCACAGGAGCCCTCATGCTGTTGGCCGCTTCGGCTTTTGCCAAGCAACTGAGTACGCAAATCGAAATACCTGTGGGCATTGTGACCACCCTGGTCGGCATTCCTTTTTTCATTGGCGTGTTATCGCGGCGGAGGCCGCATTGAGTCAGCGTGCTTCAGCTCCCCCCTCGCTACTACTGCAAGACCTGCACTGCGCTTTGGATATGCGTCCGGTTTTGCAAGGGCTGAGCACTCAGCCCCTGTCAGGCGGGAAAGTGCTAACAGTCGTAGGCCCCAACGGTGCAGGAAAATCTACTCTGCTACGTTGCATTGCGGGCTTTCTGCCCTGCAAGGCCGCACGCCTGGAACTCGATGGGGTGGATTTGCGGCCCCTCAAGGCGGCCCGCCGTTCGGTTAGCGTACGTTATCTTCCCCAGGCAACACCGGGCATGCTGCACCTGAGCGTATTGGATTGTCTGCGCGTCGCCTTGCATGTTCAGGGGCAGCCAGCCCCCAATGCCTCACAGCGCATCGCCGCAACGGCTGCCGATTTGGGGCTGACCGACCTGCTGCCCCGCTATCTGGACGAACTGTCCGGCGGCCAAAAGCAACTCGTATGGCTTGCACAGGCCTTGATTCACCAACCACGCGCCCTGCTTCTGGACGAACCGCTGGCCGCACTGGACCCCAACCATCAGCACCATGTCATGCGTCTGCTACGCCGCTTGGCGGCCGAGCAGAATTTGATCATTGTGGTTGTGCTGCACGACTTGAACATGGCGGTGCGCTATGCCGATGAAGTGCTGGTGCTGCATGAAGGCCGCAACTTCGCCCAAGGGCCAGTTGAAGAAGCGCTCACCCCGGCTGTCCTGGCCGACGTGTTCCGTCTGAAAGCCCGGTTGGAATCCTGTCGCCAAGGCACCCCCTTCATCATTATTGATGACCTTCTGATGTCGTGAGTTCATCGCCATGCCAACCCCTCCTCCTATTTTTGAATATGTCACGCAGGTGGCCGAAACCCAAGTCCACTACATCGAGGCCGGACACGGCGATCTGCTCCTTTTGATACACGGTTCGCTATGCGACTTCCGTTATTGGCGCTGGCAGATACCTGAGTTTTCCAATCATTTCCGTGTTTTAGTGCCAAGCCTGCCTGGGTGTTGGCCTGACGCCGTAGGCAGCGCCTTTATCTCGGGTACCGACCCGCAGATTATGAGAGAGACGGCGTTGGCCGACAGCCGCTACAGCATTGAACGGCATGTGCGTGCCGTCGTCGAGCTTTGTGAGCAGGCCGACACTGAAACCGGGATTCATCTGGTGGGGCATTCACGTGGCGCGCAAGTTGCGCTGGAAGCCGCCCTGGCAATGCCCGGACGCATCAAGCGCCTGGTTTTGGCCGACCCGGGGTTTCCGTTCTCGGACGAGCCCATCACCGAACCCATACATGCGCCCATTGCCCGCTCCCTAGGGCAAGCACCTTTGGACGAAGTGATCGGGGCATTTGTAGACGCGGTGAACGGCGCTAACACTTGGCGCCGGACCGTTTCGTGGTTTAAGGATATGGTACGGGCGAATGCCTGGACACTGCTGCCCCAGTTGAATGATATTCATCGCAGCATAGACCTCAACACTCTGGCTGAAGCCTTGACGTGCCCAGTGCTGCTGGTGGGCGGAGAATACAGCCCACCCCGCTATGGCAGCCGCATCAAAGCCTTGATGCAAGCCCTGCCGCAATCGCGGCACCTGTTAGTGCCACGTGCGGCTCACGGCATGAATCTCGCCAATGCCCGCTACTTCAATAATGAAATACTAGCGTTTCTGCGAGACGAAAAACTTAACGGCTAGGCAGCTTGCCGGCCACACCTTCGACGTAGTAATTCATGCGCGAAAGTGCGTCGTCATCCAGCGAGCCACTTTCCAAGACTACCTTGCCGGTGTTGTCTAGCACAGGCGCATCGAAGGGGGTCAGCGTTCCGTCGATGATGGCCTGCTTTTTCTCTTCGACCAGTGCAATGACATCTGCGGGAACAGCCGGGCCAAAGCCTTCAACCCGCGCCATGTCTTCCTTCAGACCGCCCCAAACCATATTGGATTCCCATGTGCCGTCCAGCACTTGGCGGGCGACATTGGTGAAGTAATCACCCCAGTGGTGGGTAACGGCGACCAGCTGTGCCTTGGGCGCGAAACGGCTCATGTCCGAATGGTAGGCAACCGCGTACTTGCCGCGCTCTTCAGCCACCTGAACGGTTGCGGTGGAGTCCGTGTGGTGGGTAACGACGTCCGCACCCTGACCCAGCAATGCAAGGGCTGCATCACGCTCCTTGCCCGGGTCGTACCAGCTGTTGGCCCAGATGACGCGAACTTCCGCTTCTGGATTCACACTGCGCATGCCACGCGTGAAGGCGTTAATGCCCTGCAATACTTCAGGAATCGGGAACGCGCCCACATAGCCGATGATATTGCTTTCGGTCATCTTGCCCGCCACGATGCCGGCAAGATAGCGGGCCTCGTAGAAACGCGAGTTGGTGACGCCGACATTCTTCGCGGTTTTGTAGCCGGTGGAATGAATAAAGGTGACATCAGGAAATTGTTTGGCCACCTTCAGCGTAGGGTTCATATAGCCAAAGGAGGTGGTGAAGATCAGCTTGTTGCCTTGCTGCGCCAAGTCGCGGATCACGCGCTCGGCATCGGCGCCCTCGGGAACGTCTTCCACGTACTGAGTGACAACCTTATCGCCCAGTGCTTCTTCCATGGCTTTGCGCGCGATATCCTGCTGCCAGGTCCAGCCCGCTTCCCCAATGGGGCTAACGTAGACAAAACCCACCTTCAAGGGCGCCTCTTCAGCCTGCGCCACAGCGGTTGCGCCCGCGCTCAGTGACAGTGCCAGCGCGGCGGCGCTTAAGGCGTTGCGAATAAAGTTTCCAGACATGATGTCCTTCCTTAACTATTGGGATTGAAATGCTTGCCCAGCGACGCCGGCATATTCAGGCGAATCCAGCCGGCGTTGCGCGATATGAGTACCAGCACCACAATGGTGGCGATATACGGCAACATGGAGAGCAGTTGCGAAGCGATAGGTACACCCAGCGCCTGCATATGGTAGGTAAGAATCGTAATGCCGCCAAACAGATAGGCACCCATCAGCACCCGCACGGGCCGCCAGGTAGCAAAAGCGACCAACGCCAGTGCGATCCAACCGCGACCCGCCACCATGCCTTCCACCCACAAAGGGGTATAAACCAAGGACATGAAGGCACCCGCCAGCCCGCAACATATGCCACCAAACAGCACAGCCGCCAAGCGGATAACGCGCACGTTATAGCCCAAAGAGTGTGCCGAGGACGGCGATTCGCCCACTGCCCTAAGCACCAGCCCCGAACGCGTGCGGCCCAGAAACCAGGTAATTGCGGCGCACAGCAGCAGCGAACCATACACCATGGGATGATGACTGAAAAAAGCCTGCCCAACTATGGGAATGTCCTTGAGTAACGGCAGGGCGAATGACTGAGGCAACAGGCTTTCACCTGCATAAGGCAAGCCCACATAAGCAGACGCACCCACGCCGAACAGCGACAAAGCCAACCCGGTTGCCACCTGATTGGCACCCAGCCAGATAGTCAGCCAGGCGAAGAAGCCGGACATAAGCATGGCCACCACAGCGCCAGCGACAAAACCCAAGAAGAAACTGCCTGTGCCCAGCGTGGTCGCGAAAGCGGAAATCGCGCCCATCAGCATCATGCCTTCCGAACCCAGGTTGATCACGCCGCTGCGTTCATTCATCAGCAGCCCCAGCCCGGCCAGCATCAGCGGTGTGCCCGCGACAATCGCAGAAGCAATTAAGGGAGCTAAAGCATCCATTAGCGCCTCCACCTCAAACGGTTATGTATCAGAACATCGCAGGCCAATAAGGCGAACAACAGTATGCCTTGGAAAATGCCGGTTATCGCGCTAGGCATGCCCAGGCGGCTTTGGGAGAGTTCACCCCCGATGTAGAGCAAGGCCATGATGAAGCTGGAGAAAATCACGCCCAACGGATGCAGGCGCCCCACGAATGCCACAATAATGGCAGCGAAGCCGTACCCGGGGGAAATAGAAGGCGTCAGTTGGCCGATGGGGCCCATGGCCTCGATAGCGCCGGCCAGCCCCGCGAGGCCGCCCGACACCAATAGACAAATCCAAAGTGAACTGCGCGACGAAAAACCCGCGTAGCGCGCCGCCATGGGCGCAATTCCCCCCACTTGCAACTTGAACCCTGAAAAACTTCGCGAGAGATACAGCCAGCCTGCAATTGCCGCTACAAGCGCCAGCACAATGCCAATATGCAGCCGTGTACCCGGAATCACGATGGGCAGCAGCCAGCCGTCAGAAAACAGCCGCGACTGCGGGAAACCGAAGCCGTCTGGGTCCATCAGGGCGCCGTGCATCAGGTAGCTAAGCAGCAGTTCCGCGACATAGACCAGCATTAAGGAGACGAGGATTTCATTGGCATTGAAGCGGTCACGCAACACGGCGGTAATCGCTGCCCAGGCCATGCCTCCTGCAACACCGGCCAGCAGGGCGAGAGAGATCAGCCAGAAACCCCCATTGCCGTCGTCATCCAGGTATAGCACCAAAGCGCCTGCCGTAATCGCACCCACCACCAACTGGCCTTCCGCACCGATATTGAAGACATTCGCCCTGAAGCAAATGGACAGGCCGACTGCAATCATGAGCAACGGGGCTACCTTGATGCCGACTTCCGCCCAGCCGTGCAGATCTTTAATGGGTTCAAGGAAAAAAACCTGCAGACTGGCGATGGGATCTTTACCCACTGCCATGAACAAAATGCTGCCACAGAGGGCAGTTAGTGCCACCGCCAGCAACGGCGAGCACCAGGCCATCAACCTGGAAGGCTGAGCACGGCGTTCAAGCCTGAGCATTTTCAGCCTCCTCGCCCCACAAGCCGCTCATCCAACGGCCGATCAGATCCAACGATGCCTCACTGGTAGGCAGCGCCGGCGAAACACGGCCCTTGGCCATGACCATCAGACGATCAGAAATCTCGAACAATTCGTCCAACTCTTCGGAAATCACCAGTACCGAACACCCCGCATCCCGCAAGGCGAGGAGCTCACTACGAATCTGTGCGGCTGCGCCGACATCCACCCCCCAAGTGGGCTGCGCCACCAACAGGACGCGTGGTTGTCGAGTTACTTCGCGCCCCACAATATATTTTTGCAGGTTCCCTCCGGACAGGCTGGAAGCCGAGGCCTGCGCCCCCCGCGCCCTGACCCCGAAGCGGCCGATAATGCCATCGGCCAGCGAGCGCAGTGCCGAGCGCCGGATGAACCCACGTTGCAAGGTTTGCCGGTTCTGATGAGACAACAACATATTCTGAGCCAGCGAAAGATCGGGTACAGCGCCCCGCCCCAGGCGCTCTTCAGGCACATAGCCCAACCCTTGCGCACGCCGCCACGCGGCCGAAGTATGGCCGACCGGTTTGCCTTCATACAGCAGCGCCTCGTTCGGCACCCGGCGGTCTTCACCTGCCAGGGCGGCAAGCAGTTCTTGCTGGCCGTTGCCCGACACCCCCGCCACACCCAGTATTTCACCTTCCCGCATATCGAAGCTGATGTCAGATAAAGGTGTGGCGAACGGGTGTGCCCGGGGGAGTGTGAGCCCGCGCACAGAAAGTGTGACGCGCCCCGCTGCGCGCCCGCTGTGGCGCACCGGCAGGGGCTCGCTGCCTATCATGAGGCGCGACAGACTGGCATCGGTTTCCTGGCGAGGGTCGCACACCCCTGTCACACGCCCGCCGCGCACTACGGTGCAACGGTCGCAGAGTTGGCGAATTTCGTCCAGTTTGTGGCTGATGTAGAGAATGCTGCAGCCTTCTGCGGCCAATTGGCGCAGCGTCTGGAACAGCGACTGAACCGCTTGCGGCGTCAGTACCGAAGTCGGCTCATCCAGAATAAGCAGTTGGGGCTCGCCCAACAGAGCGCGCACAATTTCGACGCGCTGGCATTCGCCGACTGACAAAGTATGCGCGTGCCGCTGTGGTTCGAGATGCAGACCGTACTGAGCCGCCTTCTGCACAATACGCTGCTCAAGCTCGGCCATATTGTGCCGGCCGGGCAGGCCCAGAGCGATGTTCTCGGCGACAGTCAGCGTATCGAACAGGGAAAAGTGCTGGAACACCATGCCAATTCCCAACTGGCGAGCAGCCGCCGGGCTGGCAATTTGTACTTCACTGCCGTTCCAGAGAATGGTGCCGGAATCGGGGCGCGTCACACCATAGATGATTTTCATCAGCGTGGACTTGCCGGCCCCGTTCTCGCCCAAGATGGCGTGGATCTCGCCTGGCATGACTGTGAGATCGATTTCGTCGTTAGCAACGACAGCCGGGTAGCGCTTGGTGATTCCCCTGAGCGCCAGGCGCGGTGTGGATGGCGAACCCATGTCTTATTTTTGCTGCAACGCCTTTTCGATTTTCTTATCGGTCTTGTACTGGCCCAGGGCGTACACCGCCCACAAAGCGGCAGGCAGCCAGCCGATCAGAGAAATCTGCAACACCAGGCAGATAATGCCTGCAATCGGCCTTCCGATCGTAAAGAAGGTAAGCCAGGGTAACAAAAGCGCAATGAGCAGACGCATGGCCGTATATATGTGTAGGAAAAAAGAAAGACTGCCATTCTAACCCGTACGGCCAACCACCCTGTTCAGGATGTTGAATATGTCAAGTATCTGGTCTGCTCTGGCTCGGGAATTCTCCGATGTTCCCAATCTGTCCGAACTCACCATCATCTGTGTCAGGCTGGGCATAGCAGCCCTTCTGGGTGCTCTGATCGGCTATGACCGGGAACGCCGGGGCAAGGAGGCGGGCCTGCGAACGCACATGATGGTATCGCTGGGTGCGGCCTTGTTCATACTCGTACCTTTGCGTGCCGGTATGGAAATCGCTGATGCCAGCCGGGTGCTGCAAGGCATTATTACCGGCATCGGTTTTTTAGGTGCGGGCGCCATCATTAAACAAAGCGAGCATGCTGTCATTAAGGGGCTGACCACTGCTTCAAGCATCTGGGTTGCCGCGGCCATTGGCATCGCTGCGGGCATGGGCAGCGAAACTACCGCTATCCTGGGTACGGTGGCAGCACTGTTCATCCTGGTGAGTGTGCGGCGGATGGAGCGCCATATCGACACCGAAGAATAACTTTGCAGCATCGTGGTTTCAATCTTCTTTCTCGCCCAGCGCGGAGCATGCATGGTCGTCCCCGCTGCCGACGTTCAGCAGGGGCACCAGCGCTGCCAAAGGCGTGGCAATCACCCCCAAGGCAACGGCGGCGCCCGCACGTGCAGCCACTGGCCCAGCCTGCACGCCAATGTCGGGATTTTTGAAACTTCCTTTCGCATAAAGCGGCGAGCGCAGCGTAAAAATACGCAGTGTCTTATTCTGCGGCCGGATATCCAGATTCAACGTCTCGTTCTTCAGGCTGACGCTGCCTTCCATGGTCACAATGGCGTCTTCGGTTTCGAGCACGAAAACACGGGTATGCATCACCCCTTCCTTTACGGCGAAATCAGCGGCCAGGCATTCCAGCATCACCTGTTCATCGCCAAACAGCTTGACGAAAATAACGTTGGCAATGTTCAAGCCCGCCGCTTCCATCAGAAAACGGCTGATGGTGCCTCGGCTTAGCGCCAGACTCAGTTCGCCATTAGATGTGCCCAGTAAACCGGCAATAGAATTACCCTTGCCCTCAAGTGTGGCATCACCATGCAACTGACCAAAACTAGCGTCCATGGATTCCGCCCCTGGAAAGAGCTGCTTCAAATTCAGACCACGGGCGCTGGATTTCAACTGGGCATGCAGTGTGTCGCTGCGGCCGTCCACATGCAGAGTATTCGAGAGTGTGCCGCCCGCCACGCCGAAGTTGAGCGGCTCAAACGAAAGGACTTTGTCCTGCAACAGAACGTGGGCCTCAATATCGTCGAGCGGCAAGTTCTTGTTCTGAACTATGCGTTTCCCCTTGAACTGCACATCCGCATCCATTAACCCCCAGGTTTCACTGCCGATGCGTGCGACGGGCAAGGCCTTGTCCGGTGGCTGTTGACGCCCTTTTTTATTGTGCTTGGCTGACTTTTGATTCTCTGCCTCCGCTGCTGTGTCGTCACGGCTGGTATCGGCGCCAATCAACGGCCCCAAATCACGAAAGTGCAGCAAATCAGACTCCACTGTGCCTGAGAGCAAAGGACGCGGTTCCCTTAGCCGGTATTCCAAGGTGCCGCGCAAATCACTGTCACCCACTGTGCCCTGAAAATCCTCGTAACGCCATGTGTCCTCACCCTGATCCAAGACGGCCACAAGACGGCCCTCGGTGTGATAGGCGGGCGTAGTGGGAAGCGCCAAACCAAATAGAGCATTGAGATCGGCCAGGCTGGAACCCGCCAGTTTCAGTCTCACATCAAGCGAAGCCAAGCCGCGCGGCGCGGTCATTGAACCTTCTATCGCAATGCGTGTTTCTCCGAAACTGACTTCACCACGCATAGGAAATGGATCACTGCTATCGCGCAGGGAAAGCAGGCCACCCATTTGGCCGCTGCCGCTCACTTCCGCTTCATTAAAAGTGCCGGAGGATTCCCAGCCCATGCCGTAACCGCCTGGCGCTTCAGTATCGAGGCTGTTCAAGCGGGTGGTCATATCCAGTGTCCGCCCTTCATCCACAAGGCGTAATTCAATATGCTGCAAGGCAACACTCTGTAGATCAAATGTCCACCCTGATTCCTGTTCGCGCTTCTGTTGCCGCTCATAGGTCCAGTTATTGTGGCCACCTTGATCGCGCTGAAGCAGGATGCGGCTGACGCCGATTTCCAGTCGGCTTATCTCGACATGGCGCGTAAATAAAGGCATGGGGTTAATGGTGAGCGCCAGGTAATCCACCTGGGCCATAGCTTCGTCCTGGCCGGTGAACCCCTCTGGCTGCCCGGCCACGAGTTGGCGAGCAGTGATATGGGGCCAAGGCAGGCCGCCACTACGCCAGCTCCAGTCCACATCGAGGTCCCCGTCAATAGCCACCGGGCGCTGTAGCGCATCAGAAGCTTTTTCCGCCAGCCAGGGGCGTAGAACATTCCAATCAAAGATGGCGATAACCAGTGCAAGCAGCGCCACCAGACTGGCCAAACCTGCTAACCCCCACATGAAGAATCGTCCCGCACGCCTCATTATTCTTCTCCCCGGGCGAACACCACCTTGCCTCACGCATAAAAAAAGCCCGCATCAGCGGGCTTGCCTGCAAGATTGATGCCTGCAGAAGAATCAGGCGTGTTCAGTAGCGCTTTCTCGCATGGAACCATCGGCCGCATAGCGTTGATGCCATTCAAAGGCCTCTGCCAGCAAATGAGGAGTATGGCCGCCGGCAGCACAGGCGCGCGAATGATAGCTGCGCAGCATGTCGCGATAGTCGGGATGCACACAACGCTCAATAATGAGCGCCGCTCGCTCGCGAGGCGCCAGACCGCGCAGGTCGGCCAAGCCCCACTCAGTGGCCACGATATCCACATCATGCTCGGTATGGTCAACGTGGGTAACCATGGGCACGACACTGGAAATTGCACCCTGCTTGGCAACGGATTTAGTCACGAAAATGGACAAGTGCGCGTTACGGGCAAAATCACCCGAACCGCCGATGCCATTCATCATGTGGGTGCCGCCAACATGGGTGGAGTTCACGTTTCCATAGATGTCGAATTCCAGCGCGGTATTGATGCCTATGATGCCCAAACGCCGTACGATTTCGGGATGATTACTGATTTCCTGTGGGCGCAGCACCAGTCGTGACGCGTAGCGCTCTACGTTATCGAGAAACTTGCGGTTCATTTCTTTCGAGAGCGTGATGGACGAGGCCGACGCAAAGGTGAACTGCCCGGAATCCAGCAGCTCAAAGGAGCTGTCCTGCAGCACTTCCGAATACATGGTCATGCCGCTGAAAGAAGACTCCAGCAAACCGTGCAGCACAGCATTGGCAATCGTACCGATACCCGCCTGCAAAGGCAGCAAGGAAGGCTTCAAACGCCCGGCAGCGACTTCGGCTGAGAAGAAATCCACCACATTGCGCGCAATAGCCTGCGTTTCGGCATCAGGCGGCAGATTACTCGAAGGGCTGTCAACCGCGTTGGTAATAACGATGGCGGCGATGCGCTCCGGTTCCACACTGATGGCTGTCGAACCGATGCGCTGCGAAACGCTTGTCAGGGGAATGGGTTGTCGGACGGGCCGGTCGCCGGGAATGTAGATATCGTGCAGGCCTTCCAGCGCCAAAGGCATGGCAAGGTTTAATTCCACAATAACTTGACGCGCCTGCTGCACAAAGCTGGCGGTATTGCCGACCGACGTCGTCGGAACGATGCTACCGTCTTCACGAATGGCGGCTGCTTCGACAATGGCGACATCGACAGGCGGCAAGCTGCCGCAGCGCAACTGTTCTACCGTATGCGACAAATGCTGGTCCATAAACATGACGCGGCCCGCATTGATTTCACGGCGCAGCACGGCATCGGCCTGGAAGGGCAGGCGCCGGGCCAGCAAACCCGCTTCAGCCATCATGCCATCGTTATCGTTACCCAAGGAGGCGCCGGTCATAATAGAAAGCCGCAGCCCATCCTCGCGTGCGCGTTGCGCCAATGCGTCGGGTAAAGCCTTGCAATCTCCGGCCTTGGTAAAGCCGCTCATTCCCACTGTCATACCGCTGCGGAAAATCTTGGCGGCCTGATCGGCCGACATAATTTTGCTCTCCAATGCAACATTGCGAATTCTGTCTCGATACATAATATTTTTGATACCTATTTGTAAGGGTAATGAAGTCAGGTTAGCATCGACAACATGAATAAAAATATGAAATGACATTCGTTTATTTCATGACCAGGAGGGCAATTTGGATATCCGTTCACTGCGTTATTTCACAGAAACCATCCGCCTTGGCAGCTTCACCGATGCCGCCAACCACCTGGGTGTCACGCAATCGACGATTAGCAAAATGGTTCGCCAGCTAGAAGATGAAGTAGGAGAAACTTTGCTGCTGCGCGAGCCCAGGGGCCTGACGCTGACCGACATCGGCAGCGTGGTCTACCACCGTGGCCGGGAGATCCTGATGGCTCTCCAGCAATTGGAGCAAGAGATCCGCGACACGCAATCTGTGGCGCGCGGCACGCTGGCGCTTGGTATGCCTCCCATGATCAACTTGCTTTTCACAGGCGCACTCAAGCAGTTCCGGCAAAAATACCCGTCGATTGATTTGAAGCTGCATGAATGCACGGGGCCGGAAGTCGAACACCTTGTCGCCAGCGGAGAGTTAGCAGCGGGCATGACAGTGCTACCCGTCGAAACACAAGACGATGTTGCTATCGCCAAAATGGCGGCGCATCAGGTTTGGGCGATTACTGGGCAAGATAATATGGCCGGCACAGCCGACACTCTGGCCTTACGCTCACTGGCGAACAAACCCCTGATACTGTTAAACGATGATTTTGCCCTGACGCGCTTGCTGAGGCACAACCTTGCCAAGGCAGACATAGAGCCTCAGATTGGAGCGCAGAGCGGGCAATGGGATTGGACGGTAGCTATGGCCCGGGCCGGCATGGGCATCGCCCTGCTGCCCGAACCTTTCGTCCAGCGCATCAATATAGAGGGGCTGAGCTGCAAACCGATATCGCAACCGGCCATCTGGTGGGAAATCGCCCTACTATGGAACAAACGGCGCGTTTCTCATGCCCTTAGCGCCTGGCTGGACGTCTGCCAGAATGTATTGGGCGGAGAGTGGCCTGATCCAGATGAACCATAGCCCTCTTTTTACAGGCATGACAAAGCCCGGCTAAAAGCCGGGCTTTGCGTCAGGCAATCAGGGGCCATAACCCCTGAGCAAGCGCTATTAAGCTGAGACTGCCGCGGGTTCTGCGGCCTCTTCTTCAACCGAACTGCGAATGAGGTGATCAAACGCACTGAGGGCAGCCTTGGCGCCATCGCCTGCGGCGATGATGATCTGCTTATAAGGCACCGTCGTCGCATCGCCTGCGGCAAACACACCCGGCAGCGAGGTCTGACCCTTGGCGTCGATTTCAATTTCGCCAAAGCGCGACAAAGCAACGGTATCCTTCAGCCATTCGGTGTTGGGCACCAGGCCAATCTGCACGAATACGCCTTCCAGGTCGATGCGACGGTCTTCACCGCTGACACGATCCTTGTAAGACAAAGCGTTGACACGCTTGCCGTCGCCGTGAATTTCGGTCGTCTGCGCCGACATGAGAATTTTCACGTTGGGCAGGCTGCGCAATTTGCGCTGCAGGACTTCATCAGCACGCAGAACGTCGCTGTATTCGATCAGTGTGACATGCTCGACAATACCTGCCAGGTCGATGGCGGCTTCCACACCGGAGTTGCCCCCGCCGATTACCGCGACACGCTTGCCCTTGAACAAGGGGCCGTCACAGTGCGGGCAGTAAGCTACGCCTGCGTTACGATATTCGCGCTCGCCCGGCACATTGACTTCACGCCAGCGTGCGCCAGTAGCCAGGATCACAGAACGGCTCTTCAGCACGCCACCGTTTTCCAGTTCGACTTCAACCATTTTGCCTGGCTTGAGCTTGACGGCGCGTTGCAGGTTCATGATGTCGACGTTGTAATCCTTCACGTGCTCTTCCAGAGCCGCCGCAAAGCGGGGGCCTTCTGTCTGCTTCACGGAAATGAAGTTCTCGATCGACATGGTGTCCAGCACCTGACCGCCGAAACGTTCTGCCACCACACCGGTACGGATACCTTTGCGAGCGGCATATACAGCAGCCGCTGCGCCGGCGGGGCCACCGCCAACCACCAGCACGTCGAAAGCGTCCTTAGCGGAAATTTCTTCGGCCTTGCGGGAAGCGGAAGACGTATCCAGCTTGGCCAGAATTTCTTCAACGCTGGAACGCCCTTGAGCAAAGACTTCGCCATTCATGAACACCGTAGGCACGGCCATGATTTCACGAGCTTCAACTTCGGCCTGGAACAGAGCGCCGTCAATGCTAGTGTGCTTGATGCGCGGGTTGATCACCGACATGGTGTTCAATGCCTGGACAACATCCGGGCAGTTCTGGCACGACAGCGAGAAATAGGTTTCAAATTGGTAGTCGCCGGGCAGATTGCGGATCTGCTCAATGACTTCTTCTTCCAGCTTGATGGGGTGGCCACCCACCTGCAGCAGGGCCAGCACCAGCGAGGTGAACTCATGACCCAGTGGAATACCTGCGAAATCAACACCAATATCGGTGCCAACGCGGGCAATGCGGAACGAAGGTTTACGATCGGACAGGTCGCTGCGCTCGACCAGCGTGACTTTGTCCGACATTCCGGCGATTTCTACGAGCAGCGCCCGCAGTTCACCCGACTTGGGCGTATCGTCCAGGCTCGCGATAAGCTCGATGGGCTCACGGAGCATTTCCATGTAGGACTTCAGCTGGGCTTTGACATTTGCATCTAACATAACGTAGCGACCTCTCAAATCATTTTGGCGGACTGCGACCGGCTTGTGGCCGGGCGCAGAAATATAAAGAGCCTCCGAATTCAGGAATACTTCAGAGGCTCCCAGGCAAACCCGTGTATCGGGAGCAGCCCTTAGATCTTGCCGACCAGATCCAGCGAGGGCTTCAGTGTTTCAGCGCCTTCTTCCCACTTGGCAGGGCAAACTTCGCCGGGGTGAGCAGCGATGTACTGAGCTGCCTTAACCTTGCGCAGCAGCTCGGAAGCCACGCGGCCAATACCGTTGTCGTGCACTTCCATCACCTTGATGAAGCCTTCGGGGTTGACCACGAACGTACCGCGCAGAGCAACACCCTCTTCTTCGATGAGGACTTCGAAGTTGCGCGACAGCACTTGGGTGGGGTCGCCGATCATGGGGTAGTTAACCTTGCCGATGGCGTCGGATGTATCGTGCCATGCCTTGTGTGCGAAGTGCGTGTCGGTGGACACAGCGTAGATCTCAACGCCCAGCTTCTGGAACTCGGCGTACTGTTCAGCCAGGTCTTCCAGCTCGGTCGGGCACACGAATGTGAAATCGGCAGGGTAGAAAACGAACACGGACCACTTGCCAGCGATGCTTTCGTTGCTGACTTCAACAAACTTGCCGTTGTGGTAGGCGGTTGCTTTGAACGGCTTGATTTGTGTGTTGATCAAGGACATTACGTTTCCTTCCTTATAGTGTTGGGTGGGTTAAAAAGTGATTACGGAATCTAGTATAGGCAACGCCAATCAATAAATCTAATTGATAGTTTTTATAAACTTGATTAAGAAAACCTATCAGGGCGATTGGCGCAACTTGATCCGCTTGTGAAACTTTTCCTGCACAGTAGAGAATAGTCCCACAACACTTATATATGGGGACTAACCCCCAATAAAACAAGGGGTGCTGAAAACAAGAATCGGACGCTGTTTCAGTGTTCAAGGCGGGGCCTGACGAACAACGGCCTGCCCGCTCCCCACCCGCTCGCCATGGCGGCCAACCCAAGCCCCGCAAATAACCACGCTGCCGCCGCATGCGCGCCGGTCGCCTCATACAACATGCCCACCAGCATGGGGCCAGACGCCGCCAGTAAGTAGCCAATAGCTTGAGACATTCCTGATAATCGTGCAGCAACGCGGGGGTCGGGTGAGCGGAGAATAATGACCGTCATGGCCATGGCAAACAGGCCGCCCTGCCCGATGCCTTGCAGAACAGCCATGGCAGGCAGCCAGGAAACCGGAGCAAGCACCAGCCCCATCAGGGCCACCGCAGCCAAACAAGCCAAGGCGGCATTGACCACACTTTGCGAACGAAAGCGGGCGGCCAAGGGCGGCAGCAACAGGCAAGCCACAACCTGCAACATAATGGATGCCGACACATAGAAACCAGCCG
Organism: Achromobacter sp. F4_2707; assembly: GCF_047501535.1. NCBI lineage: Bacteria > Pseudomonadati > Pseudomonadota > Betaproteobacteria > Burkholderiales > Alcaligenaceae > Achromobacter > Achromobacter sp. F4_2707. Next base: position 34,784 of record NZ_JAZDRJ010000004.1, read on the forward strand.
TCACACCATCCAGCCCACGCCAGCGCAGTATCGGCGCCATCCAGCCCAACACACAATAAGCCAGAGCCGATTGCAGGCCCATAAAGCAGGCGACTTGCCACGCCAGGCCATCATGTAAGAGCTTGATGCCCGGCAACTTACGCGTTGCAGCCGAAGACCCGCTCTTTAAACTATGGGGCAGCCACAGCAACGCGACAGCGAAGGCGGGCAGCGCCCAGAACCCAAGCCCAAACCGCCAGGAACCGCTGATATCCGCCAGCGGCACCGCCAGCGCGGCGGCAGTCGCCGCCCCGCCACACAAGACCATAGTGAACAAGCCGGTCATCAGCGGCACCTTGTCAGGGAAGTCGCGTTTGACCACGCTGGGCAGCAGCACATTCCCCATTGCAATGCCCGCCCCCGCCACGGCGCTGCCCAGAAACAGCGCCGTCACCCCGTCCACCGCCCGCAGGGCCGTACCGACACCAATCAGCACCAGAACTCCTAGCAGCACCCGTTCTACCCCATGTCGGTCGGCCAGGCCAGGGGCAAAGGTTGCAAAAAGGCCCAAGCACACAACAGGCAATGTTGTGACATAACCGGCTACGGCACCGGACATACCCAGGGACGCGGCGACATCCGGCAATAGTACTGACAGGCTGGAAAACAGCGGCCGCAGATTGAACGCAATGAGAAGCAGACATGCACCCAGAAACAGCCCCCCCGAAACCGCTTTCTTGGACGGTGATGGGTGAACGGAATGGGCTTGGGCGGGCGAGCCTGTGTTCGCACTGGGATGAGTGGGCATGGGGGCATCATACCGCCGCCAGCCCCCTTATTCCAACAAACTCCGGTGCGCTAACAACGCGCTTTTGACGATGTCGGACAGCCCTTCTCCCTGTTGCTTGTCCAAGTGTTCCAACATTTGGCGGCGCATGCGGGGCTCCCAGAATTTGCGCACATGTTGTGCGATATCTTCGAGCGCCTGCCCACGATCCGGCATGGGTTGGAAAAAATCGCCAATCTGATTCGCCATGCGCACTAACGTCTGGATGTCCATACTCTCCCCCTCACGTCATCGAGCTATGGGTTCCGCAGCCTGACGCAGCAGATTGTCTTGTTCTTCCCGGAAGCGGGCGTTATTGCGCTGCCATTCCGACAGCTGTTCAACGGCGGCCACTTGAACCGCCGTGACCTTGTATTCCGGGCAGTTGGTGGCCCAGTCGGAATTGTCTGTGGTGATAACGTTGGCGCCCGATTCTGGGAAGTGGAATGTCGTGTAGACCACGCCTGGCTGCATGCGCTCGCTGACTTGTGCACGCATCACTGTGGCACCGGCGCGGCTTTCAATTCGCACCCAGTCGCCGTCTCGAATACCTCGCTCTTCGGCATCGACCGGGTGAATATCCAGAAGATCTTCCGCATGCCAAACATTGTTTTCAGTACGACGCGTCTGGGCCCCGACATTGTATTGAGTCAGGATGCGCCCTGTGGTCAGCAACAGGGGATAGCGTTGTGTGACCTTTTCTGCGGTGGGCACATATTGAGTAATAAGGAACCGCCCCATTCCGCGCACAAAGCCATCGGCATGCATGGTTTCCAACCCGGCCTCCGGCGTGTCTTCATTACATGGCCACTGTACGCTGCCCAATCGATCAATTTTTTCGAAGGAAACGCCTCGGAAAGTAGGCGTGAGCGCAGCGATTTCGTCCATGATTTCGCTGGGGTGCGCGTACTGCGTGGGCAGACCCAACGCGTTAGCCAGCTGCTGGGTGACTTCCCAGTCTGCGTAGCCCGACGAGGGCGCCATGACCTGCCGCACCCTGGAAATTCGCCGTTCGGCATTGGTGAAGGTGCCGTCCTTTTCAAGAAAAGATGCACCCGGCAAGAAAACATGGGCATAACGCGCGGTTTCGTTCAGAAAGATATCTTGAACGATGACGCATTCCATAGCCTGCAACGCCTTGGCCACATGTTGTGAGTTCGGATCGGATTGCACAAGATCCTCGCCCTGGCAGTACAAACCGCGAAAACTGCCCGCTATGGCGGCGTCAAACATATTCGGTAAACGTAGCCCTGGCTCAGGGTCAAGCTTTACGCCCCAGGCTTGCTCGAATTCACCGCGTACAGTGCTGTCCGACACATGGCGGTAGCCCGGCAGCTCGTGTGGGAAGGAGCCCATATCACACGAGCCTTGCACGTTATTCTGGCCTCGCAGGGGGTTGACGCCCACCCCTTCGCGCCCGATGTTACCCGTCAACATCGCGAGGTTGGCAATCGCCATGACGGCTGTAGAGCCTTGCGCGTGCTCGGTAACACCCAAGCCATAGTAAATAGCGGCGTTGGGGCGCCGCTCCACGATGTCGGCAGCCGTACCGCTGCTACGCCCCGTGGCGTACAGGCGGGCAGCGGCACGCAATTCTGACGCTGGCACGCCAGAGACCTCCGCCACGGCGTCCGGCGAGTTTTCCGGTTTGCGGATGAACGCCAGCCAGTCTGAAAAACTGCGATCATCGCAACGCGCGGCGATAAAGGCCGCATCCGCCAGATTTTCTGTCACAATCACATGGGCCAGGGCGTTCAGTACCGCCACATTCGTGCCTGGGCGCAGCTTGAGGTGGTGCTCTGCACGTATGTGGGGCGATTTCACCAGTTCAATGCTGCGCGGGTCGATCACAATCAACCGGGCGCCTTCACGCAGGCGTCGCTTCATACGCGAGGCGAACACCGGGTGCGCGTCAGTGGGGTTGGCCCCCATCACCAACACCACGTCTGATTTTTCAACAGATTTGAAGGTCTGCGTGCCTGCCGAGGTACCGAACGCCTGGCCCAGGCCATAACCGGTAGGCGAATGGCACACTCTCGCGCAAGTATCTACATTGTTATTGCCAAACGCGGCGCGAACCAGCTTCTGCACTAGATAGGTTTCTTCATTGGTACAGCGCGAAGAAGTAATGCCGCCCACTGCACCCACGCCGTAGCGAGCTTGTATGCGCCGTATTTCGGACGCCGCATAGGTAATGGCCTCTTCCCAACTGACTTCCCGCCATGGCTCATGAATAGAGGAGCGAATCATCGGCGTGGTGATGCGATCTTTATGCGTCGCGTAACCCCAGGCAAAGCGCCCCTTTACGCAGGAATGACCCTCATTCGCCTTTCCATCCTTCCAGGGAACCATGCGCACCACCTGTGCACCTTTCATCTCGGCTCGGAAGCCGCAGCCGACACCACAGTAAGCGCACGTTGTTAATACCGCGTGTTCAGGCTGCCCCATTTGGATAATGGTTTTTTCCTGCAAGGTAGCGGTAGGGCACGCCTGCACGCAGGCGCCGCAAGATACACAATCACTCTCCAGAAAGGAGCCGCCCTGCCCCGCCGCCACGCGGGCCTCAAACCCTTTTCCAGAAATCGTCAGGGCGAATGTGCCCTGAATTTCCTCGCAAGCGCGCACACAGCGGTTGCAGACAATGCATTTGGAAGGGTCGTAGCTGAAATATGGGTTGGAGTCGTCGGTCGTGTCGTGCAAATGATTGGCGCCGTTTTGCCCATACCGCACATTGCGCAAGCCAACCACCCCCGCCATGTCCTGCAATTCGCAATCGCCATTGGCGGCACAGGTCAGGCAATCCAGCGGGTGATCGGAAATATAAAGCTCCATCACGCCACGGCGCAGTTCGCGCAGTTTGGTGGTTTCGGTGTGTACCACCATGCCTGCCTCCGCAGGCGTGGTACAGGAAGCGGGGTAGCCGCGACGCCCCTCCACTTCCACCAGGCACAGGCGGCAGGAACCAAAGGGCTCAAGGCTATCGGTAGCGCACAGTTTGGGGATATTGACACCGGCTTCGGCTGCGGCACGCATGATCGAAGTGCCTTCTGGTACCGATACCGCGATACCGTCAATAGTTAGTTGGACGTGCGCTTCAGCCTCACTTTTCGGGGTGCCGAAGTCTCGCTCTCGTGAAATAACCGTTTCCAGCATGATGACTCCTTGCTTCAGGCCGTGGTCTCGGTGACAGAATGCCGGGAGGTACCGAAATCTTCAGGGAAGTGCTCAAGCGCCGACAGCACTGGATACGGTGTCATGCCGCCTAGTGCACATAAGGAGCCCCCCATCATGGTGTCACAGAGATCGCGCAGCAGGGCCAGATGCTGCGCCTGCCCAGGCCCGCCCGCGGCGATTTTGTCTAGGGTTTCTACCCCGCGCACCGCACCAATTCGACAGGGCGTGCACTTGCCGCAAGACTCTATGGCGCAGAATTCCATGGCGTAACGCGCCATGCCTAGCAGGTTAACGGTATCATCGAGAGCCACCAGCCCGCCGTGGCCGATCATGGCCCCCTGCGCCGCATAAGACTCGTAATCCATGGGAATATTCCACTGTGATTCCGGCAAGTAGGCGCCCAGCGGCCCTCCCACCTGAACCGCACGGAGTGGCCGTCCCGAAGCACTGCCGCCACCAAAGTCGTACAGCAGTTCGTGCAAAGTGACGCCAAAGGCTTTTTCCACCAGCCCGCCGCGTTTCAGGTTACCGGCCAGTTGGAAGGGCTGCGTTCCTGCTGAGCGGCCCACGCCGTAATCGCGGTAAAACGCCGCTCCTCGTTCCAAGATAAGTGGCACGGTCGCCAGGGACAGCACATTGTTCACCACCGTAGGTTGGCCAAACAGGCCTTCTAGGGCGGGCAGCGGCGGCTTGGCGCGAACCACGCCGCGCTTGCCCTCCAGGCTATCGAGCAGAGAGGTTTCTTCGCCACAGATGTACGCGCCGGCTCCTTTACGCACTTCCAACGTGAAGCGCCGCCCGCTGCCTTGGATATTTTCCCCCAGCCAGCCCGCTTCGCCCGCACGCTCGATTGCGACATTCAACGCCTGAATGGCATGCGGGTATTCCGAACGCACATAGATGTAGCCGCTATCGGCGCCCACCGCCTGCCCGGCGATGGCCATGCCTTCTATCAGCGCGTAAGGGTCACCCTCCATGAGCATGCGGTCAGCGAACGTGCCGGAATCGCCTTCGTCGGCGTTACAGACCACATACTTTTGTTGGGCGCCGGCATTCAAGACCGTCCGCCATTTGATGCCAGTGGGGAAGGCGGCACCGCCACGCCCGCGCAACCCGGATTGGGTCACTTCTTCAACAATATCGCCGGGCTGCATCGACAAGGCGCGCGCTAAGCCCTTCCACCCGCCATGAGCGGCATAATCTTCTAACGATAAAGGGTCGGTCACGCCCACACGCGCAAAGGTCAGGCGTTCCTGATTCTTCAGATAGGGGATTTCTTCAGTCAAACCGTGGCATAAGGGGTGAGCGTTGCCTTGCAGCCAGCCTGCGTCAAAAAGGCCTGACACATCGTGCGCTCGCACCGGGCCATATGCCACGCGCCCGCCAGACGTTGCCACTTCGACAAGAGTTTCCAGCCACAGCATGCCGCGCGAGCCGTTTCTGACGACGCGCACCGGCAGATTTCGCGCGGCGGCTTCGTCTTCAATTGCCCGCACCACCTCATCCGCGCCCACGACCAAGGCAGAGGCATCACAGGGCACATACAGAGTCACAAGCTCGTTCTGTTGTGGCTGCCCGGCCCATTTCTGAATTTCCGACCGCGCAGTGTTGGCCGCGCGAGCGGCTTGGCGTGAATCCCGCGAGCTACAGGCCGCACCGCCCCTTGCTTGCTGAACCAGATGTTCAAGCTTTTCAGGGGTGACACGCGCATGGGGTTCGCCATCCAGCTCGACAGCGGGAGATTGGGCGCACAGGCCCAGGCAGTAGACGGGTTCTAGCGTGATAGCGGCGTCGCTGCTTGTTTCGTGGAAATCACAGCCCAACAGCTGACGGGCGTGCTCGGCCAGCGCTTCGCCGCCTTTGGCTTGACAGGATTCCGCACGACAGATGCGCAAGGTGTGGGGGCTTGCGGGCTGCGTGCGGAAATCCGGGTAGAAGGTCAGCACACCGTGCACTTCAGCCCGGGAAATATTGAAACCCTGAGCGATTCCCCCCACCAAATCGGCGGGGATATACCCCAGGGCATCTTGCAATTCATGCAGTGCGGGCAGCAGCCCTCCCGGTTGAGCGGCATGCCGGGCGATGATCCCCAGCAGTGGCGCAGGCATGGACATGGTGCAAAACCTCCTGGGGGATTTTCAAACTTCGCCTGCCACTGAAGCGGTGCGCAGGCCGCCGGATTCAGTGTACCCCTTAGGAATGATTTGTCACATGCCGGCCTGCCTGCTGCTACAGCATCTTGCCGGGGTTCATGATCGAGTTAGGATCAAAAATCTGCTTAATCTGCAGCATCAGCCTGACCTGCATGGGGTCTTTGTGATGATGGAAAGCATGGCGCTTGAGCTGACCGATTCCATGTTCAGCACTAATACTGCCGCCATAGTCAGCCACTTCCCCGAAAACGGCATCCGCCACTTTCCCTTCCCACTCCGCCGCCCAGGTTTTCTCGGCCCCCAGCGGGCGAGACACGTTGTAATGCAAGTTGCCATCGCCGAAATGGCCGAAGATAAACAGGCGGCAGTCGGGTGAAACCTTCCGCAAGCGGCGCTCAGCGGTTTCAATGAACTGAGGAATGCGCTCAATGGGCAGAGAAATGTCGTGCTTCAGATGGGGGCCATCCGCCCGCTGCGCTTCAGAAATCTCTTCGCGTAAGCGCCATAGCGTTTCCAGTTGGGACAGCGAGGCCGACACTGCCGCATCCTGGCACAAACCGTCCTCAAGCGCCTGGCCGATGACCTCTTCCAGTAAGGCCTGCAGGCCCTCCTCATTTGCCGTATCCGCCAGCTCGATCAGCACATAACCCGCGTACCGCTGCTCAAACGGCTGGTGCATGCCGTCTACGTGAGTCAGAACGAGGTCCAGGCATTCGTCAGTAAAGTACTCGAAGGCCTGGAGCCGGGCTCCGCACGCACCATACACCGAACGGAGGAGTTCCAACGCCTGTTGAGCCGACTCCACGGCCGCCAGCACAACGGAACGGACTTGGTTCAGGGGGTGAAGCTTGAGCGCCACCCCGGTAATCACGCCTAAGGTGCCTTCCGAGCCAATAAAAAGTTGCTTGAGGTCGTAGCCGGTATTGTCCTTATGCAGCGTTTGCAGGCCGTTGAAAATTTCGCCGTTGGGTAGCACCGCCTCTATCCCCAGCACCATTTCCCTCGCCATGCCGTAGCGCACCACATTCACGCCGCCAGCGTTGGTGGCCAGGTTACCGCCGATCTGCGAGGAATCTTCTGCCGCCAAACTCAGCGGGAGCAAACGCCCTTGTTCTTCGGCCGCCCGGCGCAAATTGCCTAATATGCAACCCGCATCCGCCACTAGCGTATTGGAAATGGTGTCGATGGCGCGAATCTGGTTCATGCGATCCAGCGACAACACGATGTTGGCGGGTGAGAGGTCCGGCGTGGCCCCACCGCACAAACCGGTGTTGCCGCCCCTGGGCACAACCGGGACACGATGCTCATTACACAGCCGCAAGCAATCAGCCACCTGATGGGTGTTGGTGGGCCGCACCACCGCCTGCGCGTTGCCTTTGTAGACCCCGCGCCAATCGGTCAGCCACGGTTCGATTTCAGCCGGATCGCTGATGACGACATCCTCGCCAAGCGTTTGCACCAGGGTCTTAAGAAATTCTTGATTCATTTACGGCCTGCGTTAAAGGAAGAAGGAGAAGAAGAGGTTGAAACCGACACATCAAGCCCAAGCCGTTCGCACGCACGCTGCAGATGTTCCTGGGCGCGTAAGCGGGCCTCCATGGGGTCGCGCGCACGAATCGCCCTAAATATGGCCTCATGTTCTTCGTGCACACTTTGGGTGCGCGCCAGTGCAGATTCATCAGTGGCGGGGCCTGCCATTTCCAGCTTCAGCGTATGTAGACGGGCCACTTGCACACTGTGGCGCCACTGGTCTGACAAATACGCCAGGAGCTGTGAATAGTGCGGATTATGGGTGGCTGCGGTCAAGCTGCGGTGAAAGGCGAAATCCCATTCCAGAGCGCTTTCAGGCACATGCAAAGACGCCCTGAGCTCAGCAAGAATATGCGCCATGTGACGCAGGTCTTCCTCGGTAGCGCGCTGCGCCGCCAACGCCGCCGCTTCCCCTTCCAAGCCCGCCCGCAACTCGTATATGTGCAGCAAGGCCTGGCGATCACCGGCCTGTGCGGTATTCATTTGGAAACCGTCCTGTAGAACGTTGCTCAACACCATGCAACCCACACCCTGGCGGCTACGTACCAGCCCCTGGGTGCGCAACCTTTCGGTCGCCTCGCGAATGACGGCCGCACTCACGCCAAACTCTTCGGCAAGCAAGCGGCCAGCCGGCAGTTTTTCGCCAACGGCGTATTGACCCTCCAGGATTCTATTGGTGAGAACGTCTGCCACATGATCGGTCAGACTGGTGCGTTGTTTCAGCATAGGAGCATATTATCAGGTTATCAGATAACCAGATAAGGTTTACGGCACCAAGCATCGTATGGCTGTTGCAAGCGTTACTCTGGCGCCGTCTTGGTTTCCTTATCTGTCGCGCCCTTTCTAAGCCCCCTGATTTGCGCCAAAACGCCCGTCGGCTCAGCCATTTTTAAGATAGATCAAGCATTTCCAAATCTGTTAGATGCAGCCCTTGAAGCACTACATGTAGTGATTTAAAGTCCACCAATCACTAAATACAGTATTCAAGAGGGTCAGCTATGGCAAGGATCGACGTACGGTCGTCAGTGGATGAATACCTGAATCGGGCGGACTGGCGCGTGAATGCCAATGCCAATCAGGGGTATTCGCTGGGCGGTTTAATTCTTAATTTGTCGGGCAAGGTGATCGCCAATTACTGGCTAGACCACGTCTACCCACCAGATATTGGCGAGGCCCATCGCGAAGGCGATTTGCACATTCATGATCTGGACATGCTGTCCGGCTACTGCGCCGGCTGGTCATTGCGCACGCTCCTGCACGAGGGTTTGAACGGGGTGCCTGGCAAGGTTGAGTCAGGCCCGCCACGGCATATGTCCAGCGCGGTTGGGCAGATCGTGAACTTCCTGGGCACCATGCAAAACGAATGGGCGGGTGCCCAAGCCTTCAGCTCCTTTGATACCTATATGGCGCCCTTCGTACGCAAAGATGCGCTCAGTTACGAAGCGGTGCGCCAGTGCATGCAAGAACTCATCTACAACCTGAATGTGCCATCGCGCTGGGGCACACAAACCCCTTTTACCAACCTGACTTTCGACTGGGTTTGCCCAGAAGACTTACGCGAACAAGTACCAGTTATCGGCGGTGAGGAAATGCCCTTCACTTATGGCGACCTCCAGGCGGAAATGGACTTGATTAACCGCGCCTATATAGAAGTGATGATGGATGGCGATGCCAAAGGGCGGGTATTTACCTTCCCTATTCCCACGTACAACATCACGGAAGATTTCGACTGGCACAGCCCCAATACGCAACGCCTATTCGAAATGACGGCGCGCTACGGCCTGCCCTACTTCCAGAACTTCATCAATTCGGAACTCAAGCCGAACATGATCCGTTCCATGTGCTGCCGCCTGCAGCTTGATTTGCGCGAGCTGCTTAAGCGCGGCAACGGCCTGTTTGGCTCGGCTGAACAGACCGGCTCGCTGGGGGTGGTCACCGTTAACTGTGCGCGGCTGGGGTATTTATACGCTGGCGATGAAGCAGCACTGATGGCGCGCCTGGATGAGCTTCTGGAATTGGGGCGAGACAGCTTGGAAATCAAGCGCACAGTTATTCAGCAACTGATGGACGACGGCCTGTTTCCGTATACGCGGCGCTATCTGGGCACCTTGCGCAACCATTTTTCCACCCTGGGCGTGAATGGCATCAATGAAATGATCCGTAATTTCACGCGCGACGAACACGACATTACCACCCGTTGGGGCCATGAATTTGCATTGCGGCTGCTGGATCACGTACGTGCGCGAATGGTGGAATTCCAGCAAGAAACCGGCCACATGTACAACCTGGAAGCGACGCCTGCCGAAGGCACGACCTATCGTTTCGCCAAGGAAGACCGTAAGCGCTGGCCCGATATTTTTCAGGCGGGGACCCATGAAACGCCTTACTACACGAACTCATCGCAATTGCCGGTGGGCTTCACGGACGACCCCTTTGAAGCGCTAGAACGCCAAGATGCTCTGCAATGTAAATATACCGGCGGCACGGTGCTACATCTGTACATGACCGAATCGCTGTCCAGCGCCGACGCTTGCCGCACCTTGGTGCAGCGCGCATTGGGCAACTTCCGCCTGCCCTACATCACCGTCACCCCAACCTTTTCCATCTGCCCCGTGCATGGCTACCTGAGCGGCAACCACCCGTACTGCCCCAAGTGCGACGAAGAGATTCTGGCACGCAAGCAGCGGGAAGCCGCCTGACCTTACCTCCCTATCATCTTTCTGAGGAATCTACTATGTCTACACACTTGCAAACCATCACACTACGTGACGACGAGCGCCAGCCTTGCGAAGTCTGGACTCGCGTCATGGGCTACCATCGGCCGGTTTCGTCGTTCAACATCGGTAAAAAAGGCGAATTTCACGAACGGCGATACTTTACGGAAAGTGCGGCCGGCCTGAGCGCCAGTGTGTTCAGCCACCGCAAAAACTTGGCAGCCTGACCATGCACGCCGCCGTTGCTCTCTCACAGGCGGCGGCCCGGCCTGAGTCGGCTGGGCTTTCCGCTGAGACCGTTGCATTGCTGCCGCCCATTACGCTGAAAGTGGGAGGAATCACACCTTTTTCCGCCACCGATTTTCCCGGCAAGCTGTGCGCGGTGCTTTTCGTACAGGGCTGTCCCTGGCGCTGCGGCTATTGTCACAACCCCCATCTCCAGGCCCGCACCGCCGAAAGCCCAATCAGTTGGGATGACATCAGCGCATTCTTGCGGCGGCGGACGGGTCTGATCGACGCAGTGGTGTTTAGTGGCGGCGAACCCACCATGGATTCCGGCTTGGAAACAGCCATGCTGGAAGCTCGCGAGCACAGTTTCTTGGTAGGGCTGCACACCGGCGGCATATACCCGGATCGGCTACGCAAGGTATTGCCGCTGGTGGACTGGGTAGGCTTGGACATCAAAGCCACGGGAGCAGGTTATGAGGCTGTGACTCAAGTGCGCAATAGCGGCGCACCGGCCTTTGAAAGCCTGCGCGCCGTGTTGCAAACCGGAGTGAGCTACGAGGTTCGCACAACGATCCACCCCCGGCTGCATGATGAAGACGAAATCCGTACATTAGCTCGGCAACTGGCGCGCTCGGGCGTGACGCATTATGCACTGCAGGTCTTTCGACCTACAGGATGCCAGGACGATGCACTGAACCATACGCGCTTCCACGATTACCCGGGTGAGGCCTTACTCGCGGAGCTGCACGCACTATTTCCTCATTTCATTCTGCGTAAAGAAGGCGGCGGCTGAATCGGGGTGGCCTTCCCGCTCACGGAGGCAGACCTGTTCAGGCGATCGGCGCTTCTTCAACGGGCAGCGAACGAGCCAGCTCAATAAATGCCTTCAAATACGCTGGCTCGGCATCGGAATCCCGCCGCCCCAGATGAATCTGTTTATGGATACCTTCTTTGCCCAGCCGCACCGGCACAATCGCCATGCGGCTGGCATACTCCAAGACCAACCAGCGCGGCAGCGCCGCGACACCACGACCTGCCGCCACCATTTCCAGCATGATGTCGGTACTTTCCAAGGTTTTATGTCGGCGAGGCATCACACCGGCAGGCGCTAGAAAGAGCGCGAAGATATCGAGCCGTGCCGGTTCTACCGGGTAAGTAATGAGGGTTTCATTCATGAGATCTGCCGGCTCGACGGTTTCACGATTCGCCAGCGCATGGCCGCGCCCAACGACCAGCACTTGCTCGTAATCGAATACCGGCAGAAAGCTGATCCCTTTCATTTGCAGCGGGTCGGGCGTCACCACCAGGTCAATTTCATAGTTGAACAAAGCCCCCATCCCGCCGAAGCGGAACTTCTGCTTAACATCGACGTCCACATCCGGCCAATCACCCAGGTAGCGCGACACCACTTTAAGCAGCCATTGGTAACACGGATGGCATTCCATACCAATGCGCAGCGTGCCGCGCTCTCCGACCGCATATTGACTAAGAAACGCCTCTGCTGTCTCAAACTGCGGCAGCATGCGCTCACCCATGGCCAGCAAATACTCACCCGCTTCGGTCAACCGCAGCGAACGCCCCTCACGCAACCAGAGACTGACGCCCGCCAGCCGTTCGAATTTGGCGATAGTGTGACTCAGCGCTGACTGCGTCAGATGCAACGACTCTGCCGCCGCCGTCAGCGTGCCACGCCGATCAACCTCCCGAAGAATCTCCAGATGAACGCGTTCAAGCAAAGCCATATCATGAATAAAAATAATTAATTGAGAAGAACCAACAATTCTACTTCATGAGCCCACCCAAGCTGACAAACTGCTGAAATGGGGACAGACCCCATTTCAGCGAAATTTAAGATAAGGTCATTAAGCTAGCGTTTCCTCCCGCAGCCGTGGTGTCGATACTAATGGCGCGTTCAAGTACTAATCGTTCTAAGGGAATGGGGCCTGCCGCCATTCCTGTTGCTATCAGCGGCACAATCGCGCCTTCGCGATCAGCCAGGGCCTGTTGCCATGCCTGAAGGTCGGATACATCGCCTTGATGCAGCACCGCATCAAACGCTTCACCGCTCCAATCCGGCGATAACTCCACGCACGACTGCACCGTGGCGGGTAAGCGGTGATACAGCGCTTCCGCCACAGAACTTTTTCCGTTCCATACCGCCCGACTTCCGACTGACAACAACGCCGCCAACTGGTCAAGCAGCGCTGACTCCGTCTGCGCGATACACAGCACTGCCTGGCGGTGATGGATTTGATAAACATTGCGCTCGCCGGTGGGGCCGTTCAATGTGTGGGCGGACAGGCCGAAAAATGCGTGCTTATCCACGAACGACAAGCCTGGCTGCGTGTCACACCACGCTTGCCAAGCAACCAAAGCATCCACCGCAGCTACCGATGCAAGCGGTGCCAATGTCTCTGAGACCAATGCCCCATACGGCTGTTTCAGCGCATCGGCTGGCCGCTCAGCCAGCAAGCGATATAAGTAAAGCGGCCCGCCGGCCTTGGGGCCGGTGCCGGACAAGCCTTCTCCCCCAAAAGGCTGAACCCCCACGACAGCACCGACCATATTACGATTTACATACAGGTTCCCCACGTGTGCTTGGCTGGAAACTTGCCGAATGGTTTCGTCAATGCGGGTATGCAGTCCCATAGTCAGGCCGTAGCCTGTCGCCTTCACTTGCTCCAGCAGCGCATCCAGGTTTTCCCGTTTGTATCGCAGCAGGTGGAGTACCGGCCCGAAGACTTCCCGCTTCAGCTCGCCAATCGTCTGGATTTCGATCAGGGTGGGCGCCACATAAATACCCTGTTGCAGCACCGTGCGGCGCTCACCTTCTCCGCCCCAACACAATTGAGACACCTTGTGGCCGCGCGCCGCCATGGAGTCGATATGCTGATTGATGGCATCGCGTGCACGCGCATCGATCACAGGGCCGACATCAGTATGCAGGGCAATGGGGTTGCCAAGCCGCAGTTCTTCCATAGCGCCCTTCAGCATTGCCACTACTTGGTCAGCCACTTCTTCCTGCACGCACAGCACCCTTAAGGCTGAACAACGCTGTCCGGCGCTATCGAAGGCAGACAGTACGACATCCCGCACCACTTGTTCGGGCAAAGCAGAGGAATCCACAATCATGGCATTCTGACCACCCGTCTCAGCCACCAACGGAATCGGGCGGCCCTGCGGCCCTACACGCCGCGCGAGAATGCGCTGTAACTGCCGCGCCACTTCTGTGGAACCGGTAAACATCACGCCTTGCACCCGCTCATCATCCGTCAATAAGGGGCCAACTTCCCCGCCTTTACCGGGCACCAGTTGCAGGGCTTCGCAAGGTACACCTGCCTTCCACAGCAAACGCACGCCTTCAGCTGCGATCAAGGTTGTCTGCTCAGCCGGCTTGGCCAACACGACATTGCCTGCAGCTAGGGCCGCCACAATCTGGCCTGTGAAGATGGCAAGCGGAAAATTCCACGGGCTGATGCAGGTCACCACGCCAAGCGGCTTATGGGTATGGTTATCAAACGTCGCCTCAACCTGAGCCGAGTAATACCGCAGGAAGTCCACTGCCTCTCGAACTTCCGCCACCGCATTGGCATAGGTTTTTCCGGCCTCACGCACCAGAACGCCCAACAGGCGCTCCATATCGGCTTCCATGAAATCAGCGGCACGCAACAAAATTTTTGCACGCCTTTGAGCCGGCACTGCCGCCCAGACAGGCGCGTACTGGTAAGCGACCTCGACCGCCTCCCCTGCCTCGACAGCCGTCGCGTGGCGAACATGGCCGACGACATCTGTGCAATCAGCCGGATTCACAACTGCCATGAACCCATTCGCCTCCGACTTCCCAGTGCTTTCTTGAACCGCCAGCATAGGGCCTGCGCGCAATGGCTTACTCGCTTCCCTTTGTAGCTGCTCAACCAAACGGGTCAGGACATCGTCATTGGCTAAATCCAGACCTCGAGAGTTGACCCGACCTTCGCCATATAAAACCCTTGGCAAGGGAATCGCAGGGTGTGGTACACCCATGCGCCCTTCCTCACCAGCCATGGTCTCTATGCTGCGTACTGGGTCCTCTACCAATACTTCAATAGCCACAGACGGATCGGCCACCCGATTAACAAAAGAAGTATTGGCGCCGTTTTCCAACAGGCGGCGTACTAAGTATGCCAGCAAGGTTTCATGCGTACCCACTGGCGCATAAATACGGCATGGCCTGCTCTGCTTTCCATTGGCAGCACCCACCACCTGATCGTACAGGGCTTCCCCCATTCCATGCAGGCATTGGAACTCGTACTGCCCAGGGTAGTAGGAAGCGGGCCCTGCCAATTCGTAAATCGTTGCCAGTGTCAACGCGTTGTGAGTCGCAAACTGCGGATAAATGTGATGGGGTGCTGCCAACAGTTTGCGGGCGCAAGCGATATAGCAGACATCCGTATACACTTTTCGTGTATACACCGGATATCCATCAAGACCTTCAACCTGAGCGCGCTTGATTTCCGTATCCCAATACGCCCCCTTCACCAAGCGGATCATCAAACGCCGTGTGCTGCGCCGGGCCAAGTCGATCAGGTAATCCACCACTTCGGGGCAGCGCTTCTGATAAGCCTGAATGACAAAACCCAGGCCCTGCCACCCCTGTAGTTCAGGCTCAAAACATAGGCGCTCCAGAAGGTCGAGGGAAAGCTCCAGGCGATCAGCTTCTTCTGCATCAATGTTCAAACCGATGTCGTAATGTTTGGCGAGTTTTGCCAGTTCCAGCAGACGCGGATAGAGCTCATTCATTACCCGCTCCACCTGAGCGCGGGCATAGCGTGGGTGCAAGGCTGAAAGCTTGATGGAGATCCCCGGGCCTTCGTACACCCCCAGGCCTCGGGCCGCCTTGCCGATAGCGTGAATGGCGTTGTCGTAATCAGACAGGTAACGACGCGCATCGGTCGCCGTCATGGCGGCTTCTCCCAGCATGTCGTAGGAATAACGGAAGCCCCTTTCCTCCATCGGCCGGGCATTGCGCAAGGCTTCCTGAATGGTCTGCCCCGTCACAAATTGCTCGCCCATCATTCTCATGGCGAGATCCACCCCTTTGCGAATCAGCGGCTCGCCGCCTTTGGCTACCAGCCTGCCCAAGGCCGCCGACATGCCCGCCTCGCTATGCGTAGACACGAGCTTGCCGGTCAACATCAACCCCCATGCAGCCGCGTTCACAAACAGCGACGGCGCCTTACCCAAATGCTCGTGCCAGTGCCCGTCGCGGATCTTGTCGCGAATCAGGGCATCGCGCGTGGCCGTATCGGGAATACGCAACAAGGCTTCTGCCAGACACATTAGGGCGACGCCTTCCTGGGAAGATAGAGAAAACTCCTGCAGCAGCCCCTGCACCAGACCCGCCTTACCCAACGCGCTTTTACGCTTGCGCAAGCCACGAGTGATGCCCAAAGCACGCGCCCGGCTACGCTCGGACAGCTCTGGTGACAAACGCGCAGCTTCCACCAACGCAGGCACCCGTTCCGGCTCAGGACTACGCCACGCGGCGGTAATAGCGCGGCGCAGCTCCGTGCGCGGCGGCAGCGGCGTGATATGAGAAAACAGCGGACCAGCTTCCTGACCAGACACCCGTTGAACAGCAGACGCAGCTGACATATCACACCCCTCCAATAAACAGAGACCACATCACCCAGAGGCCAGCCCAAAAACCGGGACAGACCCGTTATTCATATAATGGTACGGCCCAATCGGTTAATTTATTCACTATTTTTTAGCGATTAAATAGAGAAAAACACATGGAAAACTCAGAATACGCTCTGGATCGAGTCGATCTGGAGATTCTGGATCTCCTGCAGCGCGATGGCAGAATGCCCAATACCCGGCTGGCCGAAGCCGTGTCTCTGTCACCCACTGCTGTGCTGGCACGGGTGCAACGCCTGGCACGCGAGAACTACATCCTGGGCTACGAGGCAAAACTGAATCCGCGCAAGCTTCAGGCCGGTTTGCTGGTCTTCGTGCAGGTGCTACTGGATCGCAGCGGTCTGAATGTCTTTGATGAATTCAAGGCCGCCGTGCAAGTGCGGCCCGAAATTATGGAATGCCACATGGTGGCAGGCGGGTTCGACTATCTGCTGAAAACCCGCCATCGGGATATGGAGGCGTATCGGGAATTCGCTGGCCGCGTGCTTTGGGAACTTCCGGGCGTTCGGGAAACCCGTACTTTTGCGGTGATGGAGGAAGTAAAAGAATCCATGAAACTGAATCTGCGGCCCGGCAGGCTGCCGCGCTGATCAGCGGCCTTGCTTCGTGCTGCCTTCAGGGTATATTCACAGGAGACGAGACACTTCCATTCAGAACTAAGAAACAGAGCGTTTTATATGAATAACCCAATCGACGCCTTCCCCACCAGCACACGCAACCGCGACATTTCCTACCACCTGCACCCCTACACCAACGCAGTCAAACACAAAGAAGTCGGCCCGCTTATCATCGAGCGCGGCGAAGGCATCTATGTCTATGACGAGAACGGCAAGCGTTATATAGAGGGCATGGCCGGCCTGTGGAGTGTGGCTGTCGGCTTTAACGAAGCCCGACTGGTAGAGGCCGCCACCCGGCAAATGCAGAAGCTGCCCTTCTATCACACGTTCACTCACAAAGCGAACAACCCCAGCATTGCTCTGGCGGAAAAGCTGGTGCAGCTTACCGATGGCGCGATGAGCGGCGTTTTCTTTACCAACTCGGGCTCCGAAGCTAATGACACTGTCATCAAGATGGTGTGGTATTACAACAATGCTCTGGGTCGCACCGACAAGAAAAAAATCATCGCACGCAAACGCGCTTATCACGGGGTGACGGTTGCCTCTGCCAGCCTGACGGGGCTGGCGCCTAATCACAAAGGCTTCGATCTGCCCCTGCCGCAGATGAAGCATGTCACCACCCCGCACTTTTATCGTGAAGGCCGGCCCGGGGAGACCGAGGAGGAATTTGCCTCACGCCTGGCTGCGGAATTAGATGCCTTCATCCAGCAGGAAGGCCCTGAAACGGTAGCCGCCTTCATTGGCGAACCCGTTATGGGTGCCGGCGGCGTGCTCGTCCCCCCTGCTACGTATTGGGAAAAAATTCAGGCAGTGTGCCGCAAGCACGATGTATTGCTGGTGGCCGACGAAGTCATTACTGGGTTTGGGCGTTTGGGCACCCTGTTTGGCTCACACAAATTCAATATCCAGCCTGACATCATGGTCCTGTCCAAACAGCTGACATCTTCCTACATGCCTCTGGCCGCCATTCTCATGAATGAGCAGGTTCACAAAACCATTACCGAATACACCGGCGAGCTGGGCGTTTTCGGCCATGGTTACACCACCAGCGGAAACCCTGTATCCACGGCGGTGGCACTGGAAAACATCCGTATCATCGAAGAACGGGGCTTGGTGGAGAACGCTGCGCGTATGGGTGAACTGTTGCAATCCTCACTGGGCGCCTTGCGGGATCACCCCTTGGTGGGTGAAGTGCGTGGCACCGGCCTGATCGCCGCTGTCGAACTGGTGGCCGACAAAGCCTCGCGCCAGCCATTCGACCCGCTTGGGCGCGTAGGCGCAATGGTGGCGGAACATGCCCAAGCACGCGGCCTCATTTTGCGTAATATTCAAGACAGCATGGCGTTCTGCCCGCCTCTTATTATTAACGAAGAGCAGGTCGGCGAACTTGTGAGCACCTTCACGGCCGCCCTGAACGAAGTCGCCGCCAAGGTTTAAGCGCATATCGCGCCCATCACCCCGCCCGGGGTTATAGCCGACACGGCGACACAAAAAAGCTCCGTCTTCATTATGAAGCGGAGCTTTTTCTATGACTTACAAGCAGTATTTATATACCGCCCGTCGCATCATTCAGCCGAGCACGTGAGTCGTGCCCGGCCGAAGTGACTCTTACTGCGCAATGGCTTCGACGGAGATATCCAGCGTGACTTCGTCGCTTACGCCGGGAGCAAACTTGCCAGCGTTGAACTCTGTGCGAGAAATCACCGCCGTTGCGTTAGCGCCGATAGCGTCCTTCTTCATCATGGGGTGGGGGCCGTTGAAGAAGGAGGTCACAGTCAGGGTCACAGGCTTGGTCACCCCTTTGATAGTGAGATCGCCCTCGATAGCAGCAGGCTGGTCGCCTTCAAACACCACCTTGGTGGACTTGAAAGTCGCCTTCGGGAACTGAGCGGTATCCAGGAAGTCCTCGCCCTGGATATGGCCGTCGAACGCCTCGAAACCGGTGCTGACAGAAGTCATGTCGATAGAAATATCCACCTGAGCTTCTTTAGCTTCTTTGTCGAGAACAATGGTGCCAGTTGTGTTGTCAAACTGCAGCGACTGCTTGGACAAACCCATGTGGTTGTACGAAAAACGCGGGAAAGTGTGGCTGGAATCCACCGCATAGGTGACGGGCTCAGCCAGAGCCTGACCGGCGAACAACGTAGCGAATGCAGCTGCAACAAGAGTTTTTTTCATAAGAGAACCTATTTTGTGTTAGTTAAGAATTAATCGGGTAAAAAGTTGTGCCCCCCCCTTTAGGGGCGAGCAACCATGTGGAACTTAAGCTCGATGTCGTTAGCAACGATGCTGAAATCCTTCCATTGCCCTTCGCCCACCGCAAAATCAGCGCGCTGAAAGGTGAAACTGCCCTCAAAGACGCCCGCGCCGTTTTCCTCCTTGAAGGTGACCGGCACCGTAATTTCTTTGGTATGACCTTTGATAGTGAGATCGCCGGTTACCTGGTACTGGTTATCGCTCACAGCTTCAACCTTGCTTGATGTAAATGTCGCCAAAGGGTGGGCGGCCAGCGCCAGCCACTCGTCTTTTTCAAGCTCGGTATTGGCTTCGTCATAACCCGCGTCGATGCTTGCCAAAGCCACTTCAACCGCCACTTTGGCCGCTTCAGGCTTCGCCGGGTCAAAGCTAAGCTCGGTTGCCTTGATCTCGCTGAAACCACCGTCCATCTTCACATTCATCTGGCTGTAGCCAAAAGAAATGCTGCTGGCGTCGGAATCAAGCGTGGTGTATTCCACCGCGTGGGCGCTGCCCAAGGCACTAAAACTCAATACAGCGGCCAGGGCCAGGGGGCGTAATAAAGATATGTTCATAAATATTGCTCCGGGAGTTTTTTTACTATCTGAAAAGCCTGACCCTTACTGCTTGCTAAGAAAAGGCAGCATCCGGGCCAGCACCGTATCTTTTTTGACAAAATGGTGTTGCAGCGCCGCCCCCACGTGACCTATGACCACCGCCAGTAACAAGTAGTTCAATATCCGATGCGTATTCTGCAACGCAGTGCCGAGTTCACGGCTCTTGCCAAGCAGATCGGGCAATGGCCAAACGCCAAACAACACAACCGATACCCCCTGCGCAGAGCTGGCAAGCCAGCCGGTGAGGGGAATGGCAAGCATCAGCACATACAGCAAAGCGTGGCCTGCATGAGCGGCCAGCCGCGACGCTGGCCCCATATCAGAAGGCAAGGACGGTGCGCGGTGTGTCAAGCGCCATACGACTCGAACCACCACCAGCGCCAACAGGGTAATGCCCGCCCATTTATGCCAGGCGATCAGCTTCAGCTTATTGGGTGAGAACGGCAGAGCTTCCATGTAGTAGCCCAGCGCGAATGTCCCCGCCAGGCCCAGTGCGACCAGCCAATGCAGGAAGATTGCGGTAGAGGTATAACGGTGTGTCATATTCTTTTTAATCCCAAATAGGCGCCGCGGGTCGGGCGGTAAAAGAAGAACCTGCGTTCTAATGTTTAGTTCGATATAAGCATTCTATTAAAAAGAAATATCGGGAGAAACAGCGAAATCGAACTATAATAATTCCAAATATGGAACAATAAACGACTATGTCTGCCTTAAAACTCCATGCCAACGACCTGATTCTCTTCGCCCACATCATCGACGCGGGCAGCTTTACCCGTGCTTCCGATCTCACGGGTTTGCCCAAATCCACCCTGTCCCGCAGGTTATCCGAATTGGAAGACGAACTGGGCGAGCGGCTCATGCAGCGCAGCACGCGGCGGCTGGTGCTGACCGATTTCGGGGAAAGCATTCTTGAACATGCCCGGCGCCTGGCAGATGAAACCGAAGCCGCCACCTCATTGGCACAACACCGGCAAGCCACGCCTCACGGCACACTGCGCGTATCTCTGCCGCCGGAGTTTCGCGAATTGTCTGTGGTGCAGATCGTCACGGAATTCTCCCGCCGGTATCCCAATGTGCGTCTGGAGCTGGATCTCTCTTCGCGCCGGGTCGACATCATCGCCGAGCGCTTCGACGTTGCGATTCGTGCCGCCACTCACCTTCCGGATGACAGTTCACTGGTAGCCCGGCAACTCACCACCCTGCATAATGGCCTGTACGCCAGCCCCGAATATCTGCGGTGCAACGGCACACCTGATAGCCCCGCCGACCTGCTCAACCACACCGGCCTCGTTCTGGTAACGAGCGGTGGCGAGCCTCAGCAATGGCGGTTGACACGGGAAAACGAGCGGTGGGAAGGCGTGCCCTCCAACATTCTCCTGGCTAACTCATTGGGATTGCAGCAGGAACTCGCAGCGCAGGGCCTGGGCATTGTCGGCCTATCCGACCGCTACGCCCAGCCCATGGTGGAACAAGGAAAACTACAACCGGTATTACCGCAGTGGCGCCTGCCAGACATCATCATCTGGTGCGTCACGCCGGGGCGCCGCCTACTCCCACAGCGCACGTTAGTGTTTATTGAGTTGCTGAAGGAAGTTTTAGTGAACCCTCAGTAGTGGGACAGAGTAACCCCACTGCTTATCGGATTGGCAGAGCAGCTCAATGCCCCACATGAGAGCTAGTGCGCGCGCTCAACTTACAGGCCATTTTCGCAGCGACATCTTTCAACGGCTCCAAGAGGGACACGCAGGCTTCCTCGTGAGTTAACGCCGACCGAAGATAGATGATGTTGATAGAGCCAAAAACATGCCTTTTGGTCATGATCGGCACGCCAATACTAAAAAATTGGGCAGCATAAGCATGCTCAGAGTAACCCTCAGTCATTGTTGCAAAGCCTTGTTCTCGCACGCGTTGCAACAGTTTTTGTAGTTCCTCTGGGCGCCTAGCTAAATCGAATGACGGGTCGGGATTCTGTTCTGCCTTGCTCAGAAATGCCTGTCGTTCACTTTCCGGACAATTAGCCAGATACGCTAAACCGATGCTAGTTAAAAGAACTGGTGCACGGAAGCCCGCAACGCGCCTGAACTGCATCGGCTCTGCATGACGCGAGGTATCAACCACTATCATTGCATCCTGATCAAGGATAGCAACGTCTGACGGCCAACCTATCGCTTGACGAAACTCTCTCAGATCTTGAGAAACAATGGTGCTGATGGCCGAATGGCGATCGTACCCGGAGCTCAACTGCAACGTTTTACCGGTGACACGATAAACAGCGGCCTCCTCGCGCACCACATAACCCGCATGAATGAGCGTGGTCAGCATCCGGACAATCGTCGCCTTATCTAATAAGGTTTGCCGGTGAATATCAGCGACAGTTGCTCCGCCGGCTACTCTATTCACAGCGGCTAACACGTCTAGAACTCTCAGCGCTGCAATCACCGGCTTATAAGATGACATTTGCTTAACCTCGTTAACGGCGCCCTCCATGCAGTGTCCTATTTTTGCTTCTTCCGTGACGAAAGGAGGGTTCCGACTATGCCTTTAGGCATGTAAATAATGAACAGAAGCAGCAAAACACCGTAAATAATACCATCAAGCGAAAGCGCCCTAGTTCCGAGGTTCTCAGTTAGCCAAGCCGAACTTTGTGCAAAAACACGTAAGCCCTCACTTAACGATTGGGTGAGAATGGCACCTACTGTAGGCCCTAGAAGAACGCCAATTCCACCTGCAACTACGCCAAAGACGATACTCAAAGAAACATTCAACCCGGAAATACTTTCAGGAGCAATATACATTTGGTATTGCGCAAAGATCGCCCCGCCTAAAGCAGTTAGAGCTGCCGAGATCATTGTAACTTTCAGCTTCTCATATGTAACATTAATCCCCGCTGCAGCTGCTGCATCCTCATCCTCGTTTATCGCCTCTAATGCCTGACGATCCATACTGTTATTCAGCTTTTGCCAGACAATCAGTGTAAATGTCCAAATGACCAGTACGACGAAGTACGCAACAAAACGATTGGTTTCAAACTGGACTGCAAAGAACGACAAACCATCACCGTAGCGCTGAGGCTGTGTTCCCAAGGAGCCACCAGTGTAATCACGCAGCCCGACAATACAAAGACGCACAAACTCCACCAGCGCCAAAGTAAGAAGTGCAAAGTAATGGCCTTTAATTCGCTGCATAAAAGAGGGATAGCCAATCATAACAGCCAAAATCACTGCCAAAACTATGGAAATGGGTATACCCACCAGAGGACTCAAACCAAACCAATTCCATAACATCACGGTTACGTAAGCGCCTACTCCAGTAAAAGCCCCGTGCCCCAGCGAAGTCAGGCCAAATCTCCCCATTAACGCCCAAGCCGTATATATCTGCGCCCAAATTAAAGTTTGAATAACAAGGTGTAGATAATAGCGACTACCGGAAGAAAACAGACCAACAATTAAGAAAGGTAGAGAGCACATAACGATGGCTCCAACCAGAACTAAAAGCATTGTTCTTTTCATATCAGCTCTTCCCAAACAAGCCCTGTGGACGAACAAACATCGCGGCCATAAACACCAGGAACGCAATAGCGTACCCCCACTCAGTGGAGAAATACGACCCTCCAACGACTATCAGCTGGGAAATAATTAGAGCAGCGACAAAACCTCCCACAAGGCTTCCCAGGCCGCCCAAAACACAAACGAGAAATATTAATGGACCAAATTGAAACCCGATATGTGGATGAATATCAAACTGTAGCGTCATCAACACTGCACCGAGGCCCGCCAATCCACCCCCAATCGCTGATGTGATTATGTATATACGATTACTATTAACGCCTACCAAAGGCATTACCTCTCGATCTTGGCTCAGTGCAAGAATGGCAATACCTGTGTACGTCTTGCGTAAAAAAATAGCGAGGCCAATCATTGCCACAACAGCGACAGCAAATGTCACGAGACGGGAATTCGCAAAAAACATATCCCCGACAGATATCGATCCCATAGAGATACCCAAGCTACGGAACTCAATACCGAACACCATTGTGGCGCTGGCCTGCAATAGTACTAAAACCCCACCTGTAGCCAATAGCTGATTAATTGGAGCAGTATTTAATATCGGCTTAATAACGATAAAATGAAGCGCCACCCCTAACACCATGGTCACTACGATTCCGAGCCCAAACGATGTAATCAGAGGCACACCAAGATCAGAATAAAAATAGTAAATACTATACATACCGATCATTACCACTTCAGCATAACAAATCCAAATAACGTCAATGACGCCAAATATTAGATTGAGGCCGAGCGACAACAATGCCAATAATCCACCTAGAAGAACGCCATTTAAGACTGTTTCAAGCAGAAAAATATCAAATGAGAAACCCATCACGCAATCCCCATATAGGACTTCAGCACATCATCCGATTTCCGTAGTTCATCAGCACTACCACTCATGCGGATGGTGCCAGCCTCAAGCAAATAGGCACGATCAACCACCTGCAGCACCTTTTGAACGTTCTGCTCAACGATGAGAACCGTATAGCCCTCTTCGCTAATGCGCCGAATCAACTCAAAAACTTGTGCAACGATGACAGGCGCAAGTCCCGTTGATGGCTCATCAAGTAGAATTAACTTAGGATTACTCATGAGGGCACGACCAATAGCACACATCTGCTGCTCGCCTCCGGACATGGTCCCCGCCAATTGGCGGCGGCGTTCTTTAAGTCTTGGGAAAATGTCGTATACATAATCGAGGCGTTGTGCGAACTGGCTTCTCGCAATGCGAGGATAAGAGCCAAGCCTCAGATTGCTTTCCACTGATAGGCTGGGAAATAAACGGCGGTTTTCAGGAACATGAGCAATACCGTGCTCAACAATATGGTGTGGTGGAATGGCACTTATTTCTACGCCTTCCATTATGATTCTTCCAGCCGTCACGGGTAGCATGCCCGATATTGCTCGGAGCAATGTAGTCTTTCCAGCCCCATTCGCTCCAATAACAGCCACCGCCTCGCCTGGGCTTACTGTCATGGACACGTTATCTAGAGCCCTAAACTTACCGTATGCCGCACTGACGTTCTCAAGGGAGAGCATGCTCATTGTTCACCCTCCGCTGAGTTGTCATCTAAATAAACCTGTATGACCTTGGGATCCGACTGGGCTTGCTGCGGATCTCCGTCATAAATTTTCTCTCCCTGATTCAATACTACGACCCGATCCACAACGCGCATTAGGACGCCCATAATATGCTCTACCCAGATGATGGTAATGCCTCGCTCACGTCGTATGAACTCAAGCATATCTGCGGCCTGCTCCATTTCAGTATGGTCAAGGCCATTCAAGCTTTCATCCGCAAGAAGCAGGCGGGGTTGGCTGGCTAGTGCTCGTGCAAGCTCGAGTTTTTTCAAACCGGCAGCACCCATGCCATCAGTGGTGAGATCGGGATTAGTGGGGAGCCCAACCAATTCCATGGCTTCAAATGCCTGGCGTTTACATTCTTCGCGGCTTTTCCGCCCCTGTTGGCCAAACCAAGCGGCTAACGCTACATTTTCCACCAATGTCAACGCATTGAAAGGACGAGGTATCTGAAATGTTCGCCCTACGCCCATACGACAAATTGTGTGGGCTTTGAGCCCTTCAATCTGTTTTCCTGCGAAGCTTATAGAGCCTGACGTCGGAGCTAAGGTACCGGCGATCATATTAAAGGTCGTACTCTTTCCTGAGCCGTTAGGCCCAATAAGCCCTAATATTTCGCCCTCTTCAACATTAAAATTTACGTTATTAACGGCGTAGAACCCACCAAACCTTTTGGTAAGACCATTTATTTCCAGCATATTGCTTACCTCATATGCAATATTTTTTTGGACAGAACTTCCCACAGGGGATGTCCCCCTGTGGTGTAACTACTGTTCTTATTTTCAATTTTTAGATCGAATAATCTTTATAATCAGTGCCCAAAAGCGATGCTGGAGGGAAGTGGTATTACAGGATCTGCCGTAGCAATTTCTTTAGGCCACAGCACCTTGGTACCTTCGGGTGTGTACTGAATAACGACAGGTGATGATCGAAGATTCTGACCAGACATTGGATGGCCTGGTTCTGCAAACTTCACACCATATCCTTGCACCGTTCCACCAATTGGAATATCAGTATCAAGTGCAGCCTTACGTAATGATTCAGGTGAGATATCTCCATAATCACGGATTGCGCGCGGCATCACATCGCTAAACAGAATCCATGATTGGTTGAAGCCCATCCAAAAGTTGGCTTCGGCATAACTCATACCGCTCTGCTCGAGCATTCTCTTATTGGCCTCAGTAATCACTTCACCCAGTTCAGGCGCCAGGGTCGCAGGATCAAGAATCTGAGCAACGGCCGGATCAACATTCATGATGTATGCAGCATCATCACCCTGCAGCTCGGTTAACCGCTCTGGATTGGCGTAGCCCGCGCCATGTCCAATTAGCGCTTTCCACTTCAAGCCTTGCTCCTTGGCTTGCCGAAGGAATAAGCCAATATCCTGCGAGTATCCAGTGTGCAGGATGGCATCTGGGCGCGCGCGACGTAACTTGGTCACCATCGGTGACAAATCCGTAGCGTTGATGGAGTAGCCCTCTTCGAGGACGATATTCATGCCCGCTTTTGAGCAGGCTTCCTTGTTGGCTCGGGCGTTGCCTGAACCGTAAGGACCGTCCTCATGAATAATGGCGACCCGCAGCTTTTCGACAGGAACACCGAATTTTTCTTGGGATGTTGCCGCGAGGAAGTCACACGAGGTCTGGCCGTATTGATCTGAGTGAACTTGGGCACGGAAGACGTACTCCAGCCCGCGGTCCTTAAACACGGCAGATGAAATGCATACATTCGCCCACATGAACTTCTTCGCATTATCTACTTTCGAAGCCATCGGCACGCACTGTGCACTTGAATACACCCCCATCACCAAATCTACGTTCTCAACGTTTAGCAAACGTTCTGCAACGTTGATCGCAACATCGACTTTGGATTGGGCGTCAACTGTAACGGGCACGATCTTGCGCCCTTCGACGCCGCCACGTTCGTTGATCATGTCGATCGCAATCTGAGTCCCAATGGAGGCGTTGACCGAGCCAGCCGCCGCGAACGGCCCTGTCTGGTCGTAAATCACCCCAACCCGTATGTCCTGCGCATGTGCCATAGCAGCCGTCATCGCGAACGCACCGACTGCCAATTTCAGCATTTTTCGTTGTGCCATAAGAAGTTCTCCTCCTTCCTTTGTATGAAGGACGACATGAACTGTCGCCCCGTTTTTTCCAGGCTGTGTGAGCCTAAAAACACTTTTTTATCTGCTTATTCATGTGCTACTATAAATGAAACGATACATCACTGTGTGAAATAAAAGCAAGTACTAGTTCAACCCCACTCAACACAGGACGAAGGAGACAAGCATGAAAATCGCCTTTATTGGGCTCGGCGCTATGGGAGGCCCCATGGCTTCTAACATTGCACGCAAAGGCACACCGATTACGGTTTACGACATCTCGCAAGCCAGTATTGATCGAGTCGTAGAAGCCGGCGCCACACCGGCGTCAAGCCTTCAAGAAGCCGTATCGGGCGCAGAAATTGTGATCACTATGCTGCCCGCCACGGAGCATGTTCTTGAGGTGGTTGCTGGACCTGACGGAGCGCTTGCTCATATGGCACCGGGTGGTTTGCTAATTGATATGAGCACCATTGACCCTGTCGGAACTGACAGGCTCATCGAATCATGTGCAGCGAAGGGCATTCGTTTTATCGATGCGCCGGTGGGTCGCCTTGCCAGCCATGCGATTAAAGGAGAATCACTCTTCATGGTGGGCTGCAATGACGAAGATGATTTCAAGAAAGCGGAGCCCTTGTTCAACGCCATGGGCACCACCATCGTACGATGCGGGCTGGCAGGAACAGGAATTCGCGTGAAAATCGTGAATAACTTCCAGATTTTGTCCATTGCCCAAATCACTGCGGAAGCACTTGTTCTCGGCACAAAGCTGGGGTTGCCGGTAGAAACCATTAAAGCGGTGAACGGCCAGACAACAGCCAACAACGGCCAGATGCAAGTCAATTTCGCAACCAAGACACTCATTGGCGATATTGAGCCTGGTTTTACTTTTGACTTGTCCCACAAGGACATGACGCTAGCGCTCAATGCAGCAGCAACATTACGGCTGGGCCTACCTGTCGGAGCAGCGGTCCACGCGGTCTATGGTGCCGCGCGGTCCACTCCTTACGCCAAGAAAGACTTCACCGCATTGCTGGACTACGCATGCGAACAAGCGGGAATTGAACCGCCTCGGTTAACCACAGCTTCGTGACCATAAGTTGACAATCTCGGGGCAGCGGCCGATTCACAGTCTTGCCGCTGCCCTTGCATCACAGAAAACCAATAATGGAACAGGAAATGGACGAGGCTAAATTAATCCTCAATGGCGAAGCCCGCGCTAAAGGCTCATTGGGCACTTATGAACTTGTGAATCCCTCAACCGAAAAACTGATCGCACGAGTTCCGAAAGCAGGAAAGCAAGAAGCTCTTGAAGCTGTAGCGCTCGCATCAGAGGGATTTTCAGAGTGGTCTGCGGTTTCGCCATTCGACCGAAGCAAAGTGCTGAGAAAAGCTGCTGACATCATGCGCGCAAGCGTTGATGCGGCGGCCACTGATATGACTCTAGAGCAGGGCAAGCCTCTAGCACAGGCGAAAGGCGAGTGGCTTGCCTCGGCAGATTGTTTAGATTGGTTTGCAGAAGAAGGTAGACGCACCTATGGCCGCTTAATACCCAGCCGGCTTCAGAATATCAGTTGGGCGGTGCACCGGCGCCCGATCGGCCCTGTGGCTGCGTTTACCCCCTGGAACTTCCCTGCCTGGACACCCATGCAGAAAATTGCACCCGCACTCGCAGCGGGTTGTTCCATTGTTCTGAAACCCGCTGAACAAACCCCCACGACCGCATGGCGCATCTGTCAGGCGCTCTTAGATGCTGGTCTCCCTCCTAAAGCGCTCAGCCTGATTTGGGGTGACCCCGCCGAAATTTCATCAGTTCTTGTGCAAGCCCCGGAAATACGCAAGCTTTCATTGACTGGCTCCACTCGTGTAGGCCGCGCACTCGCGGGAGCAGCGGGAGGACAGCTCAAGAAAGTCACAATGGAACTAGGTGGCCATGCTCCCGTCATTATTGCCCGAGACGCTGATATCGCGAGAGTGGTTGCCCTCTCCAAAGACTGGAAGTTCCGCAATGCCGGGCAAGTGTGTGTGTCGCCGACTCGCTTTCTGGTTGAAGCCCCTCTTTATGAGAAATTCGTCTCAGACTTTACAGAAGCGGTTGAGAACATCACGGTAGGCGACGGTTTGAGCCCAGACACTGACATGGGCCCACTCGCCACTCCAGAGCAACTTGCAAAAATCACTCGACTGGTCGACGACGCCCAAACGAACGGCGCCCAAATTACTACGGGAGGTAGTCGCATTGGTGACAATGGTTGGTTTTTTTCTCCTACCGTGATCGCAGATGCCACCCCAAAAATACAGGTGATGAACGAAGAACCCTTTGGCCCGATTGCTCTTATCA
Organism: Achromobacter sp. F4_2707; assembly: GCF_047501535.1. Lineage (NCBI taxonomy): Bacteria > Pseudomonadati > Pseudomonadota > Betaproteobacteria > Burkholderiales > Alcaligenaceae > Achromobacter > Achromobacter sp. F4_2707. The sequence continues at coordinate 64,110 of NZ_JAZDRJ010000004.1, forward strand.
GCCGCATGGAAAACCTCGATGCAGCCATAGACGAAGCAAATCGCTTACCAGTTGGGCTCGCGTCCTATGCGTTCACCGACAACGCAAACACCCAGCAAAAAATTGTGAACGGCCTTAGGGCAGGAATGCTGGCCATCAACCACTTTGCTCTTGCCCTGCCTGAGACACCCTTTGGCGGGGTTCTTGATAGTGGTCTGGGATCCGAAGGGGGGATTGAGGGCATTGAAGCGTATTTCTCACCCTTCCTCGTTTCCACCAAAGCTTTTTAAAAACAACTCGACCAGGTTATCAGGAGTGCAAATGCAAAAGGAAGTGGGATTTATTGGACTTGGGGCCATGGGCCTCCCAATGCTTGAAAACCTTGCTAAGAATGAGACTTTAAAAATTTACGCGTTTGATGCATCAGATAAGCCATTTGCACAGCTCCAGCAGCACGAAGCATGGAACACCCGCCTCTTTCGGGCTGGAAGTTTTTCAGACTTCGGCACGTGCGACACGTTTATTTTGATGTTACCCAACAGTCAAATCACAAGCTCTGTCGTTTTGGGAAACAACCAGCAGGCCGGCCTTGCCCAGTTTCTGCCCAAGAGTTCACTAATCATCGATATGGGTTCCTCCGACCCGATCGAAACAATACGGTTGGCCGCAGAACTAGAAAAACATGGCATCACCTTAGTGGATGCCCCCGTCTCGGGTGCAGTAGCCAAAGCTCGGACGGGAGACTTGACAATTATGGTAGGTACCGACGAGGCGGGCCTTAAAGCAATCGAACCATTGCTTTCACTCGTAGGTAGCTCACTTATTCCCACCGGCAAGCTCGGCGCGGCTCACGCCATGAAAGCACTAAATAACTATGTCTATGCTGCGGGATTGTTAGCGGTATGCGAAGCGGTGAGCATCGCCCAAAAAATGGGCCTAGACACAGACCGTTTTGCAGAAATTCTCAACACTTCATCCGGACGGAATGTAGCCTCCGAAACTAAGTTGGTCCCGTTCATCCTGAAAGAAAATTACACCGCAGGATTCTCCTTGCGTCTGCAAGCAAAAGACCTTGCCATTGCCGATCGTCTGTGTAAAGAAAACGGTATGCAAGCTAGGCAGCTCGCTCTTTGCTCTGACTTGTGGGCCAATGCCGCTCTGTCTATGCCAGAAGCTGACAACACCGCTATTCACCAATATATCCGGTCGCCAGCCAAGCGTTCCCAACTGAGCTCTTAACACACTCCTCTGTTTTTCTTCAAAAGGATGCACCATGACACTCATTAAAGTTCGGAAGCAAGCCCTGACCATAGAAACGACTTACCACGAACTTGGACCTGCTCCGGAAGTTCCCCTAAAACTCGCAGCTGCAATGGCCGTAGTGGAAAACCCATATGCAGGGCGGTATGAACCCGACCTCATGCCATTCATGAGTGAGCTTCGGGGTCTTGGTAAGCAACTCGCAGAGGAGCTCGTCGTTGCACTAGGTGGAGTTGAACAAATAGAGGTCTATTCCAAAGCCGCCATCGTAGGATTAAACGGCGAGATGGAACACGGCGCCGTATGGCACGAAGCCGGCGGCTGGGCCATGCGCGAAGTGCTCGGACAACCCAAGGCCATGGTTCCTGCTAACAAAGCAGTGGCTACAGCGGGGTACCGCATGATGGTCCCAGTTCACTATATCCACGCTTCATATGTCCGCAGTCATTTCAACAGCATGGAATTAGGTATTCAAGATGCTCCACGGCCGAATGAAATACTTTTCGCTCTTGTAATGGGCACCGGAGGCCGCCTCAATTCTCGACTCGGTGGCTTATTGAAAGAGGACGTCAAGGGCGACGACGGGCAGCGATAATCTGACATATCCGGCAGGAACTCAATCTGCTCAACTTGGACCTGCCCCTCAGCTCGGTATCGGGACTCATTGAGCACTCCAAGAAGCCGAGCCTAAGCACCTTCCACAGCAACGCTGCGAGTCTTGGAAACTCGCAGCGTTACCACTCGGCCGTGCTTTAAACTCCGTTTGCTTATCGGCCCGCACAACACGCTTGGCCACAAACTCGCCAAAGGTAATTGCGGGAGTGCCGGTAAAGAGCGTGGTGGCGAACCCTCAGTAACGTTTCTACCGGCTCGGGTCTTCCGCCACCTGTACCAGCATTTTCCCGCGGTTGCGACCCACGAGCAGCCCTTGGAAAGCCGAGACTGCATTTTCCAGACCCTGCACAACATCTTCCCGGTATTTCACATCGCCGTTGCGCACCCACTCGCTCATATCGCGCAGAAACTGTGGGAAGTCGGCTTGAAAATCAGATTGGATGAAGCCGCGGATCAACACCCTGTGCGTGAGCACAGCACGCATCAGCTTGGGTAGTTCGTTATGCTCAAGTGGCAGTTCAGTACCGTTGTACTGCGCGATCAGCCCGCATACCGGCATGCGGGAAAAATCGTTCAGCAGGCCGATCACGGCGCTCAGCACTCTGCCACCCACATTCTCAAAATATACGTCGATGCCGTCGGGGCAGGCGGCGGCAAGTTGAGCGGGAAAGTCGTCGCTCTTGTAATTTACGCAGGCATCGAAACCCAACTCATCGACGACGTACTTGCATTTATCTTCTGCTCCTGCAACGCCAACAACGCGACAGCCTTTAAGTTTGGCAATTTGCCCGACCACTTGGCCCACTGCGCCGCTTGCCGCAGCCACCACCACGGTTTCCCCGGGCTGGGGCTTACCAATATTCAGTAAGCCCGCATAGGCCGTAAAGCCCGGCATTCCCAAGACGCCCAGCGCTGTGCTGATGGCGGCCAGCTTCGGATCAACGCGGCGCAGACGGTTGCCGTCTACCACTGCGTAGGACTGCCAGCCGCTGCGAGTGACTACGAAATCACCCGCTTGCCATTCTGGATGCTTTGACGCAACGACCTGACTGACGGCGCCCCCCACCATTACATCTCCCAGTTCAACCCGCGGTGCATAAGAGGGCCCCGCATTCATGCGGCCACGCATGTAAGGGTCTAGAGACAGGTAGATGGTTTTCAGCAAGACCTGCCCTTCACCCGGTTCAGCAATGGCGGCAGTCTCCATCTTGAGATGCGTTTCGTCAGGCATCCCGTCAGGCCGCTCAACCAGAATGATGCGCTGATTCTGTTCCATGAAATGTGTTCTCCTCGATGCAAATATTGAATACGACATGAACCTTATACAGGAAAACACGGGGTCTCAAGAGCAAAGCCGTTGCGGCACACCATGGGCCGCCCCGTTACTTCTTCAGCAAGTGCTCCAGCGCCGGCCCAAGCTCTGGGTAGCGCCATGCAAACCCACTGCCCTGGGTGCGCTGTGGTTTCAATCGTTGGCCACCAAGCAGCAATGTCGACATTTCACCCAGAGCCAGGCGCAATGCCCATGCGGGCACGGGGAACAGCGCAGGCCTGCGTAGTGCGTCAGCCAGTGTTTTGGTGAATTCAATATTGCGCACCAGGCCCGGCGCACAGGCGTTAAAGGCGCCGCTGCAATCTTGGCATTGCAGCAGATGGTCGATCAGCGCCACCTCATCGTCAATGTGTATCCAGGGCATCCACTGTTGCCCGTCGCCCAGCCTCCCACCCAACCCCATGCGAAAGGGTGGCAATAGCCGCGCCAACATGCCCCCTTGAGGGGCCAACACCGGCGCCGTCCGAACTAATGCGACGCGCACCCCCCATTGGCGCGCCCGCTCAGCCTCTTGCTCCCAGACCACACACATTCTGCTGCCAAAGTCGGCTTCTCCCGCTGCGCTATCCTCAGTCAGCCATTCATCGCCACGGTCGCCATACCAGCCAACCGCCGAGCCTGACAACAGCACTCGGGGCGGGACGGGCTACCGCCCGATCCAGTCCACCAAAGTGCGCGTCAGGTCTACGCGGCTGTGCCAGATCACTTGGCGGCGTTTTTAAGTCCATGTGCGATCCGCGATAGGCGCACCGGCCAGATTCACTACGGCATCAATGGGTATTTCATCATCCAGCTCTTCCCGCTTCCTGATACCCCGCGCACCGCTACACAAAGCGGCGACTTTTTCAGGCGTGCGGCTCAGCACATATAACTTATGGCCCTGCCGCTGCCAGTACTGGCAAAGGTGCCGCCCAGCCTTAATGTGCAGGGTCCTGGCGCGAGTGCTCCACCCAGATCAGCTCTGACGTGTCGACGCCCAATGCCTCGGCGCGCGCGACAAGATCTTCGCGCACAGATTCGTCAATTTGCTTATCGCGCGCCAGAATCCACGCATAACTTGTATCAGCCCCGATTACCAGCGCCCAACGGTAGTCGGGGTCCAGAGCAGCGATGTGATAACCGCCGTAAAACGGCCCGAAGAAGGAGACCTTGAGAGAACCCGTATTGCTCGAACCAGTAAACAGTGCGCGTCCCACCGCCTCGCGCCATTTGTCCTTGGCAGGTAAATAGCCACGATTCACCACACGGATACTGCCGTCATCCTGGGCGGTATACAGGGCGGAAACATCCGTCATTCCCCGCTCAAATGAATGGTCCAACCGTGCGATTTCATACCAACGCCCCTCGTAACGTTGTACATCGAAAGGCGTAACGGCGGTCACTCCTTCTGGCGGCTGGGTGCTGGCACACCCTGCTACAGCGAACACGAGACTCGCAATACCCAGCCCCCGCAACCAGCGCCTTTTTTCAGTCAACAGACCCAAAACGCGAGAGAACAATGCATGAATGACGTTGTTCATAAGGATTTTCCTTTTTTTGTGAGAGGTTGGTCTTGCGCCCGTGGCGCAGTTCGAATGACCAGGACTGATGCCAATCACTCGGCACTTGTTCCCACTGACAGATATGTCCGTGTCAATTGTCCGGAACTCCCCATGAGGTGTCTAGCATTGCCACATTAAGCCACACAATTTTTATGACGACATGAAAACACGGTTTTGCCCGCAAGAATACAATTTCAGACCGGTGTTTGAAGCCGACTCTCGCGCAGTACTACGCGGTAACCACCCTATCCTTGCCCTGATTCTTAGCGGTGTACAGGGCGGCATCCGCCCGCCTGATTGCATCCTCGGGAGACTGGTCTTCCTGTTTCATCACAGTCAGGCCGATGCTCGCCGTGACGACAATGTGCTCGCCAGAGATGCGGCGCAACTCTGTCCTAAGACATCGATGCAAATGCTCAACAATCCGCTGCGCTTGTTCAAGCATGGTGTTGGGCAACGACACCACAAACTCATCGCCCCCGAATCGGCACACCGTGTCGGAGTGTCGAAGTTCGGCACGGCAAATATTGGCCGCCGCCTGGATGATCGCGTCGCCTGCATGATGGCCCTGTGTGTCATTGATTTTTTTGAGGTTATCCAGATCAAAGATGAACACCGAGGTGGGTATGGAATACTTCACCCAAGAGTCATACTGCTGATTCAAATCATGCTGAAGCTTGCGTCGATTAAAAAGCCCGGTCAGTTGATCCGTGTCGCTGAGCTCTCGTAGCTTTCGTTCCAGCTGATAGCGCTCAGAAATATTGCTCGCCACCCAAAGAACGACCTCTTCCCCATCGACCAGAAAGTCCAGCGCCTGAATCCGCCCCTCAAACCAGATCGGCTTCAGGGGGCCGTCATCGGTCAAACCCTTCACATCTTTGTTGCTGAGCTCATATTCCTCGATCAACAACTCACGGGATTCCAGCGCCCTGGCAATTTGCTGTAGAAACCACCTTGCTTTATCCGGGACCACCAGATCTAAGATATTCGCCCCCACCAGGCCACTGCCGTCGTGGTAATAACGCTTATCCCGGCCACCAAAGACAGCAACGTATTTCCCACTGCGGGACAAAACAAAAGCAGGGTCCGGCAACGCCCTGAGAAGTGCCTTCAGCTGTTCGACTATCATCATGACGCACTTCTTCTGGTTTGCTTACCGGCAGGTTAATAAGGGAAGTTGCTGAAGCCATCGAGTGAACGCGGATCATACAGCAGCCAGAGTGCTGCGCGTTAGCACATTCCAAGCAATTTTTTTCCACCCCCCTCTTGGATTTCTTAAAGACGTCCCCATATAGGCTGAGTCGGCCCAAAGTCGACAAAGGATCGGGGAAGAGGGGTTGCCGACAAAAAAGCAACCAGGCAAGCGAGTGTGGCCTCTCCCCCCTTGAAGATTCCAACTTCGTCCTTATAATTAGCACTCGACGGGGGTGAGTGCTAACACCTCCCCCGGTAAACGAACTAATCAACCATTGTTTTACTCACAGGAGTTCCTTCATGGCACTGCGTCCTTTGCACGATCGCGTGATCGTCAAGCGCCTGGACAACGAGCGCACTACTGCCTCTGGCATCGTCATCCCCGAAAGCGCAGCCGAGAAGCCCGACCAGGGTGAAATCCTGGCTGTCGGCACCGGCAAGCGCACCGAAGACGGCAAAGTTCTGCCGCTGGAAGTGAAAGTCGGCGAGAAGATCCTGTTCGGCAAGTATGCCGGCCAGACCGTTAAGGTTGATGGCGAAGAAGTGCTCGTCATCCGCGAGGACGAAATCCTCGCCGTGATCGAGTAAACCAGACACGAAGAATCTCAAGGAAACAGAAATGTCCGCAAAACAAGTTTATTTTGGTGACGACGCCCGTACCCGCATCATCCGCGGCGTCAACACTCTGGCCAACGCTGTTAAGACCACTCTGGGCCCCAAAGGCCGCAACGTGGTGCTGGACCGCTCCTTCGGTGCACCGACTGTCACCAAGGATGGTGTGTCGGTTGCTAAGGAAATCGAACTGAAAGACAAGTTCGAGAACATCGGCGCTCAGTTGGTGAAAGAAGTTGCAGCCAAGACTTCCGACAACGCTGGTGACGGTACCACTACCGCTACCGTGCTGGCTCAGGCCATTGTTGAAGAAGGCCTGAAGTACGTTGCCGCCGGCATCAACCCCATGGACCTCAAGCGTGGTATCGACAAGGCCGTTGGCGTTGCTGTCAGCGAGCTGCAGAAGATCTCCAAGCCTTGCACCACCAGCAAGGAAATCGCTCAGGTTGGTTCCATCTCTGCTAACAGCGATGCATCCATCGGCAAGATCATTTCCGACGCCATGGACAAGGTTGGCAAGGAAGGCGTGATCACCGTTGAAGACGGCAAGTCGCTCGAAAACGAACTGGACGTCGTGGAAGGCATGCAGTTCGACCGTGGCTACCTGTCGCCCTACTTCATCAACAACCCGGACAAGCAAGTTGCTGTCCTGGATGATCCGTACATCCTGATCCACGACAAGAAGATCAGCAACATCCGCGATCTGCTGCCCATCCTGGAGCAAGTCGCTAAGGACAGCCGTCCGCTGCTAATCGTGGCTGAAGACGTTGAAGGCGAAGCCCTGGCAACCCTGGTTGTGAACAACATCCGTGGCATCCTGAAGACCACTGCTGTTAAGGCTCCTGGCTTCGGCGACCGCCGCAAGGCCATGCTGGAAGACATCGCCATCCTGACCGGCGGTACTGTTATCTCCGAAGAGACCGGCATGTCGCTCGAAAGCGTTACGCTCGACCAGCTGGGTCAAGCCAAGCGCATCGAAGTGGCCAAGGAAACCACCACCATCATCGATGGTAGCGGTGATGCCAAGTCCATCGAAGCTCGCGTTAAGCAAATCCGCGTTCAGATCGAAGAAGCCACTTCCGATTACGACCGCGAGAAGCTGCAAGAGCGTGTTGCCAAGCTGGCAGGCGGCGTAGCCGTCATCCGCGTCGGTGCTGCAACCGAAGTGGAAATGAAGGAGAAGAAGGCCCGCGTTGAAGACGCTCTGCACGCCACCCGCGCTGCTGTGGAAGAAGGTATTGTTCCTGGCGGCGGCGTAGCCCTGATTCGTGCCAAGAAGGCTGTTGCCGAACTGACCGGCGACAACCCCGATCAGGACGCAGGTATCAAGCTGATTCTGCGTGCCATCGAAGCGCCCCTGCGCACCATCGTTTCCAACGCAGGCGAAGAGCCCAGCGTGGTGGTCAACCGTGTGGCGGAAGGCGAAGGCAACTTCGGCTACAACGCTGCGACCGACGAGTACGGCGATCTGGTTGAGCAAGGCGTTCTGGACCCCACCAAGGTCACCCGCACTGCTCTGCAAAACGCTGCTTCCGTCGCCAGCCTGCTGCTGACCACTGAAGTTGCCGTGGCTGAAATCGTTGACGACAAGGCCGCACCCGCAATGCCCGACATGGGCGGCATGGGTGGTATGGGCGGCATGGGCGGTTTCTAAGCCGGCTATCAGCCAATACCCCTCGCCAGACATCTGTCTGGTGCTCAGGGCGGCGCTTTCGGGCGCTGCCCTGTACAAAACCGGGCAGCTTCACGCTGACCCGGTTTTTTTGCCGACAAGCCATAGCATGGCATAATCGGCAGCACCTCTCTCCCCAGCCTCGTTGCTCATATGAAATTCAAAGAAAAGCTCAATGCCGCCTGGGCCCGTTCCGGTTCAATGCTCATGGTCGGCCTGGATCCCGACCCCGCGCGTTTTCCTGCCGATTTGCAGGGCCGTCCGGATTCTGTATTCGAATTCTGTCGGGAAATTGTCGATGCCACCGCCCCTTATGTCTGTGGCTTCAAGCCCCAGATCGCTTACTTCTCAGCGCTGGGGGCCGAAGAACACCTGGAAGCCTTGTGTCGCCATATACGGGAAAATCATCCTGAGTTACCTTTGATCCTCGACGCCAAACGTGGAGACATTGGATCTACGGCCGAACAGTATGCCTGGGAGGCCTATGAACGTTATGGCGCCGATGCGGTCACGGTCAACCCGTACATGGGTCATGACAGTGTCACCCCTTACCTGGAATGGCGCGATCGGGGCATCATTGTGTTGTGCCGCACCTCCAACCCCGGCGGTTCCGACTTGCAATTCATTGAAGACCGCGACGGCACACCGCTCTACCTGCGAGTGGCTTCCATGGTGGCGGAAAAATGGGATACCAACGGCCAATGCGGCCTGGTGGTGGGTGCGACCTTTCCTCAGGAAATCGCCAAAGTGCGCGCGCGGGTGGGCGACATGCCCTTGCTGATCCCCGGCATTGGCGCCCAGGGCGGCAGCATTCCCGACACCGTTAAAGCCGGGCGCGATAGCCGCTCCACCGGTATGATGATTAATTCCTCACGCGCCATTCTGTATGCCGACAGCGGCGAGAACTGGCGCGAAGCCGCCGCTACGGCAGCCCGCGAAACGCGCGATGCGATCAATGCGGTGACGTAATACACAAGGGCGGTGGTGTTGGCGTTTAGGCCTGCTGCACCACCCTCACATCCGCGCCGATGAACCGCACTTCGCGCTGCAGTCCCGCCAGCTCCTGGTCTGACACTGTGAAGTGCGGGTCGTGCAATGTAAAGCCAAGGCTGGCCTCGAATTTTATGTTCGGCCATTCTGACTCTGCCACACCCTTTTGCCGCATCAACGCCTGAACGATGTTTTCCAGGTAACGGGATTTGGCGATATCGCGCAACCCAGGCTTGAAGATCTTGCCCACATTGGTCATGGGCAAACTGGGCAAGATTTCTACATAACGGGGGCGGGCGGGTGGTTCGTCAACATGACTGGCAGCATGGGCGCGCAACTCTTCGGCACTGGCCCATGCGCCCTTCTTGAGCGTGACAAAAGCGACGGGCACTTCGCCCGCGTATGGATCGGGGGCGCCCACCGCAGCGCTGGAATTCACCGCTGGGTGGCTGTCGAGCGCCTGCTCAATCACCTGAGGGTCGATGTTGTGGCCGCTGCGTATGATGAGGTCCTTAGCTCTGCCTTGCAACTTCAGCAAACCCTCGGTCGAAAGCGCACCGATATCCCCAGTAATCAGCCAGCCATCGTCTGTTAAATAAGTCTGTCGATCAATATTTCCCAGATAGCCCTGAAAGATATTCGGCGACCTGAACTGCACCATGCCGCTTTCGTGCGGGGCGGCCTCCTGCGCACTCGGCTGTCCATTAGCATCGAGCTTCATAATACGGAGTTGCGAATGCGGCAACCGCAGACCCACAGAGCCTGCCTGTGCCTCTAGGCCCGGCGGAGTAATAGTGGAAATCCCTGTCATTTCGGTCATGCCCAGGCTTTCGTGAACACGAAAGCCTGTGTGCTGTTTGAACCGCTGTGCCAACTCTGGACTCAAAGGGGATGCACCAGTACGGAAATAGCGAATAGACGATGTATCGGCACCCGCCGGATCCACCTCAAGCAATGCGGCCAGAACAGTGGGCACGGCTGACATGACAGTCGGGCGCCATGTCTCTACCAGTCGCCAGAAATGATTGATGACATCTTTGTTGCGAAACAGCCCTGCGGTGGGAATGACGACCTCGGCCCCCGCCGAAAAGCACGCCAAAGCGCCGGGCAGCACACCCGCCACATGAAACAAAGGATAGCCATTGATGGCACAATCAGTTGGGCTCAGTCCCTGCATTTGCACACTCGCCCATGCTGTATAGACTTGCCCCGCATGGGTATGCACGGCCAGCTTGGGCGAGCCTGTGGTGCCGCCAGTGTGGAAGTAGGCCGCCACATCTTGAGGTTGTATCTGACGCCCCGAAAGCAGTCTATCCCCAGGTTGTTGATCGGCCAGTTTATTCAAACTGCTTACCTGTGCAGCGATGTCTGATGTATCAGGAGTGCGTCCCTCATGGCTCACATACAGAATATGACGAATATCAGCGTCCAATCGAGCAAGTTTTCTCCAGATTCCCGCATCATCATCATCCGCCCAGGCAATGAGTACTTTCGCACCCGTTGCTTTGATCAAGGAAGACAGTTTTTCCACCGTCAACAATGGGTTCAGCGGTTGCACAATACCTGCAGCCTCGCCACCCCACAAAGCAAAATGATATTCTGCACAGCCTGGCAGCAAGATGCCGATAGCATCTCGCGGTCCCACTCCCAACCCATGTAACGTATTGGCGATCTGATTGATTCTGGCTAGCAATGCCGCATAGGTATACCGTTCAACAGGAAGCTCGCCACGCGCATCGGGTAGAAATGTCAGGGCTACACCTTCACCATTTTCACGGGCGGACGCCTGGAATAATTCATAAGTGGAACGGGCTTGTATCAGGGCAGATAAAGGGGTCTGCTCGATAGCTTCCACATCAGCAAGTGTGCGAACGGGACGAACGGGACGGAACATTAGAATCTCAGCAACAGCGCAGACCTCACCAAGGCCGACCTTAACAGCGAGGCGCTGCGCACGATCTACATTAAACGGCTTCGACTGCCTCTGCTTCAGGGAACAGGCTACGGCCACGCTCGAACGCTTCACGGCACTCTTGCACCATACGCTCAATGAGTTCCTGGCACGTGGGAATGTCGTCTATCAGCCCCACGCATTGCCCCGCTGCAATCACGGCATCATCAAAACGGCCGGATTCCAAAGCAGCCTTGCCTCGCACGCCCGTCACCAAATGGCGTAAATCTTCGAACTGACAACCGCCGTCCTGCTGCTCAAGCGCGACAACCTCCTCGGTGACGGGGTTACGCAAGGCACGTACCGTGTTGCGTAGGCTGCGCATCACCAGTTGCGTATCAGTTTCGCCCGCGCGCAGCAAAGCCTGCTTGATGTCTTCATGGATGGGGGCTTCCATTGTGGCAAGGAAACGGGTGCCCATATTGACGCCTTCTGCACCCAGCGCCATCGCGGCCGCCATCCCTGCACCCGTAGCGATACCGCCCGATGCGACAACGGGCACGCTCAATGCGCGCACTGCCATAGGAATGAGCACCAGCCCAGGCACATCGTCTTCGCCAGGGTGGCCAGCGCACTCAAAACCGTCGATGGAGATGACATCTACACCCGCGCGCTGCGCCGACAGCGCATGACGCACAGACGTGCATTTGTGCACGACCTTGATGCCGGCTTCTTTCAGGCGACCCAGGTATTTCACCGGGTTGTTGCCTGCAGTTTCCACGATTTTGATGCCTTGCCCGATGATGGCGTCGATATACTCATCGTAAGGCGGCGGCGTCTGTGTAGGGAGGAAAGTCAGGTTCACAGCAATGGGCGCATCCGTCAGTTCCAGCGTGCGGCCAATTTCCTGATACAAGCTTTCAGGCGTGGGTTGGGTCAGTGCGGTCAGCACACCCAGCCCCCCGGCATTGGACACAGCAGCCACCAACTGGCTGCGCCCCACCCACTGCATGCCCCCTTGAATAATGGGGTAGCGTATGCCAAGCAGTTCGGTAATGCGTGTTCTCATGATTTTCCTCATAGGTTTTTCGACAATTCAAGCGCCGTTTATTTACCGCCCATATCGTTATCTCGAATCACTTCGCCCCAACGTGAGAAATCCGACTCAAGCAATTCATGCGTTTTCTCAGGCGTCAGGAAGGCGGGCAGGATGCCGATCTGGTCAAAGCGTGCGGCCAGCTCTTCGCTGGCCAGAATCTCACGAGATTCCTCGCTCAACCGGTCAATGATATCTTGCGGCGTACCTTTGGGAGCAAGCACCCCCCCCCATGACGAAGCCTCATAGCCACCAAACCCCTGTTCTGCCATTGTGGGCACATCGGGCAGCACCTTCACGCGCTCGGGCGTTCCCACGGCTACCGCATTGATGCGGCCTGCTTTGATCTGTGGCAACGCAGTGACCATGTCGGCGTAAATCACCGGCACTACCCCACCCACGGTATCCCGCATGGCGGGTGCACTGCCCTTATATGCCACATGCTCCATATTGGTGAGCTTTCGGGATTTCATCAGCTCCATACTCAAATGACCCGAACTTCCGGTACCGGAGCTTGTATACATCAGAGCAGGATCAGCCTTGCTGGAGGTATCAAACAGTTCCTGCAATGTCTTTACTTCCGGTAACTCATTGGGGTTCACCGCTATGACATTCGGCAGGTCGTAGATCTTCGTAACGGGCGCAAAGTCGTTGGCCGGGTCAAAGTTGATGGTCTCGAAGAAATGGGGCGCCAAAATCGTGGGGGTCACAATCATCATGAGCGTGTGACCGTCTGGCACTGCATTCAGGAATTGTCCGGCAGCGACAGCTCCGGACGCTCCTGGTTTATTCTCCACCACAATAACGCTTCCCAGACGTTTCCCCAACTCATCGGCATACACCCGAGCGGCGGAATCCGTAGGGCCACCAGCCGGAAACGGCACAACCAGCCGGATGGGCTGAGACGGCCATTCAGCTGCTTGAGAATTGTGAGCAAATGCAAAAACGCTCGCAGCCAACAGGCTGGAAATACGGAATATATTCGAACTGAAACGAGCCATTCTGTCTCCTTGTTTCTGATGTCAGGGTCAGCATTATTTTGTCGGTACTTTTCATTCTAGGGACAAAACCGCCTTCAGCCATTCCTTCTGCGCCTGACATCAAGTTCGAATTTTTTTGACATGACAGCAAGCTCTTTACTTGCAGTGAAGAGTTCCGGCCACATGGACCAAAGCCTGTCCGCCAACATACTGAGCCGCTGTGGTGGCGTAATTAAATTTGCCCCGCATGTTCACACTATTAAGGATAAGGTTCACGCCTAGGCTGTTGATCAGAGCCACGTATGGGCCTGGGCAGACCTCTTTTGTCGAATAGAAAATCAATCAAACCCCGCACCGCCCGAGACTGATAGCGGCTGGGCGAATACAGCAGATACATATGGGCCCGGTCTACCGTCAGCAGGTAGTCGTCCATGCTGGTAACGACAGTGCCTGCACGAACGTCTTCCTCGACGATGTAATCAGGAACAATGCCCACACCAACCCCACCGACAATGCAATCCCGCAGATAAGGAAAACTACGTGACCACAAAGTGGGATGCAAGAGAATTTCATTTTCTTGATCGCCACGCGTAGCCACGACAAGAGGCGTACCCGTAATGCCGCCCGATGTGATGACAGGCACTTGTGCAAGCTCATCCAGAGTGTAGGGCATGGTGTGCTTCTCAGCCCATTCTCTGGATGCGCAGACAACATAACGCAGCAGCCCGAGATCGCGCCCCACCAACATGGGGGGCGGCGTCGACAAGACACTGACCGCAATATCTACGCCATCGCGTATCAGATTATCAATGAAATTTTCGAACCGGACCTCCAGCACCACGGCGGGATGCTGTTTTTTAAATTCGATCAACCACTCACCCACCAAGCGATGACCGTAGCCGGTGGGCAAACTCAGCGTCACCCTACCAGCCAAGCTGCCGCTATCTTGGCTGGCGGCTTCACACAGCTTTGCCGACTCATCAAGAATTGCACAAGCATGCTGATATACGCGTTCCCCGACGTCGGTCAGTTCATTGCCTTGCGGCGTACGTCTTAGCAACTCAGCGCCCAGGGACTTTTCAAGTTGAGCCAACCGATAACTGACTGTGGCGCGCGACATGTTCAGCGATCGAGCCGCCTGGCTCAAATTACCACTATCAACTATCTCAACAAAAACCCCAAGAGAAAGCAGGTCTATTCCAGGCAACCGCATAACTAAGACTTTTAACTGATGATGACCGTAGATGAATATGCCTTAACCCACACAGCACACTAGCTTGACGGGGTGAAACCCAGTGCCGTGGATAATGCGAATTTCACAGCAGCAGTGCGCACAGCCTGACGATCACCTTGGAATACCCGGGTTTCAGCGCGGGTCACTACGCCCTGCCCGGCACGCGTCGCAAAGCCGAAACACACCATGCCGACCGGCTTTCCTGGTGTTGCGCCATCTGGGCCGGCAATCCCAGTTGTAGAAATGGCCATATGGCTAAGCGGCGCATTAGCGAGAACGCCGGCGGCCATTTCCATGGCAGTTTCTTCACTGACCGCACCGAAGCGTTCGAGCGTATCCGCGTGGACATCCAGCAAGTCCTCCTTGGCGGCATTGCTGTATGAAACAATGCCCCGATCAAACCATTGGCTGGAACCGGGAATGTCTGTCATGGCTGCCGCAAGCAAGCCGCCTGTACATGATTCCGCACATGAGAACATCCAACCTTTGCTGGCCAGATGTTCCCCCAAGGCACGCGACAATTGGGCAATTTCTTCATTCATGAAAAGGCTCCTAGAGCGACCAGAACAGCCATCACCAGCAAACTGTATGCTGCCGCAAAAACGTCGTCCAGCATGACACCGAAGCCGCCACGCACACGCGCATCAAAGTAGCGCACGGGCTGCGGTTTAGCGATATCAAAAACCCTGAACAACACAAATGCCACTGCTTGAGCCGCCAGCATATCGGGCGTCAGCCACAACACCAGCCAGAAAGCGACAACTTCATCCCAGACCATGCCCCCGTGATCGGAAACGCCCAGTGCCCGGCCTGTTCGTTCACAGGCCACACACCCAATGCCAAAAGCAATAACCAGCACGGCGAGAATCACCGTATCCGGCCGCCCTTGCAGAAACACCACCCATAACAGCCAGGCAAACAGGGTTCCCCATGTGCCGGGCGCCGGCCGCAATAAACCACTGCCAAAGCCAAATGCAATGATGCGCCAAAGGTTATGAAACACCCAACTGGGCGGTGGGTTGGCAGAAGGAGAATAATCGGGAGTTTTTTTGAAGTCGCGCATATCAGCCAAAATGATCGAAGCCGGCATAACCGTCTTTGCCCAGGGGAAGGGGCGAAGCTGAAACATGAATGCCCTGACCCGGGCCAACTTGGCCAACCACGCGAGCTTCTATACCGTGCCTCGCGGCCAGCGCCACAATATCGGTGCGCACCGCGGGACGTGCTGTAAAACAAAGTTGGTAAACATCTCCCCCGTTCAGTACGGCACGCTGCACGATGGCGTCGTTCAGCGTCTTTAGGACGGGATGCACAGGCAGAAGAGAATAATCGAGGTCGGCGCCACAGCCGCTGGCCTTGAGAATGTGCCCCAAATCCTGCAATAAGCCATCGGAAATATCAATGGCTGCGTTAGCAAGGCCTGGCAATTCAGAACCGAAAGCCACGGGGGGCTGCGGGCGCTCCAACCAGGGGCGCAATGTTTCTAGCAAATTAATGTGTTGCGGATGCTGACCCTGGAGCAGTTCGAGCGCAACATGCGCTGCGCCCAGGCTGCCAGTCACCCAGATATCGTCGCCTGCCTGAGCGGCCGACCGCTTCAGCGCGGTGGCTTCGGGCACTTCACCCATGGCTGTCACGCTGATGACGATGCCATCCACGCTGCGGGTGGTATCGCCGCCAACAAGAGGGCAGCCGACTTCACCCGACAAAGCCTTAAAACCACGCGAGAATTTTTCCAGCCAAGTTTCATCGACACGGGGCAACGATAACCCCAACACGCAGCCCATCGGCCGCGCGCCCATGGCAGCAAGGTCGGACACATTGACGGCTAGCGCCTTGTGGCCCAGTGCTTCGGGGTCGGTATTGGGGAAGAAGTGACGGCCTTCTACCAGAAGGTCGGTTGTGACCGCCAGCCGGCAGCCCGGTGAAACCGGCAACAAGGCGCAGTCGTCGCCCACTCCGAGAATGCCGGGCGGCGCCGGCCAATCGAAATATCGGCCGATCAGAGTGAATTCACCGCCCACAGCCGGCTCCGCGCTTCAGCGGCGGTTGGCCGCCTGAACCTCAAGAGGCCGCAGATCGACTGCCAGTTTATCCAGCACACCATTAACGAACTTAAAGCCGTCGGTGCCGCCAAAGGACTTGGCCAGTTCCACGGCTTCGTTGATCACCACTTTATATGGCACTTCGATATGGTTCTGCAGCTCGTAGCTGCCGATCAGCAAAATGCCATGCTCGACGGGCGACAATTCCGCCAGCGGGCGATCAACATGTGGCATAAACCCTTCGCGCAGTGAGGGTGCATCGCGCAATACCCCATGCAAAAGGGTTTTGTACCATTCAGCATCCGCATCGCTGAAATCTTCGCTGTCGCGAATATGCGCGTCGATATCGCCTGCATCTTGCAGGCCTTCATCGCCGCGCAACAGCCAGGCGTACACGCCTTGCAAAGCAAACTCGCGCGCGCGACGGCGCGCGCTGCGAGCATTGCTGCGCGAAGCGCCGCCAGCGGCGCCCCGGGACTTACTCATCGTCAAGATCGTCTTCCTCGTCGTAATCGTCGTCATCGTCAGACTCGGGTTCCAACGCGACAACCAGATTGGCCATTTCAACAGCCGCGCGGGCGCAATCGCGGCCCTTTTCTTCGGCGCGTACCTCGGCCTGCTCTTCGGTTTCGGTGGTCAGAATGCCATTGGCAACCGGGATACCGGTTTCCAGCGCCACACGGCTGATAGCCGCAGCGCTTTCGTTGCTGACAATTTCAAAGTGATAGGTTTCACCGCGAATGACGGCACCCAAGGCAATCAGGGCGTCGAACTCGAAGGTTTCGGCCATTTGTGCCAGGGCAACGCCCATTTCCAGAGCTCCCGGGACTGTCACCACCATGACATCACGTTCATCCACGCCAAGTTCGGCCAGTTCAGCCAGGCATGCAGCGAGTTCGGTCTGACCGATTTCCTCGTTAAAGCGGGCGCGCACGATGCCAATGTGCAGGCCTTCGCCATTCAAGTCGGGCGAGAGAGTGTAGGGATTCATAACCGGCTTCCTGTTCAGGAGTTTTGAGAAGGTTCGCTAATGTAACCCGTAATGGTAAGCGCAAAGCCTGCCATGCTGGGCATCTTGCGCGGACGTGCCAACAAACGCGCCTTGCCGACCCCCAGATCACGCATGATCTGAGCGCCAATACCATAAGTTTTAAGACCGTAACGGCGTTCGCGATCGGGAATGGGCTCTGTCACTTCGACAGGCGTATTCCAGGATTCAAAATGGGCGAAGACATTTTCGGCAGACCCCTGGCAATTCAACAAGATGAGAACACCAGACGGGGCGGCTGAAATGGTGCGCACGGCATCTGCCACGCCCCAACTGTGGTGACCTTCGCCTTCAAACAGGACATCAAGCACCGTAGTGGGTTCGTGCACGCGCACTAATGTTTCGACGTCGCTTTCGATATTGCCATGCACCAGCGCCAGGTGCGCTGCCCCCGAGGAAAGGTCGCGATAGGCCACAGCTTCAAAGTCGCCCCATGGCGTTTTTACGCGACGCGAGGCCAGGCGCTCGACCATGGATTCGTGTTCGCTGCGGTATTGGATGAGGTCGGCAATGGTGCCGACTTTAAGATTGTGTTCACGCGCGAACTCGATGAGATCGGGTAAACGCGCCATGGTGCCGTCGGGCTTGAGTATTTCGCATATCACCGCGGCAGGCGTGAGCCCCGCCATGGCGGTCAGGTCGCACCCTGCTTCAGTGTGGCCGGCCCGCACTAGCACCCCACCCTTCACCGCTTGCAAGGGGAAAATATGGCCAGGTTGGACGAGATCAGACGGTTTGGCATCACGAGCAACGGCCGTGCGAATGGTGCGGGCGCGGTCTGCCGCTGAAATACCGGTTTCCACGCCTTCAGCCGCCTCAATGGACATGGTGAAGTTCGTACCATAACGCGTGCCATTGCGGCTAGCCATAAGCGGCAGGTCAAGCTGGCGACAGCGTTCTTCGGTCAGGGTCAGGCAGACCAGGCCGCGCGCATGCGTCACCATGAAGTTGATATCTTCAGGTGTAACGAACTCGGCAGCCAGGACGAGATCGCCTTCGTTTTCGCGGTCTTCCTCATCCACCAGAATGACCATGCGCCCGGCGCGCAGCTCGGCCACGATTTCAGTGACAGGGGAAATGCCGGTGCCCAAGGAAGAGTCAGTATCCAGTTCAGATAGAGTGTTCATGCCCATAGCCTTCTTGAAAGTTGGCCCATTTTACCCCTTCCCCCAGGAATACCCCTACGGCTTGAGCTACAGCACCGCGAAACGGCGCTGTAACCGTAAAAGCACAGGTTGAAACTATACTGGCTACTGTTTATGACGCCTTGAATACGATACCCAAGATGCTGGAACGCGAAATCAAATTTCATGTGCCACCGCGACGCCGCGCCGGCCTTAAAGCCAGGCTACGCAAGCTGGGCGCAGACTCCATAAATCTGCACGCCCGCTACTACGATACGGCCACGCAACGGCTGGCCCAAGCGGGTATTGCATTGCGGCTGCGACGCGAAGGCGACGATTGGATCCAAACCATCAAACTGCCCGGCCCGGACGAGCTTTCCCGCATTGAATGGAATCACCCGCGCCCCGAGCCTGTTCTCGATCTGAGCGTCTACGACGGCACTCATATCGAAGACTTGATGGCCGAGCTGGGGAACCGGCTGATATGCCGCTACATCACGCACGTTACCCGCTTGAAGAAAGAAATCCCCACGGCGTCGGGTGTGGCGGAACTCGCCTATGACGAAGGCGCTATTCTGGCGGGTAGCCTCGCGCTGCCTATCCACGAACTGGAGCTTGAAGGGGTTTCCGGCACGGCTGCCGACCTCTTCGCTCTTTCGCGGGAATGGTTGCACAAACATGAGCTGATCCTTGAGCTGCGCAGCAAGGCGGCACGCGGCGACGCCTTGGCATCGCTTGAAATGGGCAGCCAGGGTGACACGCAGGCAACCGCCCTGAAGCTGGCTTCCAAAGGCGGCAAACTCTCTCGCTTACCTGCTTTGGGGGTTGAGCACGTATTACGACTTGCAGCCCCTGCGCGGGCCGGCCAAGTTTTGCTGGCTACGGACGCAAATTTGGGCGCCGCCTACCTGGAATGCGCCAACGACTGCGCCGGCCAAATCATCCGCAACAGCAGCTTTCTGGCCGGTGTAGACGGCATGAAAACCAGCCACGAGCAGCGCATCGAATACGTTCACCAGATACGCGTGGGGATCCGTCGCCTACGCACCTGCTGGCAATTATTCGGCAAGGCTGCCCAGTACCCCGAAACCCTGCTGCAAAGCCTCAAGCATCATTTCCAGATATTTGGCCAGGCACGCGACCTGGACGTCATACAAACCGAACTCCTGCCGCGCCTGATACAAGCCGGCATGCCGCCGAATACAGCGCCGAAGACATTGGAAATTTCCGACACCTTGTCTGCTCGTGCCGGGCTGACCGCCGCCCCTGAGTATCAGCAAGTCTTGCTGGATTTGATGGAGCACTTGGTGCTGTACGGTGACAATCTGCCAACCGAACGTGCTTTGAACAAACACGCTGCGCCGCAGCTTTGCAAGCGCCTGAACACTTGGCTAAGCGATATCAAAAACAAAGCGCCTGAGTTCCTGGAAGCCGATTGGGATGAGCGCCACATGATGCGTAAGCGAATCAAACGGCTACGCTACGGAATGGAGTTCTCCCAAGGCGTCCTCGACCCGAGCCGGCTAGCCCCGCTGCGCAATTCGCTAATGTCCGCGCAGAAGGCGCTGGGCCAGTTGAACGACTTATACGTCGCCGCCGAATACTATCGGGGCGCGGGAGCCAAGCACTCATCGGCCATGTTCGCCCTGGGCTGGTTGGCCGCCACCCAAGACCACGAGGCCCAAGCCTCGCATATGGCGTTGCAGAGTTTGTCGAAGGCAGGCCGCTTCAGCCCCGCCCCAATCAAAGCTCGAAAGCCGAAACACAACTAAGCCGCCACGAACGAGCGGCGGCTACAGTCGTTTGCGTTATTCGCCCAGTAAAGCGCTGGAAAATTCACGGGCGACAAAGGGCTGAAGGTCGTGCATGCCTTCGCCTACGCCAATCCAGTACACCGGGATGGGGCGCACGCCCTGGCTGCCTGCAGCCAGGGCCGCTAGAGCGCCGCCTTTAGCTGTGCCATCCAGCTTGGTGACAATCAGGCCGGTCAGCCCAATCGCCGCATCGAAAGCTTTTACCTGAGAAATAGCATTCTGCCCGGTGTTGCCGTCCACGACCAGCAGCACTTCGTGCGGAGCGTCGCCATCGGCCTTGCCCACTACACGCTTGATCTTCTTGAGCTCTTCCATCAGATGCAATTGGGTAGGCAGGCGCCCGGCGGTATCCACCATGACCACGCCCGCCTGGCGCGCCCGGCCTGCATTCACTGCATCGAACGCAACAGCGGCCGGGTCGCCGCCTTCTTGGGCGACTACCGTCACGTTATTGCGAGCCCCCCACTCCATCAGTTGCTCGCGGGCTGCGGCACGGAACGTATCCGCCGCCGCCAGCAAAACACTTGCGCCTTGCCCCTGGAAGGCATGAGCCAGCTTGCCGATGGAAGTCGTCTTGCCCGCGCCGTTTACGCCTGCAATCATCACCACCAGCGGCTTGGCTGAGTTCAAGGGAAAGGTTTTCTCAAGCGGTGCGAGATGCTCGGCCAGAATTTCCTGTAAAGCGGCCTTGACCGCCTGGGCCTCTGTCAGCCGTTCTTTCTTCACACGCGCCCGCAAGGCGGTAAGCAGCTTTTCCGTGGCCTCCATCCCCGCATCCGCCATGATGAGGGCGGTTTCCAGTTCTTCGAAAAGGTCTTCATCAACCTTCACGCCAACGAAAATACCGCCTATGCTCTGCCCCGTTCGCGACAAGCCCTGTTTCAGACGCGACAGCCACGACTTCTTAACTGTCGCCTCAGATGGCGCAGCAGCAGCGGGTTCTGGAGCAGGCTCCTCTACCGAAGAGGTAGACGCTTCCCCCACTACGCCGACCGGCTCAACGACATCCGTTGAGGCGCTCGACGCGGCAACAGGAGCATCGGCCACCGGCTCTGGCTCCGACTGCTCAGCCTGCGGGGCTGCAGACACGGGAGCTTGAGGCTCTACCTGTTCAGGTGCAGCCGTTTCAGGCTCAAGCGTTGCTGCGGCAATAGGCTCGGCGGCATCAGCAGGCGGAGTACCAGCCACTGGCGCGTCGTCTTGTTGCACCTGCTCTACCGCAGGCGCCGGTTCCAGCGCGGGCTCGGACTGCGGCGCAGCCGATTCTTCGACCCGCGCCTCGTCAGGCTGCTGCCCGGGCGCTTCCGAGGGCTGTTTCTCGGATTTTTTTCTTCTAAAGAAACTGAACATACGATTTACACTAAGCGATCGAATTCTGTGGACGACGCAACGAGCGGCGCATGAAGAAGCACATCATACGTATTGTAGGCGGTGATTACCGCCGCACCCCCATTCCCGTCATTGAAGCCGAGGGCCTGCGCCCTACCCCAGACCGCGTCCGTGAAACCCTGTACAACTGGGTTCACCATTTCTGGGGCGGCGATTTTTCCGATAAACGCGTGCTTGACCTGTTCGCGGGCACGGGTGCTCTGGGCTTTGAAGCCGCCTCACGCGGCGCCGCCCATGTGCAAATGGTGGAATCCAACCCTGCTGCGCTGGCCGCCTTGCGTGCCTTACGAAACAAACTGGGCGCGCTGCAGGTACGCGTTCATGCCGGCGACGCCACCATGGTACTGGAACGCCTTGAGGACGCCCGGTTTGACCTGGTTCTGGTAGACCCGCCTTTCGGCAAGGACTGGCTGAACGTGCTATGGAACCGGCTGCCCCCACTTCTCACGGATGACGGACTCCTGTACATTGAGTCGGAAAGCCCTATTGAGCCACCTGAAACGTTCAAGGTGTTACGCAGTTCAAAAGCGGGGCATGTTCATTTTCAACTGTTACAAAAGATCTGAAAAGTTCGTTACCGAAAATGGCGACCCTGTAAAATTTGCTGCAACGCAAAAAAACGACAATAATCACCCTGTTCACCTTTTAAACCCATACCAGACCGGCGCGCGCCGGGCGCAATTCCTACCGTCGAGAACGCATGATTACCGCCGTCTACCCCGGAACATTCGACCCCCTCACCCGCGGCCATGAAGACCTGGTCCGCCGAGCTGCAAACCTGTTCGACCAGGTGGTGGTGGGCGTTGCCCATAGCCCTAACAAGCGCCCTTTTTTCAGCGTGGAAGAGCGCGTTGAAATCGCCAGCGAAGTGCTGAGCCACTACCCCAATGTCAAAGTAAAAAGCTTTGGCGGCCTGCTTAAGGATTTTGTCCGTGAACAAGATGGCCGGGTAATTGTCAGGGGGCTGCGAGCCGTTTCCGACTTTGAGTATGAATTCCAGATGGCGGGCATGAACCGCCATCTGCTGCCGGAAGTAGAAACGCTCTTCATGACGCCTTCCGACCAATACCAGTTCATTTCCGGCACCATTGTGCGAGAGATTGCCATTCTTGGCGGCGACGTCAGCAAATTTGTGTTCCCATCCGTGGAGCGCTGGCTGCAAAACAAGGCCACCGCCAAACGCGAACAGATTCAAGCCCAACAAGGCTGAAGACTCTGCTGTTGACCTGTTCCTGTTGCCGCGTGCACCGAGAGATTCGCGCGGCAAGCGACAGCCTGGGCTAAACTGATGCAGAGCCCGCCACCCCTTGGCAGGCAATTTTTTCAGAGAGTCCAAACATCATGGCTTTGCGCATCACCGACGAGTGCATCAATTGCGACGTCTGCGAACCGCAGTGCCCCAATACAGCCATTTCCATGGGAAGGGAGCACTATATTATTGACCCATCCCGCTGCACGGAATGCGTCGGTCACTTCGATGAACCCCAATGCCAGGTATTCTGCCCGGTGGAGTGTATTGAAGTCGACCCAGAACACACAGAAGATAAAGACGAGCTACTGGAGAAATTCCGTCGCCTGGCCGTCTCCTAAATGCCGCCCCCAAGACAGTACAGGCTTGCTTAGCCGACCACAGGCTCGCAGATTTTCACCAAACGCACAGGCTGCCCTAAGACTTGGCTGAACCATTCCGCCGCCCAAGCACCTTCATCCGCAACGCGAATCTCTTTGCCGTCTGCCCGCACCATGCGTAGCGCCGATGGGTCATCTTCGATAACACCCAACGGAATATCCAGACGCAGCATGCCGGGCGCCTGTAGTACTAGGTAGCCGAAGCGCAATGTAACCGAAACATTGGCCAATTCAGGCCCGCCTTCAGGCAACAGCCGGCCCGACGCATCCAACACATGCCAGCGGCCATGGTAGGCCTGCGCTGCCGCGTCTTCCACAGGTTGCGCCCCCACCAGGGGATAACTTACCGCTTGCGTTTGACTCATCTCATTCGCCATTTCATTGCCTCAACAGACCTTTTAAAGCATCACCAATAGAACGCACCGGGTCTTTAGCCGGAGCGGGCGCGGGCGCTGAAGGCGTTGCAGAGTCGGGGCTGGCCGGCGCCTGGGTGGAGCTTTCTAATTGGCTACCCAAGAGTTCCAGCAAACCGCTCTTTACCGCACCACGCACCGCCGCGCCGGCGATGTCCTGCCATTGCACTTGATAGGAAAGATTGTCGAACGCCCCCGTCACTCGCATGGGCACGTTCACGCCCCGCAGGGCCCGCAGATCGCGTGCACCGTTGTTGACGCGTAGATTCACTACGACATCCATCTGCCGGTTCACCAGATCAACGGAAGCGGGCTTCCCCTGCGACACCCTCACCACCGGCGAAACAAGATCCAGTTTGTTGACCTGCCCTTGCCCTTTGGTGAAGCGTAAATCTGCGTCCAGCTTGGAAAAACGGGTTTCCGTTCCGGGATCAAAACGCATGGCCGCGATGTCTGTTCCCCCTTTAGTGACATTGCGTACCAGTTCTTCCACCTGACGCAAAGTCTGTTCTGCATTGATGCCGCGCACAGCACCGTCACGAATCTGCAGTTGCGCCGTTCCGCTGAGCGCGGCAAGCAGCGCAGGCATAGTCAGCCCATTGCTGTTGAGCTTGGCACGCAGCGAACCCTTGCCGGCAATACGCCGTTCGCCGGTCAAGGCAAACAGCAGCGGCTCAACATCCACACCGGCTACATTCAGTTCCATTCCGATATCGTTATCGGCCGTAGCACTCAGCGCGCCCGTCAACTTGCCATCGTAAAGCTCGGTGCGTACGCCGTTAATGTCCAACTTGCCATTCACCGCCTTGAGCTCGGCGTGGAAGGCGGTTGCCTCAACCTGCTGCACCTTGAGCTGGCCAACATCAACCTTGCCGGTCAGATCGATATCGCGCAGGAATGACAGATCCACGGCCCGTGCGGCAGGTGCGGGCGTTTTCTCAGCGGGTTTTTCCTGCTGCGCCGGCTTTTCCTGTTTTTCCTGCTGAGCCTGGGCCGCAGGCGAACCCGGCTGCGCGACCTTGGCGGCAGCAGGGAACAAGGTATTGAAGTCAAGCTGATCGGCCTGCAAGGAAAAGTCGATCTTGGGGCGCTCCAGGCGTGTCACATCGGCACGAAAGTCCAGCTTGCTGCCGCTCAACACCGCATCGAGTTCGCTTCTGATGTGATCTTTTTGCAGGTCGGCCGCCACACTGCCAATGAAGGGGAACTCGAAAACACCGGCGGGCAACGCAGGATGCTCGATGCGTACATCGCCCCGCATGGCCGACAGATTGCCCCGTTCTTCAAAAACATTCCAGGCGGCAGGGGAAGTCATGTTCAGTTGCACCAACTGCTCGCCTTGCTGCATGCGACCATCAAGCTTGAGTTCTTTGAAGGTGAGTTGGCTGGCGTTGCCGGCCAAGCCGCTCATGCCCAGCACCATAGCCATGCGGTCTTCCTTGCCATGCAACTGCATGGTGGCTGTCAGCGGCTCGCCACGGGCAACTTCTGGAGAAATCGCCAAGCTGGGTGCATCAAGGCCCAACTCAAAGCGCTGATCAGGCTGCTCGCCTTTGGCCTGCAAGCTGAGTTTTTCCACATGCAGCTCGGCCTGACTACGATCGAGTTTGAGGCGAGGTACGGTGAGTGACGCTTCGAAATTCTTGATGGGTCTCTCGCCTTCGAGATCGCCCTGCAGTGAAAAAGCCAGGCCATTGGCGCTGAACATCTGCGAATAGGCGCTATACGCCAGGTTACCGCGCAAGCCCAGGGAACGCACTTGCAATTCGGCCAACTGGCCATTGAGCTGCACGTTGACCCGTTGCGCGGAATAGTTTTTCTGATCGGTGTTAAAGCTCACCAACGCCTGACCTTCGAACTGCGCATCAGCCGTCGGGAAGTCGCCCAGCAGTTGGCCACGAAAAGCGAGATCGAAAGGTTGGTCGGCCGTTACCCGGCCAGTATTGAGTTCCAGGCCGGTCAGACGCCCCACATAGTTGCGCTGTTTGTCGTGCAGATGAATCTGGCCGTTACGCAGGCTGAGCCCAGCGATGTCGATCTGCAAGTCGGCATCGTCAGGCGAGGGCTGGGCCCGGGCCGTGTGGTTCTCTTGCCCTGTTGCCTGCGCGTCGGCGGCCTCTGTTACGGTGGCTGCCTGCGCTACGCCGATGGCCTCAGTGAATGCGCTCAATGGCGAGGCTAAATCGGGAGCGGGCAAACGCGCCGTCTGCCTGCGGCTGAGCAGGTCATCGAAGTTGAACTCGCCTTCCTCATTGCGCACCACCCAGGCGTTAAAACCACTGATGGCAACGTGATCCACCACTAGCCGGTTGAACATGAGCGGCCAAATGGCCACCGCCAGCGTTGTACTATCGACAGAAGCGAATAGATCGCTGCTGCCGCGATCGGATAGGGAAACGTCTTGCACCGACAAGCCGATACGCGGGAACAATGACAATTCAATATCGCCATTGATGGTCAAGGTTCGTTCGTATCTTGCGTAAACAATCTCTTGCAGCTTGCTCTTGTAAGCATTGGGATCAAAGGTCAGAAGAAAAATCGCAACCCCGACCAATGCGACAAGAACCACTACAACCAGACTGATTAGTACCCGCTTCAACCAGACTTTCATTCACGCCTCAAAAACTGGGGAAAGCCCCAATGCGCCTGCACGCCGACAACAACTCAGAATACTACCTTACGCACCGCTCCCCTAGCGTAATGCATGGCGAAATAGCGGTCGGGCTCACCCCAAAAGCCGCTTACGCAGGCAAACTTATTACTTAAAATAATAAACAAAGCAAATAAACATCGAAACAGGCTAGCTTACGCGCCGTTCGATGCGTGTACTCTTTAAGGCTATTTACATCGTGGAAGGACAACAATGAAATTCGAAACACTCGCCATTCATGCCGGTTATCAGCCAGACCCCACCACCAAATCGGTGGCTGTGCCTATCTACCAAACCACCTCATACGCTTTTGACAGTACACAACATGGTGCTGATTTGTTCGATCTCAAGGTGCCGGGCAATATTTACACCCGCATTATGAACCCAACAAACGCGGTGTTGGAAGAACGTGTTGCGGCACTGGAAGGGGGTGTCGGTGCTCTGGCAGTCGCATCCGGCATGGCCGCCATCACCTACGCTATTCAGGCGATTGCGCAGGCGGGTGACAACATTGTGTCGGTCAGCAAACTCTATGGCGGCACATACAACCTGTTTGCCCACACATTCCCCCGCCAGGGCATTACCGTCAAGTTCGCTCCTCACGATGATATCGCGGCGCTTGAGGCCTTGATTGATGACAACACGCGCGCCATTTTCTGCGAAACCATCGGCAACCCTTCCGGCAACATCATAGATATCGCGGCGTTGGCTGAAGCCGCCCACCGCCATGGCGTGCCGCTCATCGTAGACAACACCGTGGCTTCACCGGCCCTGTGCCGCCCCTTCGAACACGGGGCCGACATCGTGGTTCATGCCCTCACTAAATACATGGGCGGCCATGGAACCACCATTGCCGGTGCGATTGTGGATTCTGGAAAATTCCCGTGGGCCGAGCACAAAGAGCGCTTCCCCATGCTGAACGAGCCTGACCCCTCCTACCATGGCGTCGTGTACACAGAAGCCTTCGGCCCCGCCGCGTTTATCGGGCGCTGCCGGGTCGTCCCGCTACGCAACACTGGGGCTGCACTATCACCGTTTAATGCATTCCTGGTTCTGCAAGGCATTGAAACCCTGCCTCTGCGTATGGAGCGCCATACCGAAAACGCACAGAAAGTAGCGGAATTCCTGGCTTCGCACGACCAAGTTTCCTGGGTGCAATACGCCGGTCTGCCGTCTCACCCTGAGCATGCTCTGGCGCAGAAGTACTTCGGCGGCAAGCCCGCCAGCATTCTGTCCTTCGGCATCAAGGGCGGGCGTGAAGCCGGCGCCCGCTTCATCGATGCACTGCAGCTGGTTCTAAGGCTCGTGAACATTGGCGACGCCAAGACGCTTGCCAGCCACCCGGCCACGACCACACACCGCCAGTTGAATGCGGAAGAATTGGCGGCCGCCGGCGTGACCGAAGATATGGTGCGCTTGTCAGTGGGCATTGAACACATCGACGATATCCTCGACGACCTTAAGCAAGCCCTGGAAGCGAGCCGCTGATTTCACCTGTAAGCTGCAACCGGGAATGCCCCCTCTGGCCCAGTTATGTGGCCAGAGGAGCCACAATCGGTATAGCGACAGGCGAGCGCATAAACCGGCTCCTGAAGTGGACGATGTGCTGCGCATGCTCTATCCTTGGCGCTATCTTTTAATACATCGTTACACAGCCGCATCAATGCAGAGCCTTTCCGATCGGGATGACGACCCTTTTCTTTTAACGTCAGAACTCGAAATCCGTTCCATCTTGCGCTCGCTCCAGCGACATGCCGCACTGGTGCGCATGTATGTGCGGGGCAATACAGAACAGTCCATCATGACTACTGTTCTGGAGCTGGATGACAACGCACAGCGGTTCATCGTTGATTGCTCGTCCGATACCGCGCTGAACAGCCGATTCGCCCAGGCCGACGCCATCGTTTTCGACACCCAGCTTGATCAAGTCAACATTCACTTCTCGGGCGGGGACCTGGAGCTCATCGATTACGATGGGCAGCCTGCATTTTCAGTGCCGTACCCGCCCTCCCTCAGGCGCGTACAGCGCCGCGAGTTCTACCGCGTAGAGATCCCATTGGGCGAACCTGTGTCCTGTATTATTCCCATAATCGAACTCGGGAAACCTCCGCGACGCGTTGAAGCCAGGCTGAAAGACCTCAGCGTCGGCGGGCTCGCCCTGCTGGAACTGGACACCGAAGCCAAGCTCCCCCACCAAGCGGGCATTACCTTCAGGGATGTCAGGCTGGTTCTGCCGGAAACCGGCGAGGTAACGGTCGATCTCGTCGTGCTGCGGGTTCATACTCAAGCGCTACCCAACAAAAAAGAGCTCATCGAATTGGGTTGCAAGTTCGAAAACATTTCCAATGCTGACTCCAATCTGATCCAGAGCTACATCGGCCGTCTGGAGCGGCGCCTGAACGCCAAACGACACGGGTTTTAAGAAGATACGATGGATGCTGAATTCTGGCTCAAGCGGTGGCAGGAAGGCGCTACCGGCTTTCATATGAACCGCGTCACCCCTTTGCTGACCAAGCACTGGCCCGCCCTGGGGCTGGGTGCAGGCGCAAGGGTGTTTGTGCCTTTATGCGGAAAATCTCTGGACATGGTTTGGCTAGCCGCACAAGGCTATAAAGTACTCGGCGTAGAACTTTCATCCATTGCCGTCCAACAGTTCTTTCAGGAACAAGCGCTGGAGCCCGTCGAGCACGATTCCGCATTGGGGCGGCATTACGTCGCGGGGCAGATAGAAATCATCTGCGGCGATGTTTTCCAACTCGACAAAGCCACGCTGGCCACGTGTTCCGGCGTGTTTGATCGTGGTGCTCTGGTCGCCCTCCCCCCGGCCATGCGCGCCGACTATGCCCAGCACCTCTACGCCAACCTTGCGCACAACTACCGCGGCATGGTGCTGACACTGGAGTACGACCAATCCGCCATGGACGGCCCCCCATTTTCTGTCCCGGCAAGTGAAATCCACACGCTGTTCAATACCCATGCACACATACGCCTGCTGGACAGTATGGACATTCTGGAAAAAGAACCAAAATTCGCCGAACGCGGGCTTAAAGCTTTGGTATCCAGCGCCTGGGGGTTAGAAGGCAAACGCTAGATTCGCGTGGCGCTGCATCGGTGATTTGCATTGTTTGACGCCAACCAGAAGGCCGGTTTGCGTCGATGCGGGGGGTCAAAATGTTATCATCAAGCCTTAGCTTCATACTCCAAGACTCTTGCAGGCTGTGTTGAAACACGCTAGCAGGGGCGCCTTGACCTGATGAAATTTTCACAACCTTTCTTTTTTTCCACTCATCGTTCGCAAGTTTCCGCCCAACCCAATCGCTGTGCGCTACATGCCGTACTGGCCCTCTTTTTGGCTGGAAGTCTGGTTTTACCAGCGATGGCAACGGCCAAGCAGCCCGCAGAATCGGCTACGGTCGCCAATCTGGCCCTGCTTCAGGATTCCAAACCTTCTACACCCATTCGCCTGAAACTACACGGTGTGGAAGATCTGCGCGTTGAACGCCTGACATCCTCTTCAAACCCCAACCACAGCGACGCCGAACTCAAGAAACAGGCACAAGCCCGTTATGTCGCGGGTAAGCTCAAGATACATGAGTCCACCATACGCAAGTATGTGGATCTGGCATGGGAAGAAGCGGCCAAACGGGAACAGTTGAACCCGGAACTGCTGATCGCCATCATTCAGAAAGAAAGTGAATTCCGCCCCAAGGTACAAAGCCGTTACGGCGCACAAGGGCTGATGCAGGTGGTGCCACGCTGGCACCGCGATAAATTGCGGCCTTCCGAGTCGCTGTTTGACCCGGCGGTGAATATCCGCGTCGGTGCGGACGTGCTGGAAGAATACCTGGAGAAAGCGGGCGGCAATATTGACAACGCCTTGCGAAAATACTCGGGCAATGCACGTGGCTATGTCAACAGCGTTCTGAAAGAATCACGCACATTGGCCCGGGTAGCCGAACAAGCCGCCAGCAAAACCATGGATACCAAGGGCTGAACCGCCCTTGGCCAATCGTTTTACCTTATAGCCACGTTGCCGGCGTATTCAGCGCATGGCTCTTGGTGTTGCGCAGCAAAGCGTGAACGGGCTCCATAAGTGCCAGTTCCGTATGGAAGAACCAATCACACGCTGCCAGTTTGCCCTGGTAGAAGTCTGCCAAGTGCGGCTTCTGGGGTAGCAGTTTCTGAGCCGCAACAGCCTGCTGCAGCCACAGCCAAGCCAGTACGTGATGCCCGAAGAGATCCAGGTAGTAGGCGGAATTGGCGCTGCCTTCCATGATGTCGTCAGCCGAGGCCTGCAACAGTACCGTTGTCGTTTCACGCAATTGCTGCCAAGCGGCATCCAGGGTGTCAGCACGCTCCGTCAGGTTTGTATCCTGTGTGGCGCGCGCTTGTTCCACGGTGTCGCGCACGCGCTGATGGAGCAGTTCCAGCGCCCTGCCGTCCTTCATCCCCGCTTTGCGATTCAGCAAGTCCAGCGACTGGATGCCGTGAGTCCCTTCATGCAGCGGGTTCAGGCGGTTATCGCGGTAGAACTGTTCAACCGGATACTCTCGCGTATAGCCGTAACCGCCATGCACCTGGATGGCCAAATCGTTGGCTGCCAGACAATAGCGCGCAGGCCAGGATTTCACGATAGGAATCAGCACAGCCAGAACCAGGGCAGCCGTTTCGCGCTCCTGTGCATCCGGGTGCGTTTTTTCGTCATCCGCCAGGCGAGCCGCGTACAGGCACAGCGACAACGCGCCTTCCACATACGCTTTCTGGGTAAGCAGCATGCGACGGACATCGGCATGCTCGATAATGGCAACCGGCGGGGTGGCTGGATCGTTACGCCCGGGCAAACGCCCTTGCACCCGTTCCTGCGCATAAGCCAGGGCATGACGATAGCCGGTGTAGCCCAGCATGGTGCCTCCCATGCCTACGCCGATACGGGCCTCATTCATCATGTGGAACATATAGCGCAGGCCCTGGCCCGGCTCGCCGATACATTCCCCGATGCAGGCGTCATTTTCCCCAAAACTCAACATGGTGGACGTCGTGCCGCGGTAACCCATTTTATGAATGAGCCCTGCAAGGGCGACATCGTTGCGTTCCCCTGCCCGGCCTTCATCGTCCACTCGATACTTGGGCACAATAAAAAGCGACAACCCCTTGGCTCCGGGAGGCGCGTCCGGCAGCCTGGCCAGCACTAAATGAACGATGTTCTCACCCAAGTCGTGATCACCGCCCGAAATGAAAATCTTCTGACCTTTAATCGCGTAGCGGCCATCTGGCAAAGGCGTAGCCGTAGTGCGCAAGTCAGGTACTGATGAACCCGCATTGGGTTCAGTCAGGGCCATGGTGCCAAGCCAGCGGCCTTCCAGCAAAGCAGGTAAGAAACGACGCTTTTGGTCTTCACTACCAAAAGCGCGTATCAGATTGGCATTGGCTGCGGTGAGGAAGCAGTAAGCGGAAGTTCCCACATTGGCTGCACGAAACAACGCCAGACAGGCTTGTGAAATCGTAATAGGGAGCTGCATACCGCCCAGGTCGTAGTCATGCGTGGCAGACAGAAACCCTGCTTGTGCGAAAGCCTTTACCGCCTCCTTGATTTCAGGCAGCGTTGTAACTTTCTCGCCATCGAATGTCGGCTCGTTCTCGTCGGATTTCCGGTTATGTGGGGCGAAGAACTGGGTCGCAAGTTTATAGGCCGTGTCAATCGCGGCTGTGAATGTCTCGCGGCTGTGGTCGGCATAACGCTCGCGCTCAAGAAGGCTGGCGCTGCCCACCACGTCTTCTAGCAGGAAGTCCAGGTCGTCACGATTAATTAGCAGGTTGGGATTTATCATGGCTACGGGTTGGTGCTCGCAAATTTTTAGATCGAGTTAGTTCTGCAATGCAGTTTTATGTACTGTTTAACGGAACTAAATCTTATAATACCACCGAACCCTTCATTGATTTAATACATAATTGGAAATAGAATCCATAAATTCAGAACTCTTTAACCGAGTAAGGAGACACCCATGAAAACCACTTTTAACAAGCTTGCAATGGCAGTCGGCGTAGCTGCCGTCATCGCCCCCACTTTCGCTGCAGCGCAATCAGACTACCCCAGCCAACCCATCAGCATCATCGTGCCCTACTCCCCTGGCGGCACCACTGACGTCGTGGGGCGCGCCCTGGCTGAAAGCATGTCCCGCTACCTGAAGCAGACCGTCATCATCGAGAACAAACCCGGTGCAGCCGGTGCCATGGGTGTACTCGACATGATGAACGCGAAACCCGATGGCTACCGCCTCACCATGGCGCCCGTGGGCATTTTCCGCCAACCCTATATTCAGGAAACGCGCTACGACCCGATCCGCGACCTGACCTATATCGCTTCCTTTCTCACCTACGACTTCGCTGTGACTGTGAAGGCTGACTCGCCTTTCCAAACCATTCACGACCTCGTTAAGCACGCAAAAGAGAACCCCGGCGACATCACCTACAGCACACCAGGCCAATACACGGGCAACCAGGTTGTACTCGCCATGCTGGGCCACAAAGAAGGCGCCGAGTTCACTCACATCCCCTACAAGGGCGACTCTGACGCTACCGCAGCGCTCATCGGCGGTCACACCCAAGCTGCGGTTGTGACCAACAGCATCCTCACGCACGCCCGGGCCGGCACAGTTCGCCTGCTTGCCACCGCCGATGCCGAGCGCAACCCTGAGCTGGGCGACGTACCCACGCTGCTTGAAGAAGGCTACGACGTTCTGGTCCCCTCGCCCTTGGGCATTGCAGGCCCTGCCGGTCTCCCTCAGGAAATCGTTGAGAAACTCGACGAAGCTGTAAAGGCCGCTATGGAAGACAGCGCATTCCAGCAAGCCATCAAAAACTTTGGTGTGCGTCCTCTGTACATGGATCACAAGACTTACAGCGAGTTCGCTAAAACAACCTTTGCCGGCGAAGAGGCCATCTTGCGCGACCTCGACCTGGACAACTGATCCACATCTAAACCAGGCAACCTGCTAGTTATGAGCCACAAGCCAGACTCGTTAAAGCCCGACACCACCACAACGCGTGGTGGTGATATCGCTCGCCATAAAGCCGATGATCGCCATTTTGTCACCGCGCTGGCACGCGGGCTTGAAGTACTTGCCTGCTTTCGCTCTGAAGAAAACACGCTGAGCAATCAAGAGATTGCTCAGCGTTGTCAGCTTCCAAAATCTACTGTCTCGCGGCTCACCGCCACTCTGACGCGCCTGGGCTATCTCACCACCGACCCTGCCAGCGGCAAGTATCAACTGGGTATCGCCACGCTCGCGCTTGGCGTTGGCATGCTTGCCAAACTGGATATCCGCCAGATCGCACGCCCGCTCATGCAGGAGATCGCCGACTTCTCACAGGCGTCGGTATCCCTGGCCGTGCGCGACCGGCTCTCCATGCTTTATATCGAGAACTGTCGCAGCAGCTCGGCGCTCACGCTCAGCCTCGACGTAGGCTCACGGGTGCCCATTGCGTCCTCGGCGATTGGCCGGGCTTATCTGGCAGCCGCGCCCGCCAGCGAACGCGCAGAAATCATTGAACGCATCAATGAACTCGACCCGCAAACCGGCAAAGCCATCATTCAAGGGCTGGAGCAAGCGCTTAAAGATTACGACCGTTACGGCTGTGCAGTTTCGTTCCGCGAATGGAACCCCAATGTCAACGCAGTCGCTGTCAGCCTCAAGCTGGGCAGTCGCTTTCCGCTTATGGCGCTGAACTGCGGTGGCCCCGCCTTTCAACTCTCGCAAGAGTTCTTGCTGGAAGAAGTCGTACCCAAGCTGCACCACGCCGCCAACAGCCTGATCGACGCCCTGGGCGTGCCTTAATTCCCTAATACATGCTGCCACCAACTATAGGCACGATGTGTATCCGCGCTGAGCCCGCCCCGAAGGGCGAGGCGAGTACCCAGTTACGTGATCAGCTATTTTTCAGCTTAGCCATGACCGCGCTGGCGTGCAGCACCACCCGCTCCCCCACCTTCAGGACACAGTCCACAAACAACAAGCGGCCTTCTCGCTTCAAAACACGGGCCTCCGATACCACCCAATCGCCTTCCATGGCAGCACCTACAAACTCGGTATTCATGCTGACGGTAACCAACGAAACCGGCTCATCAAAAAGCGCTTCTACGGCATCACCGAGGGCGTTGTCCGCCAGGGTCATGAGGATTCCGCCATGCGCCCGCCCCAGGTTGTTCATGTGTTTTTTTTCAAGCTTGAGCGCTAGGCTGACCTCCTTGCCCGCCTCTTGCTTCATGTAATAAGGCCCCGTCAGGTCGGAAAAATTACTGTTGCGGTCAACAAATTGGTAGCCGACAAGCTCGGACGATTCAGACATTTACTCCCCCTAGGTATACAAAATATATCTATAAAAAAACAAAAGTGTACTGCAAAGCAGAACTGACAAACCTGTTTCAGAACTCAGCCAAACCCTAAATTTCTTATCCGCTGCCGAAGCACACTAAACGGACAGCAGTATAAATGGAATAACTTAGACATTGCAGTTAAATAGACGCACTGATAGAATTTACTATTATTGATTTCAAATTCTGCATAGCAGAATTTCACCCATGGTGAGTGGCCGCCTGGTTTTCAGCATCAGAAGACAGCCACTCACGCTACGCACGGAGTTCCTACGCATCATGAGCCATTTGCACTACGAGGTTGCCGACGGTATCGCTCACATCACCTTCCAGAACCCGCCGGTCAACGGCTTGGGCCATTCCTTGCGCCTCGCCTTGGTCAACGCGCTAGACGAGGCCGAAGAGAACCCGGAGGTCAAAGCCGTCGTCATGACCGGGTCGGAGCGCGCATTCTCCGGTGGTGCCGACATCACGGAGTTTGGCACACCGCGCTCGGGCTGGCAGCCCACGCTGCGCACCGTTATCGAAATTATGGAAGCCTTCCCCAAGCCTATCATCGCTGCAATTGACGGCGTCTGCTTGGGTGGCGGCCTGGAATTGGCCTTGGGCGCGCATTACCGTGTAGCGGCATCCCGTGCTCGCATCGGTCTGCCTGAAGTGAAGTTGGGCCTGCTGCCCGGCGGCGGTGGCACTCAGCGCCTGCCGCGCCTGGTCGGCCTGGAACGCGGCCTGTCGATGATCGTAACGGGCGAACATTACACGGCGACCCGCCTGGCTGACACTCCCTTGCTCGATCGCGTCGTCGATACGCCTGTCGTCGAAGCCGCTGCAGCCTTTGCGAAAGAAATCGTTGCTCAGGGTGCGCCTCTGAAGCGCGTGCGCGATATCAAAATCGAAGAACTCGACGCCCAAGCCTTCTTGCAAGTCTCCCGCCGTAACCTGGCCGCAAGCAGCAAGCACTTCCCGGCACCCAAACTGTGTCTGGAAGCCGTCGCCGCTTGCGTAGAGCTGCCCTTCGACGAAGGCCTCAAACGTGAACGCGAGCTCTTCAACACGCTCATGACCTCGCCGGAATCTCTGGCGCTGCGCCATATTTTTGCTGCCGAACGCGCCGCTACCAAGGTGCCTGGCGTCACACGCGAAACCCCGCGCCGCGAGATCCGTCAGGTCGGCGTCATTGGCGCCGGCACCATGGGTGGCGGCATTGCCATGAACTTCCTGAACGTCGGCATTCCCGTCACCATTCTGGAAGCCAAGCAAGAAGCGCTGGATCGCGGCCTGGCAACCATCCGCCGTAATTACGAAAACACCATGAAGAAGGGCCGCCTGACTCAAAACCAGGTGGAAGAGCGCATGGCGCTCCTTACCCCCACGA
Organism: Achromobacter sp. F4_2707; assembly: GCF_047501535.1. Taxonomy (NCBI): domain Bacteria; kingdom Pseudomonadati; phylum Pseudomonadota; class Betaproteobacteria; order Burkholderiales; family Alcaligenaceae; genus Achromobacter; species Achromobacter sp. F4_2707. The sequence goes on from NZ_JAZDRJ010000004.1 coordinate 100,365, forward strand.
TGAGCTACGACGACCTGGCCCAGGCCGACCTCATCATCGAAGCGGTGTTCGAAGATATCGGCGTCAAGGAAGCCGTCTTCACGACACTGGATGCCATCGCCAAACCTGGAGCGATTCTGGCTTCCAACACCTCCACGCTCGACCTGAATATCATTGCCGGTTTCACCAAGCGCCCGCAAGACGTCATCGGCCTGCACTTCTTCAGCCCCGCCAACGTCATGAAGTTGCTGGAAATCGTGCGTGGCGACCAAACCTCGCCAGAAGTGCTTGCCACCTCGCTTGATCTGGCAAAAACCATCGCCAAGAAGCCAGTGGTATCGGGCGTGTGTGACGGTTTCATCGGCAACCGTATGCTGGCCTCCTACCGCGCCGCCGCAGACGAACTCCTGCTGCACGGCGCTTCGCCTGCGGAAATCGACCGCGCACTCGAGAACTTTGGCTTCGCCATGGGCCCTTACCGTGTGGGCGACCTGGCCGGGTTGGATATCGGCTGGGCCATCCGCAAGCGTCGCCAGGCAGAGAACCCGGATCTCGACCTGTCCTGCGTGGCAGACCGTATCTGCGAAGCCGGCCGTTTCGGCCAGAAAACCGGCGCCGGCTGGTACGACTATTCCGCAGGCAACCGCAAGCCCAAGGAAGACCCCATCGTCACCAAAATGATTGACGACTTCCGTGCTGAAAAAGGCATTACACCGCGCAAATTCACCGCGCGTGAAATCGTTGAGCGCTGCGTGTTCGCGTTGGCTAACGAGGGCGCCCGCATTCTGGAAGAAGGTATCGCCCTGCGCGCTTCCGACATCGACATCGTTTACCTGAATGGCTATGGCTTCCCTGCACACCACGGCGGCCCCATGCACTATGCACAGCAGGTTGGCCTGTTCAACGTTGTGCGTTCTATTAAACGGTATGCACGCCTGTCGGATTCCGCTGCCGCTTTCTGGCAGCCCGCACCTTTGCTTGTTAAGCACCTTGATTCGGGCGAACCCCTGAAGTAAGCCAAACGCCGAACCGTGGCGGCCTGCGTGCTGCCACGGCAACACCCGACCGCGAACCCCTATTGCAGAGAACATCATGAAAGAAGCCGTTATTGTTTCTACCGCCCGCACCGGACTGGCCAAATCCTGGCGCGGCGCCTTCAACATGACTTACGGCGCCACCTTGGGCGCCCATTCAGTTAAACACGCCGTCGAGCGCGCTGGTATTGATCCCGCCGAAGTCGAAGACGTCATCATGGGCTCATCGCACCCCGAAGGCACACTGGGTGGCAACGTCGCCCGCGCCATTGCGCTGCGTGCCGGCCTGCCCGTCACCACAGCAGGCCTGAGCATCAACCGGTTCTGCTCCTCGGGCCTGCAGTCGATCGCCCTGGCCGCGCAGCGCATCATGGTTGGCGAAGCGTCTGTCATCGTCGCCGGGGGTGTGGAGAACATTTCCTGCACGCAGAACGAACTCAATATGCACATGCGCCGCGACCCGTGGCTGGTGGAAAACAAGCCAGAACTTTACTGGAGCATGCTGCAAACCGCTGAAACCGTGGCCAAACGCTATAACATCAGCAAAGAAGACCAGGACGCTTACGGCGTACGCAGCCAACAGCGGGCCGCTGCTGCCCAGGCCGCTGGCAAGTTCGACGATGAAATCGTACCCATGACCACCATCATGGCCGTTCAAGACAAAGCAACCGGTTCCACCGTGCGCCGCGAAGTTACGATTTCCGCAGATGAAGGGATCCGCCCCGACACCACGATCGAAGGCGTGTCGCGCATTCGCTCCGCCCTGCCCGGCGGCGTCATTACCGCAGGGAACGCCAGCCAGTTCTCCGACGGCTCCTCGGCCTGCGTGGTCATGGATTCCAAACTGGCCGAACAGAAAGGCCTGCAACCACTGGGCATCTTCCGTGGTTTTACCGTCGCGGGCTGCGAGCCCGACGAAATGGGCATCGGCCCGGTCTTCGCTATTCCACGCCTGCTTGAGCGCCACGGCCTCAAAGTATCCGACATCGGCCTGTGGGAACTGAATGAAGCCTTCGCCTGCCAAGTGCTGTACTGCCGCGACAAGCTGGGCATTCCCGACGAACTGCTCAACGTCAACGGCGGCGCCATCGCAGTGGGCCACCCCTATGGGGTATCGGGTTCCCGCCTGACCGGCCACGCGCTGATTGAAGGCAAGCGCCGGGGCGCCAAGTATGTCGTCGTCACCATGTGCATCGGCGGCGGCCAGGGCGCAGCCGGCCTGTTTGAAGTCGCTTAACCCCGCAACGGTGAGTCGCAAAATGAGTGTAAAGAAACTGTTTGATATTCAGGGCAAGGTTGCCCTGATTACCGGCGGCTCACGGGGCTTGGGCCTGCAAATGGCCGAAGCCCTGGGAGAAATGGGCTGCCGCCTGGCCATCACGGCCCGCAAAGAAGCCGAACTGGCCAAGGCGCGTGAACACCTCGAAGCCCAAGGCATCGAAGTGCTCACGATTCCGGGCAATATGGCCCAGTTTGATACCATTCCGGCACTGGTAGACCAGGTTCTGGAACGCTACGGAACCATCGACATTCTGGTGAACAACGCCGGTGCCACATGGGGCGCCCCAGCTGAAGACTACCCGGATGAAGCCTGGCATAAGGTCATGGATCTCAACATCAATGCGGTCTTCTACCTGTGCCGCGAGGTAGGGCGTCGCGTCATGATTCCAAAACGGCAGGGTAAAATCATCAATATTGCGTCGGCCGCGGGCCTGCGTGGGACGGCTAAAGGGGTCACCACAATCGCCTACAACACCTCCAAGGCTGCAGCGGTTAATTTCAGCCGCACTTTGGCAAGCGAGTGGGGCCGGTACAATATCAATGTCAACGCCGTGTGCCCCGGCTTTTTTGAGTCCCGTATGACAGCTGGAACGCTGGACACCATGGGCCAGACGCTGTTGGATAAAATCCCACTGGGACGCATTGGCGGAGAAGAAGACCTAAAAGGTCTGACGGTCTTCCTGGCCTCCGAGGCTTCTCGCCATATCACCGGTCAAGCTATCTCGGTCGATGGCGGCGCCAGTGCCGCAGCGTGACAACCTTCCGCACAAAAAAACCGGGCGCTAACCCATAGCGCTCGTTTTAAGGATACAGAAACAGAATGATCAACAAATTCGTAGACAGCGTACACGAAGCTGTTGCCGACGTGTTCGATGGAGCGACCATCCTCACCGGCGGCTTCGGTGGCGCTGGTCACCCCACAGAACTCATACACGCCCTGATAGACCAGGGCGCCCGCGAGCTCACCGTTGTTAACAACAACGCCGGCAACCATGAGGTCGGCTTGGCCGCTCTGCTGAAGGCCGGGCGCGTGCGCAAGATGATCTGCTCGTTCCCGAAAAGCTCGCACTCCCACGTGTTTAACGAGCTCTATCGGACAGGCAAGATAGAACTGGAATGCGTGCCCCAAGGCACCATCGCCCAGCGCCTGCAAGCAGCTGGCGCGGGTCTGGGCGGTTTCTACACCCGTACCAGCTACGGCACCGAGCTCGCCAAGGGCAAAGAAGTCCGCGAAATCGACGGCCAGTTCTATGTGTTTGAAAAACCCTTGCATGGCGACTTCGCTTTTGTATTGGCGGAAAAAGCCGACCGCTGGGGCAACCTCGTCTACCGCAAGGCAGCCCGCAACTTCGGCCCAGCCATGTGCATGGCCGCCAAAACCACTATCGTTCAGGCCAAACATCTGGTCGAACTGGGCGACCTCGATCCGGAAGTCATCGTCACGCCGGGGATTTTCGTGAACCGGGTCGTGCAAGTGGCCAACCCCGAGATCTCAAGCTGAGGACGATATGAAAAAACTGACACGTAACGAAATGGCAGCCCGGCTGGCGAAAGACATTGCGCCCGGCAGCTACGTGAATATCGGCATTGGCATGCCCACCCTGGTGGCCAACTATCTCGACCCCGCCGACGAGATTCTGCTGCATAGCGAAAACGGCATTCTGGGCATGGGCCCTGAAGCCAGCCCCGAAGAGGCTGACCCCGAGCTGATCAACGCGGGCAAGACGCCCGTTACGCTACTGACAGGCGGCTCCTTCTTTCACCACGTGGATTCCTTCGCTATTATGCGCGGCGGCCACCTGGACCTTTGCATTATGGGCGGCATGCAAGTGGCGGCTAATGGCGACTTGGCCAACTGGTCGCTGGGCCGCGCTGGTGAGCCCCCAGCAGTGGGCGGCGCCATGGACCTAGCAGTCGGTGCGAAAAAGGTGTTCATCCTCATGGAGCACAATGCCAAGGACGGCACGCCCAAACTGGTGGAAAAATGCACTCTGCCCGTCACAGGTTTGGGCGTCGTTCATAGCATTTACACCGACTTGGCGGTTATTGATGTCACCCCACAAGGCTTCAAGGTACGCGAAAAGCTGGTGGATATCACCAATGACGAGCTGCAAAACCTGACTGCAGCTCCATTGATTTTCGACTGATCTTTTAGCAATAGTCGCGTACAGAACGGCCCGGCTTTCTGCCGGGCCGTTCTGTTTTTGCAGCCTGTGTGCAACAAGGCGTAGCAATCCCCCCGGATTTGATCTCAAACAAACTTATTTCAATCCATTGCATTGCAATCAGTAATGATAATAGCTATCATTCTGATCACTCTCATGATTAGTGTCATGATCTCTCTATGGCACGGGTCACACACAGAAAAATTTTGCTAACCCAAGGCCGTTAAGCGGCCTTTCTTCTTGTCAGTTGAACTAGGTACAAGTCCATGACCTCTTCTAATCCTGGCCTGTCTTTCAGGGCCAAACGCCTGACTTTGCTGCTGAGTGCAGCTTTGGGCACATCGCTGGCCGGCACCGCAGCCGCACAACAATCCGTTCAGCAGCTGGATTCCGTCGTTGTTACTGCCTCAGGCTTTGAGCAGGAAATCAAACAAGCGCCCGCATCCATTTCGGTCATCACCAACCAAGACCTGCAAGAAAAGTCGTACACCGACCTTGCCAGCGCCTTGCGCGATGTTGAAGGTATTGATGTACGCGGCGCCACCGGTAAAACAGGCAACCTGAACATCAGCATTCGCGGCATGCCCAGCGAATACACCCTGGTCCTGATTGATGGCCGCCGCCAGAATGCTGCGGGCGAAGTCGCCCCCAACGGCTTTGGCGACACCTCCACCGGCTTCATGCCCCCCATGTCGGCCATTGAGCGCATTGAGGTAATTCGCGGGCCAATGTCCACCTTGTATGGTGCTGACGCCATGGGCGGTGTGATCAACATCATTACCAAGAAGGTCTCCAAGGAGTGGGGTGGCTCCGTAACACTATCCACCCGGCTTGAGCAGAACAACGACGCTGCCGACACCAACCAGGCTAACTTCTACCTAAGCGGCCCCATTGTGGAAGATACGCTTGGGGTTCAGCTGCGTGGCAGCGTACTGCGCCGGGGTGATTCCAGCCTGCAATTTGACGACAACACCAATGTATCGACCCGCGGCCCTTCCCCAGTGAATGCCCGCAACTACACGTTAGGCGCCAAGTTCACTCTGACCCCAACCAAAGATCACGACATCTGGCTAGACCTGGATCGCTCCCGCCAATCGTTTAACAACGACAATTGCCAGCTCGGTAACCTTGACGGGACAACAGAGGGAACCAAATGTATACCAAGCACGGACGAGAAACACCGAGCCCACGGTTACGAGGACAAGTTGCGCTTTAACCGCGACCAAGTTGCTCTGGGTCATACCAGCCGTTTTTCCTTCGGCACGCTGGAATCCAGCATTATGCGCAACAAAACAGAGACTCTAGGACGCACCATTCCTAGGGAGGCTTTCCTTGCCGCACAACAGAATGACCCCAGCATTGGCACTGCCCGCAAGCTGGAGACCACCAATACAGTCTTTGACACCAAGCTCGTTGCACCCATTGGCGACGACCACCTCTTAACAGTAGGTGGCCAATACTGGCGAGCCAGCATGACGGACAGTCTAATTTCTGACAAGTACAAGCAGGATACATGGGCTTTATTTGCTGAAGATGAATGGATGTTGCGTGATGACCTGGCACTCACTCTGGGTGCTCGCTACGACCACCACGACGCCTTCGGCAGCCAGATCAGCCCACGTGGCTATCTGGTGTACAACCCTACAGACAACTGGACTTTCAAAGGTGGTGTCAGCCGCGGTTACAAAACCCCAAGCCTGGAACGGCTGCACAGCGGGATTAACGGAGTTTCACGCCAGGGTGCAAGTGTCAACGTTGGCAACCCCGATCTGAAGCCGGAAATTAGTACCAGCGCTGAGCTGGGTATGCATTACGACAGTCTGCAAGGCTGGTCTGTAGGACTGACTGGGTTTCATAACCGCATCAAAGATAAAATGTCTTCTGTAGACTGCGGCTCAGACCCCAGCAGTCCAACCTGGATTGCCAGTTGCGGAACTGCCTTGCGCTACATCCAGGAGAAGGGCGCCAATCCCTCCTACTATCGCAACCTTGACAAAGCTACCACTCAAGGCCTGGAATTCACATCACGCATTGATTTCAACGATGCCTGGTCATTGCGCTTGAACTACACCTACACCGATAGCGAAATCAAGGTAGATGGCAAAAAAGCCGGTAAGTTAAGCGACACCCCCGAACACATGGCCAATGCCACTCTCCGCTGGGATGCTAATGATCGCTTCAGTGTCTGGCTGCAGGGTGAGTATCGCGGCAGCAGCCGCCGATTCGATGGCAAGTATGCGGACTACGAGACCGACTCCAAAGTTACCTACGATGCTCTGGGCGACTTGAAGAGCTATACCGTCTTCAATCTGGGCGGCCAGTACCGTGTCTCAAAGGACGTAACCTTGAACGGCACCATCTACAACTTGTTCGACAAGGACTTCCTTGAGTGCAAGCACTACACTAACAGCAGTGGTGACGTCGTTTGCGGTAGCCCCTACATCCAATCCGGGCGCTCCACCAAGGGCACTCTCCCCTACGCTGGTCGCGCATTCTGGTTGTCTGCCAACATCACGTTCTAAGCAGACTAGCCTAAACCGCCTCTGAAGCCTGCCTCGGTTAATCGCCGATACGGTTTCAGAGCCGGAAATGCGGCAGCATTGCACCACACCCCAAGCGTTGGTTGTTCAGCCGACCTTTGGGGTGTTTTGCTTTGGGCAACAAACAAACTTGCGGGCGGTATACTGGCCTCTTGAAAGCACGGATGCCGCTCCTCACCCATGCAAACCAACGATTCCGTTTCCGGCCACGATGCCGCTTCTGATGCCTGCGGCGCGGCGAATTCTGTGGTGCGTCGTTACCATGCAGGGCAGCCGATTGCTGGCCCCGAACCAGATTGGCTGGCGCAGGAAACGCCTCTGGCTTTGGAATACAACGGCATCAGTCACGCGACGGTGCTTGCCACGCCTTGCGATCTTGAAGACCTGGCACTGGGCTTTTCTCTGACAGAAGGGATACTTCGCAGCCCAAGCGACCTCCACGATATGGATATTGTGGAATCCAGCCAGGGGTATATTGCGCAGTTAACCATCGCCAGTGCCTGTTTCTCCCAGCTCAAACAGCGTCGCCGCACACTCGCGGGCCGCACCGGCTGCGGTTTGTGTGGCCTGGAAAGCCTGGACGATGTCGTGCGCCCGCTGCCGCCCGTTGCCGGCCCGGCACAGCCTATCGAGCCGTCCGCCATCTTGCGGGCAATGGACGCCTTGAAGCGGGTTCAGCCCTTGCATCAACAAACGGGCGCCACCCATGCTGCCGCCTGGGCAGATTTATCGGGTGAGATTTTGCATGTCCGGGAAGACGTGGGGCGCCATAATGCGCTGGACAAGCTCATTGGCGTGCTGATGCAGCGCCGCAGCCCGCACGATACATCGTGCGGCTTTGCCTTGATTACCAGCCGCGCCAGCTTTGAAATGGTGCAAAAAACGGCTTCTGTAGGTATTCCTGCCGTCGTAGCCGTCTCGGCACCTACTCACTATGCCGTCCAAACCGCCGAAGAGCTAGGCGTGATGCTGATCGGCTTTGCCCGCCAGCGGGATTTCACGGTCTATACCCACTCGCACTATCTGGCTTAAAGCCCTCACGACGCCTCCCCCCATCCGACAGCTAGGCTTCAAACAAACTGCCCTTCGGTTTCTTGTAGGGAATCCGCCCATCGCTCACGGATCTTCAGCACTTCGGGCATATTGTCGAGAAACGCCGCAACGACTTGCGGATCGAAATGCTTGCCGCTTTCGCTACGAATCAAAGCCACCGCCTCCTCCACCGGCCAAGCGTGCTTATAGGGACGCTCGCTGGTAAGTGCATCGAATACATCCGCCACTGCCGCGATGCGGCCTTCCAAGGGAATATCCTCACCCGCCAGCCCATTGGGGTAACCACTTCCATCCCATTTTTCGTGGTGAGTAAGGGCAATACTGGCGGCCAGACGCAGCAGACCTGAATGGTGTTCGCCTAGAATACGCGCACCGATTGTGGTGTGTTCACGCATCATCAGCCATTCGTCCGCCGTCAGTTTTCCCGGCTTGCGCAAGATGGCGTCAGGAATGCCGATCTTGCCGATATCGTGCATGGGCGCCGCATGCAGTAATTCGTCGGCCTGAGCTTCGCTGTACCCCATTGCCAAGGCCACAACACGCGAAAAATGACTCATTCGAATCACATGCATGCCGGTTTCATTATCTTTGTATTCGGCAGCGCGCCCCAGGCTGTGCACAATTTGTAAGCGCGTTTCCAATACTTCTTCAGCCCGCACTAACGAAAGGTGCGTACGCACGCGTGCACGCACAATATGCGGATTGAAGGGCTTACTAATGTAATCAACGGCCCCCAGTTCCAAACCGGTATGCTCATTTGCGGTATCGGCCAAAGCGGTCACGAAAATGACCGGAATGCCGACTGTCGCAGGATCCTGCTTCAATGCCTTGCAAACTTCATAACCCGAAATGGCGGGCATCATGACATCCAGCAAGATGAGATCAGGGCGGTCTTCTTTCACCAACCTCAACGCCGCCTGCCCATCCTTGGCAAACAGCAGCCGGTAATCGGCCTGCAACGTGTGTCGCAGCACCTGCAAGTTAATGGGCTCATCGTCAACCAGCAACAAAGTCGGGCGGTCTTTCAAAGAGGGTATCAAGAGTTACTCCGTTCAGCGGGCTGGGGTGCTATATCTGGCAAGCACCCGTTCCAGCACTTCAACCGCTTCGTTGAATTCAAATTCGTCCAATGCCGAGCGTAATTCCTGCGCACAGCGATGTTCACCGGACCTTTCCAGATTGCTGCAAACCCTGTCCAACAAATCATCGTCCAGTCCACTGCCACGCATAATTTCAATCAGATCACGCATGGCCTGCAGCGACTCATCTGACATCTTCGGCGCCCCATCGAGCGACTCGGCCTGTTCAGCCTCTGCCGCCGCGTTTTCTTCGCTCACGCGATGGCGCACAGCCATTAACTTGGCGTTCAGATGCTCCAACTGGCTTGTTTCAATTTCAGCACCCGCCCGCAAACTGTCTTCTAGTTGACCCGCCAGCCCCGCCAATTCAGGCAAGGCAAGATTAGCCGCTGCCCCGCGCAAGCCGTGCAAACTAAATAACAGCCGATTCCTCTCGGACTCCTGAGTGATGTCACGAGGCAGTGGGTATTGTTCTTCTGCGGTGTCCAGAAAACGGGCGATGGCACTTAGCAATGTGTCCTTACTCCCCCACAAGCTCAGCCCGTAATTCCAATCAATCACCGCAGGCGTGTCAGGCACTGCAGCAGGCTTTAACGGCTGAATCAGAGATGCCTGGCTTGCCCCCAACACCCGCTCAATCTCGCGAAACAGCTGTACTGCGTCTAGCGGTTTAGTAGAAAAACCATCCATCCCCGCCAATTGGGCCGCTTCGCGATCTTCGTCCATGACGCTGGCTGTCAAGGCAATGATGGGCGTCGGCGCACGACCTTCTTTTCGTTCAAACTGTCGTATCAGGCGAGCCGCCTGCAAGCCATCGAGCCCAGGCATGTGGACGTCCATCAACACCACATCAAATCGAGACGCACCGAAAAGTGCGACGGCCTCGTTGCCATCCTGCGCAGTTTCCACGGCATGGCCGTCTTGCTCCAACACCAAGGTCAGCAGTTCCAAATTCTGAGGCACATCGTCCGCAATCAGAATCTTCAAGGGCGGCAACGCTCGACGCTGCACATTAGCAGCATTCTTTTCGGGCAGCCTGCCCGGTTTCAGCGGCAAGCGTAGATGAAAGGTGCTGCCATAACCCAGCACACTTTCCACATCAATTCCCCCACCCATTTGCTCGGCAAGCTGACGCGCGATTGTCGTACCCAAGCCAGTGCCTCCAAAGCGGCGGCTGATCGAAGCATCGGCCTGTGCAAAAGGCTGAAAAATCGCCTCAGACTGTTGAGGGGTCATCCCAATTCCGGTATCCTTGACCTGGATATGCACCACACCCTCTTGGTCGTAAGCAAACACCACGTCGACACTGCCAGACTCGGTGAACTTGACCGCATTGCCCACCAAGTTAGTCAGTATCTGCAGCACTCTTAACGAGTCGCCACGGAAGTAGTCCGGCATGTCATCCGGGTAATGAATGTTGAACGCCAGTTTTTTCTGCTGTGCAGCAAGCCGCAGAGAAGACTCGATCTGCATGGCCAAGGCTTTCATAGAGAAGTCGGTGTACTCCAGTGCCAATTGGCCTTTTTCCATCTTGGTTGTATCGAGAATATCGTTGATCAACCTCAGCAGCGATTTCGACGCCTGACGCACCGTATTCAAATGGCTGCGCTGCGTAGAGGTCAGATCAGTTTGCAACAGCAATTCGGTAAACCCAATTATGGAGTTCATGGGTGTGCGGATCTCATGGCTCATGTTGGCCAGAAATGTGCTCTTTGCCTCTGCCGCCTGTTCGGCCCGCTTGGCTGTTTCGCGCAAAGAAACCTCTAGCGCATGACGGTCGCTAATATCGCTCACGAACCCAACGAACCTCAGCTCCCCCGGCAGATCGACACGCCCGACCGCCAACCGCATTGGCATATGGCTGCCGTCTTTACGCAAGCCGACCACCTCGCGGCCAATACCGATGATTTTTGGCTTGCCGGACACCTTGTAATTGTTCAAATAACCGTCGTGCGCCGACTGATAAGGCTCGGGCATAAGCATCTTGATGTTTTTGCCGATCACCTCGTCGGCCGTCCAGCCGAACAGCCGCTCCGCCGAGCGGTTGAAATCTTGTATCAACCCGCTGCTATCAATGGTGATGATGCCATCCACGGCCGTATCCAGCGTGGCACGCAAACGCGAACTCCCTTCTCGCATCCGGCGGTACAACTCTTGCGAACGCAATAGGCCGTTAACGGACACCACCATGGTTGTCACTGTTACGGCAAAGAGCGAAAGAATCAGGGAAACATGAACGGGAGTGAGCGAGATTTCGCTCTGCTGAACGCTTGGCTCGCCAATAAAGCGCACGGCGAGCATGCCGGTATAGTGCATGGCAGCAATGGCCAGCCCCATCACACCACCGCTAATGAGTAAACGGCAAAGAGCCGACAATGATGTGTGCCTCAGGCGATACCGCACCCATAACGCCAACGTCGCAAGAGCAATGGCCACCAGTATCGATAGCGCAAACGTGACGGGTTCGTAACGCATATCGAACGGGGTTTGCATGGCCGCCATGCCAATATAGTGCATGGCCCCCACCCCCAGACCCACGAGCGTTCCACTGCTTATCAAGTGCCTGGTCGTCACCTGCGGCAGGGCCAGCATGCGTAGCGCAAACCATGCAGCTACACAGGCAGGCAATACCGAAAACAGTGTTAGAGAAACCGAATAATTCACGTCTGCCGGCAGCTCGTACGCCAGCATACCGATAAAATGGGTGGACCAGACCCCAAAGCCGAAAGCGATTGCGCCAGTGATGAGCGCGACACGCTTATACAGGCGACGCTCCGACCGATTTGCAATATTCGCGGTCTGCAGTGCCATTGTTGCCGAAAAAATCGACACAAGGACAGACAGCAGCATCAGGCCATGGTGGTGTGCACCATCGACCAACGACGCATTTCGCATTGAAGTGTCGATAAAGAAGCCGGATAACGGCATGCAGGTTACGCCTCGTTGATTTTTCTCTGAACATAGCAGCCGATGCCACTACGCCCCTCAGCGCATTGTACTAATTTTGTTACATTGATATCGTTAACACTGCAGCAGCCGCTACAATCGTTTCATGAAAATTTGGATGATTCTGATCAGCCTGCTGGCTGCCGCCATGGTATGGCGCTGGGGCCCCCACCGGCGGGTAAATGGGGGCTGGCAACGGCGCGGGAAACAAATTTTCCAAAGCCTGCTCGCAGGCATCGTGGTTTACTTCTGTTTTATGTCCGTCGCCGCCCTCTATTTGATGCTGACCCACCAGGCATGATCATTTCTCGACTGATCATGCCGCGGCGGCGTATCAGGAAACCGTCAGTTCCGTGCTTCCGGTGATAACGGCGCCTTCGTCGTCCACCCATTTCATTTGCAGCTCGCCCGACTTGCGGGCCAGGAAAGTGAACTCGATATACGGGTTCTGGGAAACAGCCGTTTCGGGCGCCCATTTGAACAGCAGCTCGCCATCGAGCCGCGCTTCAAACTCATTGACGATGTTGCGGGGAATAATCTGGCCGTCAGCGTCGGGCCGCAGGCCGGTTTCCATGCGATGCAGAATCAGGGCGCGCACACGCACCACCTCTCCGGCCTTGGGAGTGTCATTGCTGATCCAGATACGGGGCTTACTCATGTTTTACCTTGTCTACATTCCACAGCCGCCAGCCGTGACAGTGATGTGGCGATGAGCCATCAGTACACGCCCATCATTCATGCGCGCCAGCGTCCGGATGGTCTGGCTTTCAATCAGGCGCAGGCGGATTGCGACCTCGGCGGTGCCCGCCAGCGGTGTAAACGCGAACCGGCAAGCCAGGGGACGGGGGTTGCCTTCGGCAAGAATGATGAGTTCTTCGCAGTAGGAATCGGGCGTGATGGGCAAAGTCACCCTGGCCTTGACCGGCACCGCCGCGGGGTTGTCGCCCAATACCGGCATTTCGAGTTCCAGACCTTCTTCCAGCGGCTCGGCGCTTTGCAGGAAATCGCTGATAACCGCCTGGACTTCAGCGGCGCTGGCAGGTTTGAGCGGCACCGGCGAAGCAAGCTGGGCGCGCACCGCCGAAGGCAGCAGGCCCAGGCCCAGGCTCAATGCCGCTCCTTCCAGCAACTGGCGGCGCTGGGCCAGGGGTTGTTCAGTGCTTTCTTTCTGAGTTTTAGAGAAAATCATCGAAACGGCTCTTGATCCAGGCAAAATCTTCCGCCACGAGATCGGCGGAACGAACATCCATGTCAATCTGGGTCTGCAGGACCTTGCCGGTCGCATCCAGTTCGTACTCGAACACCACGGAAATCTCTTCCTGCGGGTCGCCATTGACCATCATGTAGCAAAGGTTGTCGGGCAGCACAGGCACCACCTCTTTGCCTGCCACGCGTTCGGCCAGGTTCTGGGCCATGATTTTTGCCACCGCATGCGCCACGTGCGCGCTCTTGGGGTAATGGCCGAACTGGTCGGAAATAAAGCCCATGGCGTCGCCAATGACATAAACGTCTTCATCAGCGGTAGCAGTAAACAGCCGCGGGTGGATATCGGCCCAGCCGGTAGGCTTGCCGGAAGCATCCTTGCCGATGAGATCGGCATACCAGACCATGTCGGAAGCCTGGTGCGGCGGCATGAGGATGGCGTCGTCAAAGTCGAAATCGCCCGCTGCCGTCTTGATGCGCTTGTTGTAGGGATCGACTTCGCTGATCACCGCAAAAGGCACGTGAGTGATGATGTCGGGGTAAAGCTCCTGAAAAGCCGCCCTGTACCCTTCGCCAATCGGCGCAATGTTGGGTTTGGGGTCAAGAATGACGATTTTCCCGGGAATATTATTCTTTTTGATATGCCAGGCCATCAGGCATGCCCGTTCGTAGGGCGATGGCGGGCAGCGGTGCGGCGGCGGCGGCAGGTTCATGACGATAGTGCCGCCCTTGAAGTTCTTCAGTTTGCTCTTGACGGCGAACATTTCCGCGTTCGGCTCGTAGGCGTTCGGGTAGTGCATGCGCGTGTATTCGGCAGCCGCGCGATCGTTGCCAAACCAGGCATCATAGGCATTGCGAATGCCGCCAGCCAGAATCAGATAATCGTAATCAATGCTGCCATGCGTGGTGCGCACCGTCTTGATGTGGCGCTCCACCGCATTCACGGTGGTGTTGATCAGCGTATAGCCATATCTGTTGGCGGGGCTCAGCATATCGTGCTGAACGAAATCAGTATCTACGATGTCGATCAACCATTTATTGCTCATGGGCCCCGACCAGAAAGTCGGGTTGCGCTCAAGCAGAACGACATCCGCATTGGGAATCAGCTTGCGCAAATAGCGGGCAGCCGTCATGCCGCCCCAGCCGCCACCGCAAATGACGATGCGCGGGCCAGTACCGCTGCGTGGGAGTAATTGGGTTTTGCTGTGAATGGCCAGAGGAGCGGCCAGAGAGGTGGTGGGGAGAACCAGAGAGCCCATGGCCAAAGCAGGCGGGGCGAGCAGGAAGCTTCTGCGATCCATGTTTTTTCCTCGTAGTCATGACATGACATACTGCTTTGCGGGCAGATCGGCCCACGTGAGGCTTAAGAATAGCCCACTTTCTGATAAACAGGTGTGACAGCCCTCCCCTCTCGCGTGGAAAACCTCGCCTATACCCTGCTACACTTTCAGGATATTTTCAGCTATTTTTTGATACGACACCTTGACTAGCACGCCTCAAGAATCCTGGGGATTCCTCCACCCCGAATGCCATGGCCGCAACGCCCTTGTATTCTTCAGCTGGGATCTGGCCAGAACCATAGAGCAGCACTTCAAGCTGCACGCCCAATCGTCGGTGGCGATCCAGCTTTACGAAGCCCAGAAAGCCGTTGACCGCCTGCTGAAGCAATATGTGCAGATTCAGGCCAACCCCAGCGCTTTCGAAGGCCAGACCATCGAATTGCATCTGGAACAAGACGGCTCCGACAACCCTGTGCTGTCGCTCAAAACCTCGCCGCAGCTGGAAGCCCTGATCCTCGACGCCCAGAAAGAAGCGCAGGCGTCAGGCAGGCTGAACTGACGCCGCAGCGGCGACCATCGGCGACCTATTCCTTTGTTGCTACCGCGCCTGAATCCAGTTCCGCGGGGAAATAAGCATCCTGGAAACGTTCCAGCAAGCCCATCATTTCCTGAACAGCGGCTTCGGCGTCGCCCTTCTCGAAATGCTCCATGAAACGGCGCCGCGATGGAAACACGTAGTAGCTGTTGTCTCCCGGCCCGATGCGTTCGATGAATTCCACCAGCACCGAAATCAGGCCATCAATAAAAACCAGCATGAAGGGGTTTCCGGCGATGCGCGCCAGAATGCGGTGAAATTCATGGTGCAGAGTGATTTTCTTCTTGAAATCATTGGCCTGGGCCGCGCTCAGGGCCTGTTCGATGTTTTCGTTCAGCAAGGCAATGTCGGGCGCCGTGGCATTGCGGCACGCTTCACGCACTATGATCGGCTCAAGCCAAAGGCGGGCGTCGGTCAGTTGCTGTGGCGTTACTTTGCCCAGCCGATAAAGGTCGATCAGGCCTGTTACGATTGAGTTGCCATTGTCCTGGGCGATGAAAATCCCGCCATGCGCGCCTTTTTTCAGCTCGACCAGACCCGCTTGTTCCAGCGACCGCACCGCTTCCCGCAAGGTATTGCGCGACACCCCCAGCTCTTCGGCCAACACCCTTTCAGGCGCCAGCTTGTTGCCCGGTTTCAAACGCCCAGCGGTAATTTCCTCGCGAACCTGAGCTGCGATATCGTCTGCCGCTCGCGCCACACGCACTGGCCGGAACTGCGTGGAGACTGTTTCTTCTTTTGGATGCATAACGTGAAGAATTCCCGCATTTAAAAATTGCCTGGCTTGGTCCCGCCCAGAAAGACGAGGCTTGCGCATAGGCCCATGGTCACAGCGGTTATGTCCGCTTCCTTATAACACCCGGTTCAATTCATGCTCCTAACGCGCGTCTCATCATTGACGGCGAGCCACGCTGGGCAGACTTCAACACGCCTCCTTGCGAGATGGCGGGTGGGTCCGGAACTGGGGTTTTCCCGGCGTTATTATATTTTTTTAAGATTATATAATGGTTGAACCAATAAACCAATGTAGAAATACCCGCCCATACTAGAGGAGCAAAAATGTTCATCCGTGCGTTGAAAACCGCCATCGCGGCCACCGTATTGTCTGCCGCCGCTCTTTCACCCTCCGCCGCTGCCGATAAATTCCCCGAGCAACCTGTCAGACTGGTAGTGGTGTATCAGGCAGGCGGCGCCAATGACATTGTGGCCCGCATACTGGCTGAACACATGTCCACCACCCTCGATCAATCTGTCATGGTGCTGAACCGGCCTGGGGCGGCGGGCGCGGTCGGCGCGCAGTTTGTCGTCAACAGCGCGGCGGATGGTCACACCATTCTGATGGGCGGAGCGCCGCTGGTTGTTGCCCGGGCCCTCTACAACAAACCGGCAGTCGATTTCCGCGAAAGCCTTGATACGGTCGGCAAAGCTGTAAACCTGAACCTTGTGCTGGTTGCGCGCAACGAGTTCCCGGCTGACAGTTTCGAACAGCTTGTGGAAATGGAAAAGAAAAATCCCGGCGACGTCACCATGGCTGTCACCGCCTCCACTTACGAGCTCTACCATGCTCGCATCAACGGCCTGGCGGGCACGGATATCCTGAAAGTGCCCTACCCCGGCGTGCCCGCCGCCATGAACGACCTGAACGGCAACCGCGTCGACCTTCTCATCGACACGGTCGCCGCCCAGCAGCCATTTCTGGGCAAATCCACCAAGCCCCTGGCCGTCTTCGGCCGCCAGCGCCTGGAATCCATGCCCGACGTGCCCACCCTCAGCGAACTGGGGCTGGCAGGTTTCGATGACCAACCCTATATCGGCATGTTGGTTCCCAAGGGAACACCCCAGCCCGTCATTGAAAAACTGAATGCCTCGCTCAATGCCGCCTTGACCGATCCCGGCGTGAAGAAGAAGCTTGAAGACCTCTATTTCACGGTGGAATCCAGCACGCCCGAAGCCTTCTACAAGGAAATGGAAGCCGATTCCGACAAGCTGTTCCAAGTCGCCGAAGAAGCCGGCATCGAAAAACAATAAACCGCCGAGAAACCTGTGAAAGACAACGCAACACTGCTTTACCAAGGCTCGACAGTCGCCGGGCTCTACCGGTCTGCCTTCAAGTCATTCAAGCAACGCGACGCCTTGGTGAGCGGCGGCGTCCGTCTCACCTACCAGACCCTGGAAGGCCTGGTGCATCAAACGGCCAGGTATTTCGAATTTCTGGGGCTGCGTCGGCAAGACGGCATTGCGATCCTTGCCGACAATTCCGCCGACGCCCTGGTCGCCATTATTGCCGCGCAATATCTTGGCTTGCGCTCTACCGCGCTGCACCCCATGGGTTCCCTGAACGACCAGGCATTCGTGCTGCGCGACGCAGGCATCAAGGCATTGATCATTGATACGGGCCGCTTCGCCGAGCGCGGCGCGGCACTGGCACGGCTGGGCCTCACCGAGCACACGCTCACCCTTGGCCCGGG
The DNA here is from genome assembly GCF_047501535.1 of Achromobacter sp. F4_2707. NCBI lineage: Bacteria > Pseudomonadati > Pseudomonadota > Betaproteobacteria > Burkholderiales > Alcaligenaceae > Achromobacter > Achromobacter sp. F4_2707. Next base: position 117,988 of record NZ_JAZDRJ010000004.1, read on the forward strand.
CGATTTCGGCATCAATCTTCCCGAAGCCGCCGCCTCCATGAGCGATGCCGATGTCGTCATCCAGGCGCAGCCCGACGATGTCTCCAAGATCTCCTATACAGGCGGCACGACGGGCAAGCCCAAAGGCGTGCTGCAACGGCAGCGCACCGTCATCACCATGACGCTGCTTCAGCTTTCGTGCTGGGAATGGCCCCAGGAGATCCGTTTCCTGGCAACCACCCCCATATCGCACGCCGCAGGCTCGTGCATTCTGCCGGTGTTCCTGCGGGGCGGAACGGTGTTCTTCATGAAGAAGTTCAGCGACACCGGTTTTTTCCAGGCCGTGCACAACGAGCGGATCACTGCCACATTTCTCGTTCCCACCCAGATCTACGGCTTGCTGGATTCACCCTCGTTCAATGATTACGACGTTTCCAGCCTGCAAACCATCTTGTATGGCGCCGCTCCCATGGCTCCCACCCGCCTGGAAGAAGGCCTCAGAAGATTCGGCCCTGTGTTCTGCCAGCTATATGGCCAGGCGGAAGCGCCCATGACCCTGAGCTATCTGCGCAAAAGCGAACACGACCCGGCCCGCCCGCATTTGATGAAATCATGCGGCCAGGCCCTGCCTGGCATCGAGATCAAATTATTGGATGCGGATTGCAATGAGGTCGCCGTGGGCGAAGTGGGCGAGCTCTGCGCGCGCGGCCCGCTCTTGATGGACAGCTACCTGAATCGCCCTGACGACACCGCTCAGGTATTCAAGGGAGGCTGGTTGCATACCGGCGACCTGGCCCGCACGGATGCGGAAGGTTATCTGTATTTGGTGGACCGCGCCAAGGACATGATCATCACCGGCGGCTTCAACGTGTATTCCAGCGAAGTCGAAAATTGCCTGGCGCAACACCCGGCGGTTGCCGCCGTGGCTGTCGTCGGCGTGCCGCACCCGAAATGGGGCGAGGCCGTAACCGCCATTGTGGCGCTCAAGCCGGACGCCCATGCCGACGACAAAACTCTGATTGATTTCGTGACGCAAAACAAGGGCGTGGTTAACGCCCCCAAAACCATCGTCTTTGAAAAGGAGCTTCCCCTGACTGCTGTGGGCAAGATCGACAAAAAAACCCTGCGTGCGGCGCTCCGTGAGGAGCGGCCCGCAGTTATGTCCTGACCTTCGCCACGCCTCCCAAAGCCGCGGCAATGCTTGCAATTATGGCTCAATACCTCATGCTCAACGTCGCCCAGACGGTGCGGCCCGGCTCGTTGATACGCGTGTTGGCCGCGTAGCCGAAACCGGCATTACCCGCCAGGTTCAGATGTTCGCTATAGGTACGATTGAACAGGTTGTCCACGCCGAAAGCCAACTGCATCTGTTTATTGACCCGATAGCCGCCGTTCAGCGACAGCACGCTGAAGCCGCTGCTGCCGTCAAAATCCTTGCTCACGACACTGCCCTGGTTGACGGCGTAGCGGTTCTGCGACGCCACTACGCGCCATAACAGGCCAGCGGACCACGGCCCTTGCTCATAATTGACCGAAAAACGGCCTTCCAGCGGCGGAATCTGCGGCAAAGCCAGACTGTCACTGCGATTGCGGCCCCAGGCATAGGCCACAGTGGAACCCAATGTCCATGCCGGAGAAGGCTTGTATGACAAGCCCATTTCCCCGCCGAAAATGGTGGCGTCGATATTGCGAGCCTGCGAAATCATACCCATTGGGCCGTAGTCGAAAAGGATGAAATCCTTCACCGTTCCGACATAGCCTGAAACCCAGGCGTCGACTTTTTCCGTCCGGTACTGGGCGCCGAAATCCAGCTGCGTCGTCTTCTCCGGCTGCACGCCATCGAACGCATTGACGCTGCCTGCCGGGCCCCGCGTCGGGGAGAAAAGCTCCCAGTAATCGGGAAAGCGCTGAACATGCCCGATGCCCGCATACACAGTGGCGGGAAGCGTTGCAAAATCATGTTCATATCGCAGGAAACCGCTGGGCAGATAGCGCTCCCGCTTTTTGTCGGCTGTCGGATTCGGGCTGGCCATCATGCCGCTGCCGACCGTCTGCCGACGATCGCGTGCTGAGGCGCGATCAACACGCACGCCAGCCACGACCCGGGCGCGTTCGCTTGCGCGCCAGGTCAGTTCGCCAAACATTCCCGCATTCTGGAAGCGGGCATCCTCGACCCTGGGCTGGCTGCGATACGACATCATGCCCATGCCCCTGCGGATGCTGTGACTGCTGTCCTGGAAGTCAAATCCGCTCACCAGTTCCAGATCCTCCGCCAGATCCAGGGTCAGGGCAAAACGGCCGCCCCAGGTTTCACGGTCCACATTCGAGGCCATGCGCATCATCATCATGGGGGTCGGCGCGAAGTCACGCAGCGAGTAATTGTCCATGACGTGATCGGCGTAGTTGTAATACACCTGCGCTTCCACCTTTCTGAGGGTGGAGCCGATATTGTCTTTCTCAAAGCGCAGCCCCAGAGATTCGCGCTTGAACTTCGAGCCATCCATGCCACGGCCCGCATAACGCGCTTCGCCGTCACCCGTGCCCGCGCTCAGTTCAATCATGGTGTCGGCATCCGGCGTCAAGCCCAGGGCGATGTCGGCATTCCATTTATTCCATTTCGAAGGCACACGATTGCCGTCGCCATCCTCGTAATCCTGCGAATGGGAATGGTTGCCCACTATCCGCGCATAGAACTTCTCGTTGCCAATGACCAGATCGGCAACCTCGTCATGACGGCCCCACGAACCGCCGGTCAGGCTGCCATCGAACAATATGCCCGGTTCGGTGAATCCGGGCGCCTTGCGGTCAAAGCGGATAGTGCCCGCGGAGGCGCCAGGTCCCCACAGCACACTCTGGGGGCCTTTGATAATCGTCAACTCATCAAAATTGGCCGGCGAAATGTAGGAGCTTGGAGAATCCATCCGGCTTGGGCAGGCGCCCGGCATGGATGTGCCGTTTGTCAGGATGTTCAGGCGCGACCCGAACATGCCGCGCAGAACCGGATCGCCATTACTGCCGCCATTGCGCAAGGCGGAAAAGCCAGGGATCGTCTGCAGGTAATCGGTGCCATCGCTGGCCGGAATGGGTTGGCGCGGCTTCTTGGGGTCGGTGACGAACATGAGCGGCGTAACCGGAGCCACGCCCGTCACAACCACCTTTTCCAGCACCGTCACTTCACCATGGGACGCTTGACCGCCATGGCGGTTCTCGGTCAGGGAAGTCGTCTGCGACCAAACGGGAAAAGCGCCCCATGCCACGGCCAGAACGGCGGTGAGACGCAGGGGGCGAAACAATGCACTACGTGTGTTCATAAGAATTCTTCTTCATCAGATTAGCGAGTTGTGCCGAAGCGCGTCCGCACGTCGGCGCAAGGCCGACGCGGAGATCACGACACAGAGCAACAAAACAGCCGGGCAGCGGCAGGCCGGTGATACGGCCCCGCGCGGTACGCGACGTGCGATACGCAAGCCTTTCAAAGGTGGCTAACGCGTTGAGCAGCGATATTTGCCGCGTAACACAATGGTTTTGCCCGGAGAATCAGACGATGAAGAAAGGTGGAGCCCTGGAGCCCAGCGGCGGGCCGCGCACGCCTGACGGCGGCAGCGAGAAGTTTCGCAGGGCGATAACCGGGTGGGAAAAGAAGCGAACCGACGCAACCGAAAGGACACCGATTTCAGGCAGCCCCATATCGAGCTGACCCAGAACACAGAACGCGCAACTGGCTTCCATGGCGCTGGTGTCAGGCCCGGTATCCGGATTGGCGGCTATATCGACGTCGGCCCAAAGGGCCAGCAAGGCGGCAGGTGTTTTGCCGTGAGCTTGTGGAGTACAGAAGGCAAACAGCGATTCGCCTTCCAGACCGGCCGCCGAGTTTGGCATGTACCCGGCGGGAACCATGCCGCGCAGCACCATCGCAAACAACAGCACGGACAGCACACCCAAGGTGCGCATCCTCTGAGCCAATTGTTTTGAAATGATACTAAACATGAATAAAATATTAGAGTGGCCTGAAGCAGTATACAAGCCACACAATCGCCAGGAAACCAAAAAAACACATTAGGCGTAGGGGTATTGCAGACAGGACGCAACAAGCTCTACGATGGCTGATCAGGGGAGCTTATGAAAACCATTGGCTTAATTGGCGGAATGAGTTGGGAATCAACCATTCCCTACTATCTGAATCACCCCGGGAATTTCCTCATATGCCCTCCAAGGTTGTGTCCAACTCTTGGGGGTCAGTTCACACTCGGGGGCGTTTGCCCATGCCTGCAAACGGAGCGGCCAGCAGCGGCTTGGCGCGCTGGCTGCCGGGCCTGCACCAGTTGCTGAACTATGATTCTTCTTGGTTGCGGCACGACATCACTGCCGGACCGGTGCTTTCCGTCATGCTGGTGCCTGTCGGCATCGCTTATGCAGTGGCGGCCGGATTGCCCGGGATTAACGGCCTCTATGCCACGATTGCGGGGCTGATCCCTTATGCTTTGTTCGGCCCGAATCGCCGCTTGGTGTACGGCCCGGATTCTGCCCTCGCCGCTTTGATACTCGCGGTGGTGCTACCGCTTTCCGGCGGAGACCCGGCGCGAGCCATTGCTCTGGCCGGGGCCATGGCTCTGGTATCGGGTGCGGTTTGTGTGCTTGGCGGGCTCGCCAGGCTGGGCTTCATTATTCAGTTGTTGTCGGCACCCATACGCTATGGCTACATGAACGGCATTGCTATTGTTGTGCTGGTCAGCCAACTTCCTGCGCTGTTTGGTTTCCAGGCGGAAGGCGAGAATACTCTGCTGAGGTTCTGGCAGTTCCTACTGGGTTTGTTTAACGGGCAGACAAATTTTTCAGCGCTGGCGGTGGTTGTGCTACTACGCAACAGCAACAAAATACCCGGCATACTCATAGCCATTGTGGGTGCTACCGTCGTCACCGGCATGCTGCAACTTGATGCGCACGGAGTGAAAGTACTGGGCTCGGTGCCGCAAGGCCTGCCACGTCTGGTGCTACCCATCATTACATACGACGACCTCATCCCCGTACTGATGGGCGGTCTGGCTGTCTATCGTGTGTTCGGCCGGCATTGTCGTGCTGGGCGCCATTCCAGGTATCGGCCTTGCAATTGTGTTAGCAATTATTGAGTTTCTCTGGGATGGCTGGAAACCGCATTCCGCCATCCTGGGCCGCGTGGATGGTTTGAAGGGATATCACGACCTGCGCCGTTACCCGCAGGCGCGGCAAATACCCGGGCTGGTGCTGCTGCGATGGGACGCCCCACTTTTTTTCGCAAATGCCGAGCCCTTTTCAGAAAGAGTCAGAGCGGCAATTGCCGCCGCGCCCGAGCCGGTTCGCTGGCTGGTCGTGGCCGCAGAGCCTGTCACCAGCGTCGATGTTACAGCCGCCGATATGCTGGTCGAACTCCATACTGAATTATGCCAAGCCGGCATAGAGCTACGTTTTGCTGAACTAAAAGATCCGGTCAAAGATAAATTTCACCAGTTCGGCATCTTCAGGCACTTCGGCGACGAGCGTTTCTTTCCGACCATAGGCGTGGCGGTCAGCCGATATATCTCTGCTCACGAAGATATAGCTTGGGAAGATTGGGAAAACGATAGCAGCCAGTGAGTAGCGTACCGCTATAGCGGCGACCCGTGGTAAAAACAAGAAATTATGCTGAAAAGCACCCAGCCAGCATAAGATTCCAATCAAGCTGTATGTTCTCCCAGGAGGGCAGCTATGATTTCCATCTGTAAGGCTTCCCCGGCAGCGCTATGTGCGATTGCACTTATCGCTGTGGCGGCGTTAGGCCGGCCCACCCCCGTCGTCGCCCAGACACCCAACTTCCACCCCTGCAATTCCCAACCCTCCTTGCCTATTTGCAAGTACGGCTACGGCAAGCGTGTGGCGATCAAGCGTTGGGGGGCACAGCCTGAGCCTCTGGACCCTGATGCAGGTATCAAAGCCGCTCTGGCGACAAAAAACCCGGATGCCGAAATCAAAAAGTTGAAGTCCAGCAGCATGCTGGTACAGGATATTGATTCGGGAGAAACGCTGTTTGCTCGCGATGCGGACATCAGTCGCCCGATCGCCTCCATTACCAAGCTGATGATGGCACTCGTTGTGGTGGATTCAGGGCTGCCACTGGATGAAAAACTCACTGTTCATGCCGACGACCGCCGCACCAGCAGCGAACTACCTTCACGCCTGCCTGCAGGCACTGTACTTAGCCGCTCTGACCTGCTGTATCTGGCATTGGCCGCTTCAGAAAACACCGCTGCAAACACCTTGGGGCGGACCTACCCGGGAGGCATGGAAGCCTTTATCGAAGCCATGAACAATAAGGCTGTGGCCTTGGATATGCGTGATACAAAGTTTTCAGAACCCACCGGCTTATCCAACGAGAACATCTCTTCGGCCACAGATCTGGTCAAGCTTTTACATGCCGCATCGCTGCGCCCTCTGATTCAGCAGTTCTCCACTGAACTCAAATATCACGCTGCAGACCAAACCTTTCGTAATACCAATATGCTGGTGGGGCGGTCGCAGTGGGAAATTCTGGTATCCAAGACAGGCACCACCCGTGAGGCAGGCGACTGCCTGGTCATGGTGATCAACCTCGAAGGGCGAAACTTGGCCGTAGTGGTGCTCAACGCCCAAGGCAGGCGTGGCTCGCGCTTTGGCGACGCCGTCCGGCTCAGGCGGATTGTCAGCAGCACAATAGAAACGGCGGCAGTCAGCCCGGAATGACGCGCGGCTCTGGGTAAAGCCGGGAGTGTCTGATCAAGTTGGAACTCCAACAACTTGGGGCATCACCACATCAAATCATCCGGTATCTGGTAGTCTGCGTATGGGTCATTCTCAGTCGGGATGGTGTCGGCTTTCTTCACGCGCACAACGATGTCCGGGTTGCGCTCGGCGATCTTATCGGCCACAACCTGCGGAACTAATTCGGTGGTATCTCCCAAGCGTACAATCACCAACTGCCCCGCTGCCAACTGGTCGCGCACAGCGGCGGAGACATGAATGCGCTCGATTTTCTTGCCGAACGTAAAGTTGTACGCAATATCACCGCCCCCACGCGGCTGACGGCTTTGCTGCACCATCTGAACAATCTGCGCTTGCACGGCCTTCTTATGCGCTTCTTCATCCCGCTTGGCATTCAACTGCCGCACGGCTTCGCGCTCCCGTTCGCGAGCCTCAAGCACCGCGTGCCGAGTTTCATCAATACTCTGCGCACCCGTACGACGCTCCAGCTTTTTCTGCTGCGCCTTGGCCTGGTGAACACGCTTGGCCTTTTTCTGATCGACCAGACCCGCCCTCAAAAGCTGTTCCTGCAACGACACCATACCCTTCGATCGCCTAATGTGAAATGCATCGGGAAAACCTGATCCCCAACGCGAATGGATGATTGCGGGATAGTGTAGCGTCATTGCCAGTACCACTGGCGGGACGATCACTTTCCTCGGTTTCCACCATTATCGAATATCCGCGTCGCATTAGCCTCAGGCATCAAGCACGGCTGCTCACCCGTCGCCCTCCATACTCGGCCAGCCCAATCCCCAAAAAAATCATGACCAAGGCCCACCCGTGATACGCACGAAAATCCTCACCTAATAGCGTCACCGCCAACAAGGCGCCCCACAGCGGCAAGAGATTGATGAACAGCCCTGCCCGGTTCGGGCCTATCAGCTCCACGGCGCGAATAAAGAAAAGCTGACTGAGCAGTGTCGGCAACACGACGATATACAGGATGATCAACCAGCCTTGCCATTTGGGCAGAATGGTCGCGCCTTGCATGGCTTCGACGGCTAGCAAGGGCACCGACGTGAGCGTCGCTCCCAGACACAGTATGAACATCAAGCTCGTCCAGTGCACCTGTGGCTTACTGCGTAACATAGCGGTATACACACCGTAGGCGATAATCGCCACGACCATCAGGGCGTCACCCGCATTAATATTCAACGCCACCAGATGGCCTATTTGGCCCTGTGCAGCAATAATGATTACACCAACAAAAGAGAGCAGAAAACCGATGACCTGTTCTTTGACGACACGACTTTTGAACAGCAAAAAACTTGCACAAAACACGAAAAACGGCATCCCCCCTTGTAGGATGCTGGCGTTGATTGCTGTGGTGTAGACCAGCGCGTAATAGAGCGCCACACTAAAGAGTGTGAAACCTAACGCCCCCATGAACAGCAAGTAGCCCAGCGGGCTGCGCAAGGTCGCCCAATCTGCAGCGATCTGTCTTCTAGCCACTGCATACAGTGCGCCGGCTACCACCAGCCAGCGAATCGTCACCAATATCATGGGGGATACATGCCCCACCGCCCATTTTCCGGCGATGGAGTTGCCTGCCCAAAACAGCGTGGACAAGGAAAGAAGCAGGTACGCGTTACGAATCTCAGTTCCTTTTTATGCCGATCTCAATTGCATCAGGCTCGGATGATACGTCTACGACGCGTCGCACACCAGGGCAAAGGCGGGATATCCTCGAGCGAACAACAATCAGAATCGGGAGCAGCGTTCACGGGTGTATCACGTCGTGTTTCGCATGGCATGTACGCGCCTGATATTGCCCCCGACCCAAGTCTCTGCAAGGAAGTGTTCCTGCTTATCGAGCCTCAGACTATTAGTTCGTCTGCTTTAAGTTGTTCTCCTCAATAACACCGGCCCAAATAGCAGAATCCCGCTCAATGATTTTCTGCATTTCTTCAGGACTTGTGTAACTCGGGTACGCCCCTACCGCCTTCAACCGGGTTTGTACTGTCTCGTCTTCCAACACCTTTTTCAAGGCTGCAGACAGAATATTCACCCTGTCGTCCGGTGTATCTTTGGGTGCAAGCAAACCCGCCCACGATGCGGCTTTGGCGACCTGAATATCCTGCTCCTCCAGCGTTGGAGTATTGGGCAGTTCGTCCAGACGCGTGCTTGTGTTGACCGCAATGGGGCGCAAGTTGCCTGCAGTGATGTGCGGAAGCACCGCAACCAGATCGGAATACATCAGCTCCACATCGCCTGCCAGCAAGGCTGTCACACCAGGTGCACTACCCCTGAATGGGATATGCGTCATGTTTAGGCCCAGATCTTTACGGATCAACTCCAACGCAAGATGAGCCGTACTGCCAATCCCCGCTGTGGTGTAGTTCAGCCCCTCTTTTTTCTCCTTCACCACTTTTACCAGTGAAGCCATGTCGGTAATGTCGGGTGTGACCTTGGGGTTAACAACGATGACCAGCGGAGTGATGTAGGCAACGCCGACAGATTTCACATCGGTTTTCAAGTCGTATGGCGGTTGGGCCAGCATGAACGGGGCAGTCAAGCTTGGTGCTCCCAGAGCCGCTATCGTGTAGCCGTCGGGCTCACTGCGTATCATCTGGTTAATACCGATAGAACCCGAAGCGCCCGATTTATTCTCTACAACAACCGTTTGCTTCAGCTCTTTCCCCAACGCATCCGCCAGCACCCTTCCGGCAACATCAGTCGGGCCGCCCGGCGGGAAAGGCACGATATAGGTCAGAGATTTTTCGGGAAAATTATTGGTTTGGGCGGAGGCGGTCGGGACAAAGAACGCTTGACCCGCCACCACAGCCGCCACGAGCGCTGTCTTGGCAAATACTTTCAAAATTGTCTCCTGGGATATTGGTTGTTGTTATTCCCCAGAGTATCTGAATGTCCCGGCAGCCTTGATTAGTGAATCCCCGCAATCGGAATTGTGAAACCAATGCTTCGGGAATTCTGAAGGCCTACCGATGCAACAGCCCAAAAAAAAGCCATATCAGCTAAATGCTTGATATGACTCTGTAATTTTGGTGGGCGGTACTGGGTTCGAACCAGTGACCCCTGCCGTGTGAAGGCAGTGCTCTACCACTGAGCTAACCGCCCCATGCTGGGCGCGCGGCGCCTGAAAACCAGTGGTTTTCGGGGCGGGCCTCAGATGAGAAGACAGCGATTATACAACAAAGATTTACAGCCACAAGTCAGGCATTTTCGGGGCGCGCGGCGACGGCATGCAGTGGGCAGGCCGCCATCGACAAGCTAAGACGCAAGCGGTTCGTAAGTGCGCCAAACGCAGTCACCCTTCACGGCTTTATCCAGCAATTCCAGATACTTGTTGTGTTCAGCAAGTTCGTCCTCCGAAGCTGTCACCACGCGCAGACCACTTGTATCGACTTTGTTGATTCTGACCCCACCCATCGAGACGTTTGCATCGTCTTCCTGGAAATCCATCAGCAGGGCATCTTGGCCACGCGTCAGGGCCAGCCAGACATCCGCCAATAGTTCGGAGTCGAGCAAAGCGCCGTGCAAGGTGCGATGGGCGTTGGAGATGCCGTATCGCTCGCAAAGGGCATCCAAAGAATTGCGTTTGCCAGGGTGCAGCTCACGCGCGTACAAGAGCGAGTCGGTGATTTTCTCGCAGAGTTCCTGCACGGGTGGCTGACCTACGCGCTTGAGCTCGGCATCGAGGAACTTACAGTCAAACGGCGCGTTATGGATGATGAGTTCGCCGCCTCGGATGAAGTCAATAAACTGCTGGTAAACGTCTTCAAAGCGCGGGTGCCCCGACAAAAATTCGGTGGTCAGGCCGTGGACGGCCAGCGCTTCCGGGTCGCTGTCGCGATCGGGGTTGAAATACAGGTGCAGGTGGTTACCCGTGAGGCGGCGGTTCACCATTTCGACGCAGGCAAGCTCGACAATACGATGCCCTTGGTTGGGGTCCAGCCCGGTCGTTTCCGTATCGAGAATGATCTGCCGCATAGGTGTTTCCTTCTTTAATGATGCCCGTCTTTGGGCGCCTGGGGCGCAGCGATGGCACCACCGCCGGCCACAGGCTCTTCTGCTGTAAGTGCGTCGGCTTCTGCGGCGCTAAGCATCTGGCGTCGGGCGCCTGCAATCAGCGTGTAGGCAACCGGCACGACAAACAATGTCAGCACAGTGCCCAAAGTGAGGCCGCCGACCAGCACCCAGCCGATCTGCTGGCGTGATTCCGCTCCCGCGCCGGTGGCAAGGGCCAGAGGCAGAACCCCCAGCACCATGGCGCCGGTTGTCATGAGGATGGGCCGCAGCCGAAGCTCGCTGGCTTCCATGACGGCTTCGCGCATTTCACGCCCCTGATCACGCAGTTGATTGGCGAATTCTACAATCAGAATGCCATGCTTGGTGATCAAGCCCACCAGCGTAATCAGCCCGATCTGGCTATAAATAGAGAGTGTACCGCCTGTCAGGTACAGGGCCAGCAAAGCGCCCGTCATGGACAATGGCACTGAGAACATGATGATAAGCGGGCTGCGCCAGCTTTCAAATTGAGCGGCCAGAACCAGGTAGATAAAGGCCAGCGCCATCATGAAAATCAGATAAATATTTCCAGAGGAATCGCGGAATTCACGCGACTGGCCGTCCAGATCGGTCTGTACCGTAGGCGGCAGCAGTTCACGCGCCACCTCGTTCATGTGTTCCAACACTTCACCCATGGCGTAGCCAGGCGCAATGGCGGCCTCGATTTTAACGGCGCGTAAACGGTTGAAGTGGTTCAGCGACTGCGGCGCGACGGATTCTTCAATCTCAACGAAGTTGGCGAGTTGCACCATGCTGCCATCGCGTACCCGCACGTAGATATCTTGAATGTCGGAAGGCGTGGCACGGTCCTGACGTTTCACTTGGACGATGACATCGTATTGCTCGCCACTGTCACGGAAGCGCGTGACGTTACGACCGCCCAGCATGGTTTCCAGGGTGCGACCGACGTCGCCAACATCCACGCCTACGTCAGCCAGTTTGTCACGGTTGACCTGCACTTTGAGCTCAGGCGTATTCAGGCGCAGGTCGGTGTCTAAATTCTGCAGGCCAGGGTAGTCAGCCAGCTTGTCGAGCAGCATATCGACCATGGCCGCCATTTCCGGGTAGGTAGCCTGGCTCATCACCACAAAGTTGATGGGTTTGGATGTGGCTCGCTGGCCGAATGATGGCGGGTTGGAAGGGAAGGCCCGCACGCCGGGCACGGCAGAAAATTGGGGCTGAAGCTCTTGGGCGATTTCCTGCTGGCTGCGCTCGCGCTCTTCCCAGGGTTTCAGTCGCAAAATAGCGAAGCCATCCGTTACGGTGGGGAAACCGATTACCGACTGCACCCCACTACGCTCTGGGATATCGTCATACAAGGCCTCGATCTGCAGCAAACTGCTCTGAGTGGCATGCAGGGTGGACCCTTCAGGTGCAGTAACCACGCCAAACACCACGCCCCGGTCTTCAATCGGAGCGAGCTCGCTTTTAACCACAGTGAACAGCACGCCACTTCCCGCCGCCACCGCCAGGCCAAGCACCACCACAATAAACCGATGTCGCAGCGCCACGCCTAACGCCGACCGGTAACGCCGGGTCAAGCCATTGAGCAGGTTTTCAATAAACGCATACATGCGCCCATGGCTTTTTTGCGGCTTAAGCAAGACCGAACACATCATGGGGGTGAGTGTCAGCGCCACAAAGCCGGACACCAGAACTGCCCCCGCCAGCGCCAGGGCAAACTCAATGAACAGCCTGCCAGTTCGGCCTGTGGCGAATGCCAGCGGTGCATACACGGTGACAAGCGTCAGCGTCATAGCAACCACCGCAAAGGCAATCTCTTTGGAACCAATCAGCGCGGCTTCCAAACGACTCTTGCCTTCCTCCATGTGCCGATAGACGTTTTCCAGCACCACGATGGCATCGTCCACCACCAGGCCAATGGCCAGCACCATCGCCAACAAAGTGAGTGTGTTGATGGAAAAGCCGAATAAGTACATCACCCCGAAAGCGCCGATCAACGATACCGGGATGGTGACGATGGGAATCAGGCTGGCCCGCACACTGCGCAGGAAGAAGAAAATAACCAGCACCACCAGAATGATGGCTTCAACTACCGTGACATAGACGGAATCGATGGAGCGCTGAATAAAGACTGAACTGTCATACGCCACCTGCAACTGCATGCCGGAAGGCAGGTTCTCGTTAATGAGTTCAATTTCCTTGCGGACTTCTCTAGACAAATCCAAGGGGTTGGCGGTGGATTGCTTGGTCACCCCAATGGTCAGACTAGGCTGCCCATTAAAACGTGCCGAGACCCGCTCGTCCGCAGGCCCGACCCGCACTTCCGCCACTTCCCGCATGCGTAGCGGGTAGCCGTTAATGTTGGCAATGACGATATTTTCGAACTGCTCCACCGTCTGTAAGTCGGTGGTGGATTCCACGGAGAATTCCCGGTCCAGAGATTCAATACGCCCGGCCGGAATCAAGACGTTCTGCTGGCGCAAGGCATTTTCAACATCTTGAACAATCAAGCCATAGCCCGCCAACTTATGGCGGTCTACATAGATGCGCATGGCGGGTAAACGTTCACCAAACACCCGCACTTCGGCCGCACCTGGCAGCACCGACAACCGTGTTTTGATATAGCGGTTGATGTAGTCGGACGCCTGCATTTGCGACATATCGCCGGTGGTCACGCCGATATACACAATGGGGGTGGAATCCGCTTCCACCTTGCTGATGACAGGCTCTTCCACTTCGTCCGGCAAGAAGCGGCGAGCGCGAGAGACTTTATCGCGAACTTCCGCAGCGGCCGCATCCGGGTCGCGGGAAATGTGGAATTTGACGTTGATAAAGCTGACTTCGCTGCGGCTGCGCGATGTCATGACGTCCACGCCTTCAATACCTGAGAGCTGGTCTTCCAGCGGTTTAGTGACCTGAGACTCGATCACTTCAGGGGATGCGCCCTTATATTCCGTGCGCACCGAGACCACCGGCTCGTCAATCGCCGGGTATTCGCGGACGGTAAGCCTGTCGTAAGAAATCAGGCCGATGAGAACAATGATGAGCGACAGCACCGTGGCAAACACCGGGCGTCGTATGCATATCTGTGGAAGCTGCATAACTGCCTCGCTTCAAAAAAAGTGTGTCGCCTTAATTACCAGCCGCTGGAACCACTTCGACCTCAAGGCCGTCGCGCACTTTCTGCAGCCCCGAAACCACCACAGCGTCGCCTGCACTGAGCCCTTCTACGATTTCTACGTGGGCATTGAGGCGCTGGCCGACCCGCACCATCACACGCTCGACGACGCCATCGACAACACGAAACACATATTGCGCATCACCCGAGGGCGCCAATGCGCTTTCCGGCACCAACAGCCCTTGTTCCTCGGCCAACTCCAGATGCACTCGCGCAAACAGGCCGGGGCGCAGTACGCCATCGGGATTCGGCACGTTAGCTCGCAGCAGCAGCGAGCGGCCGCCTACATCGATCAGGGGGCTGATCGCCCCCACGCTGCCTTCCCGTTCGGCCCCGGCCAGTGCATCAAAAGACACTTGCAGCCTGGAACCTTGCGCCACCGAGCCCAGAAACAGTTCAGGAATACGAAAATCCAGATTAAGGGGGTCGATGGACTCGATGGGAACGAGATCGGTTCCCGGCCCGACGTAATCCCCCACGGAGACAGTTCGCAAACCGGCCAGGCCGTCAAAGGGAGCCTGTATCACCGTTTTTTCCAGTTCGGCTTCCGCTAGCGCCACCGCAGCCCGTTGCACGGCCAGGTTGCTGGCTGCTTCGTCGCGAGCCTGACTGCTCACAAAACCTTGCTTGCTCAGTTCGACGGCGCGGCGGTGCTGACTGCCCGCCAGTTGAGCGTTGGCGCGGGCCTGCTGCAAGCGGGCTTTGGCCACGCTGTCGTCCAGCCGCACCAGCACCTGGCCTTTTTCGACCTTGCCGCCTTCAATAAAATTAATTTCAGCAATCCGGCCGCTGATTTCCGGCCGCAGCATAACGGAGTCATGGGAACGCAATGTACCCACTGCCGAAATGGAACGTTCCAGCCGCTCTTGTTTGACCGGGGCAACCACAACCGCCACTTTGGAAGGTGTTGGCGCTTTGGTTCCCTGAGCGGGGGCAGTGACCACAGCATTGCCTTCTGCACCGCGTTGAACCCACCAATGAGCGCCCCACGCCCCTAAGCCTATGCCCAGCACCAGTAATATCGCAGCCTTGGAAAACTTCATTGATGTCGTGGTTGTGAGGTAAGTAAATTCTTCGGACTTCGCCGCCCTGCCAGCGAAGCGTGCAATTTCTCTACAAAGCCATTGACTGTAGCACTGAATCTTTGGCATGCGTAACGCACAATTACATACTTATTTCAGCATGCTTCGCAAATAACACTGCGGCTCACCCATGAGCAGAACGGCTTAGGCACGGTCGAGCGTACGCACGCCCTGGTTAGCCAGAGCGTCCGCCCTTTCGTTGCCGGGGTCGCCCGCATGGCCTTTGACCCAACGCCATTCCACCTGGTGCTGGGCAACCAGAGCGTCGAGTTGCTGCCATAGATCAGCATTGCGAACCGGTTTTTTATCCGCGGTGCGCCAACCCCGGCGCTTCCAGTTGGGCAACCATTCCCCCATCCCTTTCTGTACGTATTGGGAATCCGTGTGTACGATTACCCGGCATGGCCGCTTCAAGGCTTTTAGTGCCTCGATCACGCCGGTGAGCTCCATGCGGTTATTGGTGGTCTGTTCCTCACCGCCAAACAGCTCCTTTTCATGGCGGCCGTGGCGTAGCAACGCCCCCCACCCGCCTCGACCAGGGTTGCCCTTGCAGGCGCCGTCCGTCCAGATTTCCACTGCCTGGCCGCTTGTTTCACCACTCACTTCAAGATTCTCCGGAATTTGTATTGAACTGCCTGCCTGCTGCCACCGTGGCTCGGCGCCGAGCCGGCTTGCGGCGGTGCCGCCAGGCGGGGCCGACCAATGTAGGCCTGGCCACCCGCTTGACGGCAGACACCATATAGACGGCGCCGCAGATAGGCCACCACCGATCGCCCGCCTTTTCCATGAACGACCAGCGTTTCAGCCAGACATCGCTGAAGCTCGGCATGGCGTAGCAGCCAAAGCGCCCACGATCCATTTCAAACGACAGAAGCTTGAACCAGTCTTTCAAGCGCGGCAAAGACACCTGCAACGGCGCGGGAACCGGCACCAAGGGTTCTAAGCCCGGCAAGCGCCCGCGGGCGCCCCATAAGCTCCAAGGGTTAAAACCAGAGATCACCACCCGACCTTCCGGCACCAGAACGCGGTCAATCTCGCGCAGGACCTGATGGGGGTCGGTGGCACACTCCAGACCGTGGGGCAAGACGAGCAAATCAATGCTCTGCGTATCGAAAGGCAGGGCTTCAGGCTCGGCCAGCACGAGCCGGCGGCTTGCCCCTTCAACGAGTTCAAGGGTGGCGCAAACCTGATGAGGAATGCGATTCGCTTCGAGGAAGTCCCAATGCGGCAGGCCGATTTGTATGGCATGATAGCCAAACACATTGGCGACCATGCCACTGAATTGGGCCTGTTCCCATCGCGCCACGTAACGGCCCTGAGGCGTGTCCAGCCATTCCTCAAGCTCCAGTATCAACGGTTGCTCCACCCCATTCCTCGCTTTTTCCATGGTAAACAGCCAGCTTATTCCCCTGCCCGCACTTTCCGACAACTATATATGGTTGCTGCGTCAGAACAGCGACGCCATTGTGATTGACCCTGGCGAAGCCTCGGGGGTTGTGCGTTACCTCGAGCAACACGCGCTCAACTTGCGCGCCATTTTACTGACACACCACCATGGCGACCATGTCGGCGGGGCGCTTGAGCTGCATGAACGCAGTCATGCCCCCGTTTACGGCCCTGCCAATGAGCGCCTGCCTATTTGCCACCACCGCCTGTCTGAAGGCGATACGGTACAATTGCGCGACCTTGGTTTCTCCATGACCGTGATAGACGTTCCCGGCCATACTGCCGGGCACATTGCCTATCATGGCCGCCCCGATGGTAGTGCTCCCGTGCTTTTTTGCGGAGACACGCTGTTTGCCGCCGGTTGCGGGCGTTTGTTCGAAGGCACACCTGAGCAGATGTTTGAATCCCTGGGGAAACTGGCAAGCTTGCCGGAAGATACCTTGGTGTGCTGTGCGCACGAATATACCTTGTCCAACCTCCGCTGGGCCAAGCAAGTCGAACCCGGCAATGCGACATTGCAGGATCGCTGGGATACTGCAACCCGCTTACGGGAGGAAGGGCAGCCGACTCTGCCTTCAACCCTGGCGCTGGAAATGGCTTCAAACCCTTTCTTGCGCACCGGAGTGGCGGAGGTAGCGGAAAGTGCAGCACGTTACGCGGGTCAACCACTGGCCTCGGAAGTAGAAGTCTTTGCAAGCTTGCGTGAATGGAAGAACAACTTTTGATGAACCACCCATGAACTGTCTGCGGCTATTCGTACTATCTATAGTAGTGATGCTGGCCGGTTGTGCTACACAGCACGACCGCGCCGCTGATGCATCGCGGCAGCTTGCAGCCACCGAAACGTCCACCACGATCGACCTCACCCGACCCGCAAACGATATCTGGGAGCGCATCCGGCTGGGCTTTGCGGTGCCCAACCTTGACACCGAACTCGTCGACCACTGGACACAATACTACGCTGCCCGGCCCGAATCGCTGCTTATTATGAGTCAGCGCGCCCGCAAGTACCTGTATCACATCGTCGATGAGCTCGAACGCCGTGGGATGCCCACCGAACTGGCGCTGCTGCCCTTTGTCGAAAGTGCTTTCAACCCTCTGGCGCTGTCACGCTCCCAGGCTTCCGGCCTGTGGCAGTTCATCCCCAGTACGGGCAAGCACTACAACCTCGAACAAGACTGGTGGCGCGACATGCGCCGCGACCCGATCGCCTCGACGAACGCAGCCCTCGATTACCTCAGCTATCTCTACGAATTCCAGGGCGATTGGTATCTGGCCCTGGCTTCCTATAACTGGGGCGAAGGCTCGGTACGGCGCGCCCTTGAACGCAACAGCAAAGAAGGGCTGGAGCTCGACTACCGCGCACTTAAAATGCCGGAAGAAACGCGCAATTACGTACCCAAGCTGCAAGCCTTCAAAAACATCATCGCCGAACCCCACAAATACGGCATCACGCTGCCTCCCATCCGCAACACGCCTTATTTCATCACCGTCAAAAAGACGGAAAGTATCGATGTGGATGTCGCCGCCCAACTGGCGGAAATCACTGTAGATGAATTCCGCGAGCTAAACCCGGCGCATAACCGCCCGGTGATTAAGGTGGAGGACGAAGCTGAAATTCTGCTCCCCGCCGACAAGGCCGACATCTTCATGGCCAACCTGAAGGCTTACAAGGGCCGGCTGTCAGCCTGGAATACCTACCGCAGCAAAAAAGGCGAGTCTTACACAGCCATCGCCCGCAAGTTCGATATGCCGGTGGAACAACTGCGCAGTGTCAATGGGCTGAGCCAGCGCCAGACTGCTGCGCGCACCGAAGCCACCTTGCTGGTCGCCGCTGCGAACGACGCGGCTGACACCACACAGGTCGTTGCTACAGGTGCGCAAGCCAGCACGTCCACGCAAACTCAACAGCAAAGCGGCGGAATCCGCAGGGTATCACTCAGTACCGGTAACCGCCCTTCCGGCACCGCTGCGCAAGCGGGGGCCGCTCCTGATATACAAGTGTTGCGCCGTAGCCCACAAGCCATGACTCATACAGTCAGGCAGGGCGACACTCTTTACTCCCTGGCTCGCCGCTACGGCACTACCGTGCAGGCGATACGCAAGCTGAACAACCTGAAAGGCAATAAACTGGCGATCGGCAAGCGATTGCGCGTTCCAGGCTCCAATATAAGTGGCTGATGTACACCACATGCTCTCTATATAAGACAAGAAGGATTGATTGAAAATGGGTTTCCTACAAGGCAAGCGCATTCTGCTCACCGGGCTGATTTCCAATCGCTCAATCGCTTACGGCATCGCCAAAGCATGCCATCGCGAAGGCGCGGAACTCGCATTCACTTACGCGGGTGATCGTTTCAAAGAACGAGTGGAAGAGTTCGCCACTGAATTCGGCAGCAACATCGTGCTGCCCTGTGACGTCGGCGAAGACGATCAAATCGAAAGCGCGTTCAAATCGCTTGGTCAGGAATGGGACGGCCTCGACGGCCTGGTGCATGCGATCGGCTTTGCCCCACGCGAATCGCTGGAAGGCGACGTTCTGTTCGGCATGACGCGCGAAAACTACCGCGTCGCACACGACATTTCCGCCTACAGCTTTCCAGCTCTGACCAAAGCTGCCCTGCCCTTGCTGGAAGGCCGCCAAAGTTCTGTGCTGACTCTCAGCTACATGGGTGCAGAGCGCGTCGTGCCGCACTACAACATGATGGGCTTGGCCAAGGCTTCGCTTGAAGCCAGCGTACGTTACCTGGCCGCCGCCCTGGGCCCGCGCGGTATTCGCGCCAACGGCATCTCGGCCGGCCCCATTAAAACTCTGGCAGCCAGCGGCATTAAAGATTTCACGCTGATCTTCAAGTTTGTTGAACAGTATTCGCCGCTGCGTCGCAACGTCACCATTGATGATGTCGGCAACACAGCAGCATTCATGCTGTCCGACCTGGCGGCAGGCATTACCGGCGAAATCACGCACGTTGACTGCGGCTTCAACGCTGTCGTACCAGGCATGGACCGGTAATTTTTTACCCCAGCCTTCAAGGAAAACACACGCCCTGGCCACCGGCCCAGGGCGTGTGTTTTTCCATAATCGAAGCGAATAACGGCGACTCCAGCCACCCTGCCAGCCAACCATGTAATGCAGGCCAAGGCTGGCTGTCGAACCAAGGCCGGTCGACCTGAGCAAACTGCCGCACAAACGGCATAATGGCAGCGTCGGCCAACGAAGCACGTGCCCCGAACAAGCCAGGCTGCAGCCGGGCAGCTTCAACACGCTCGCCGGGCCGGGTACCGGAGCCCCCTTGGTCCGCCAGCCTCGCCTCCAGAATAGCCAGCCAGGCGCTGCACAGCTCACGCTGTTCCAGAGGATTGATGTTTTCGTAGCGCTGCGGATACTTATAGCGATCCAGGCCGTGCTTGAACCGGCTGTCGCAGTCGGCGATCAAACCCAGCATGTCGTCCAGCGTGCCGGTTGGGGGTTCCAGCCAATGCTGCGGGTCGTTACGCTGCAGTGCCCACAACATGATGTCGAGGCTTTGCTCGATAACCGTACCATCCGGTAGAACCAGCACAGGCACTGTGCCTTTGGGCGAAGCCTGCAGAAGCTCGACAGGCTTATTGCGCAAAACGACTTCCCGCAATTCACAGGATTGCCTGCTTACGGCAAGCGCAAGGCGCGCCCGCATGGCATAGGGGCAGCGCCGGAACGAATAAAGAATGGGAACGGCTGACATACAGAGCCCCCACTAACCCACGCCTTCAGGCGGCGGGCGGCGTCACACCTTGTTCAGCAGATTGCTGGCGCTGGGCGGCCTCAGCCCGCCGCTTCGCCAGCCGCTCTTCGCGCCGAGCCTTGGCTTCTGCCAACGCCCGTGCCTTGGCCGCTTTTTTCTCTTCGACCTTCACCCCTATATGGCGCTCCGCACGCTGGCGTGCCAGTTCTACCTGCCGCTGGCGTTCGGCGAACCGCTGCTTCTGCTCTTCCGTGTGCTGGTCGTGGCAGTGATGGCAACTGACGCCTTCCACAAAGTGTTCCGAGGTTTTGTCTTGTTCGCTAAGGGGCTGGCGACAGGCGCGGCAGAATTCGTAGTCGCCCGGCACCAGGCCATGGCGCACGGACACCCGTTCGTCGAACACAAAGCAGTCGCCCTGCCACAGGCTGTTTTCCTCGGGGACAGTTTCCAGGTATTTGAGAATACCGCCTTCCAGGTGATAGACCTCGTCGTACCCCAGTGAGCGCATATAAGCGGTGGATTTCTCGCAGCGGATACCACCGGTGCAGAACATGGCGACCTTGCGCTTGTTGTGCAGGGCGCCACCCTCGGCACGCTGTTGCTCAATCCAGCCGGGAAACTCAGTAAAGCTGCGAGTTTCCGGGTTGATAGCCCTGTCAAACGTGCCAATTTTGAATTCGTAATCGTTGCGGGTATCGACCACCACCACATCCGGGTCGGCGATCAGTGCATTCCACTCTTCGGGTTTGACGTAAATTCCCGCCATGGTTTCCGCATGGATATTTGGCACGCCCATGGTGACAATTTCACGCTTGAGCTTGACCTTCATGCGGTAGAAAGGCATGTGCGGCGACCACGATTCTTTATGCTCAAGATTCGCTAGAAGCGGGTTGGCGCGCAGGTAGGCCAGCACGGACCTGACCCCAGCTTCGGGGCCGGCAATTGTGCCGTTGATGCCTTCTTCGGCAAGTAGCAAAGTGCCTTTCACGCCCTGCTCTTCACAGTGGGTCAGCAAAGGCTCACGCATGTCGCGGAAATCGGGCAGGTGTACAAATTTGTATAGTGCGGCAACGAGGAATTCGGCCATGGTGGAACTCAAAAAGCGTTAACCTGTCCATTCTAACGCGTGCGTCCGATCTCTTCAGCAGCACGTCCCACAGGAAATCAGTAGAAATGGATTCAGTCACACAAGCTGCTCTCGGTGCGGGTATAGCAGGCGCCCTTATGGGGCCGCGCTACGGTCGTAAGGCGATTCTTGCCGGGGCGGCGCTTGCTACCCTTCCTGATCTCGATATCCTGATCAAGTATGGTGATCCTCTTTCGCAGATGATCAACCATCGCGGCTTTTCGCATTCGCTGTTTGTTTTGACAGCGTTTGCGTTATTTTTAGGGTGGCTGGCCAAGCGGTTCCGGCTGCACAAGGACGGTCAGGGTTATGGCAGGCTGCTACTTACCATTTGGTTGATCCTCATTACCCACCCTGTGCTGGACGCCTTCACCAGCTATGGCACGCAGTTATGGTGGCCGCTGCGCCCCACCCCCTCAAGCTGGTCGAGCGTCTTCATCATCGACCCTTTCTATACCGCCCCACTTTTAGGTGGCGTACTGATCGCTTTATTGGTGGGGCCGCGCGCTGCCATGAGTCGTGCACTGGGCGCCATTCTATTGTTGGGGGCGGGGTATCTCGGTGCCTCGCTAGCGGCCAAACACTGGGCTGAAAACCGTGTACACGACATGCTGGTGGAGCAAGGGCGCCAGCCTGTCGCCATGTTCTCGGTGCCCCAACCCTTCAACATCGTGCTGTGGCGTGTGGTAGCGCGTATGGAAGACGGCAACTATGTCGAAGCGATCACGGGCATGCTAGACAACCGCCAGCCCGAGTTCATCGAGTTTCCTTCAAATGCCGAATTGG
Source organism: Achromobacter sp. F4_2707 (assembly GCF_047501535.1). Classification (NCBI taxonomy): domain Bacteria; kingdom Pseudomonadati; phylum Pseudomonadota; class Betaproteobacteria; order Burkholderiales; family Alcaligenaceae; genus Achromobacter; species Achromobacter sp. F4_2707. Next base: position 140,095 of record NZ_JAZDRJ010000004.1, read on the forward strand.
GTCTGGCGCTGCAGCCCCAGAAATACATTGACGGCCTGCGCTGGTTTACAGGCGATTGGTTGCGCTACGACGACATCGACGGCCAACTGGTCGTATCGGATTTGCGTATGGGCATTGGTACCGGCCACTATTCGTTTCGTTTTTTGATTGGCGAACGCGACCCAGATAGCGGCCAATGGCAAGCCGTGACGCCCGCGCATTGGCAGGGAGGCCCCGCCAGCCGCGATATGGCAGCCTTGAAAACCACGCTCGCACGCATCTGGCAAACGGGCTCCCCCTTGCCGCTGGCCGCATGGAATGTCCGCATGACCATGCCGTAGCGTTGCAGCATCATGTTGCACACGCTTGCTGATTTATGCATGGCGGTAATCGCGGCGTCATGTTCGCTGCGCATAATGGCGAGCTATGGAAAAGATGATTTACGCCCCTACCGCAACGAACCCCATGCTCGAAAGAGCCAGGCAAGTACTTGAGTTGACGCACTACGCTTGGCGATTGAACGAACGCACTCAACGCCACCGCCGCAAAGCATCGAAGGCGCACGCTCATCACGTGCCTTTTTGTCACCCGCCTTATGCCAACGCTCAGGGTCAGCCTTCCAACGCCTTCATCTGACTCAATTTTCGTCATCAAGGTGAAAAGCGTGCAAGACCCGATGCGCAATGGGCGCCAGCACCACGCCTAGCGTCGCGACAAAGACCAAGCTGACATACACGCCGTAGATCGCAAAAAACACCTTGCCCCCATAGGTCTGCGGCATGATGTAAGGGCCGATCCCCCCGACAATAAGCGCCGAGTTCAACACGGCATCGTATACGTGGACACCCTCTTCCAACATCAAGTGGCCGAGCACCCCTATCAAAACCGAGGCGGCAATAAAAACAGTCGCCCAAACGATATGCAAAACCATGCGCCAGGCGAACTCACGCCGACTCACTAAGGGCGCACTACGCGATTCGTACATAAAGCCTCACTCAGCAGACCACTTCAACACGCAAAGACCAGACAGCCACCGTGCGGATGCACACCGCAAAGAAAAGGCGTCAGCCCCGCAGTATAGATGCGAAAAAGCGCCGGGCTGACCGGCGCTTCGTACTAGGACCCTGAGATGAGGTTCGCGCTTTGCGGCGTTTAGCCGCCGCAACCTCCGCAGCAGGCGCCATCTTCGCCGTGCACCGGAGCCGCGATGGCATACCCGGCTTCTTCCACAGCCACCTTGAGCCGCTGCAACGATACTTTTTCTTCATCATAGGTAACGGAAGCCTTGGCCTTGTCAAAAGAGACATCGGCGTCGTTCACGCCGTTGACAGACTTCAGGGCATCTGTGAGTTTGATGGCGCAGCCTTCATCCTTGAGGCCCGCGAGCTTAAGCATTCCAACCTGCATGTTGCTTCCTTTTCCAGTGGGGTGATGATTTGCGGGAGCAGCCCGCCTTAAAGATCCATATTAAATACATCTTTAAGCTTGTGCAAGGAAAAACCTAGATAAAAGTCGGAAACCTTGTTCTAGCTCAAGTCTGGGAAAAAGAGGAGCAACGCTTCACACTGAAGCACTGGGGAATCACCCCCAACGGAACATAGAAAAAGCAAGGCCGGGGCTATAGGCCAGGGCAAGCGCAGCCAGTAAGGTGCTACCAGAAGCCAGCAGCAAAGCGCTGCGCCATGAGTGGCGCCGATCACCCAACACCGTAACGAATATCAGCGCAAACACCGCTGGCAGCATGCCGCCGTATTTACTGAGCAGAAGAAAAGCGAATACGCCGCTCACTACACCGCAGCTACCCCGCCACTTGGATACGCCAATATCAATGCCTTCTTCTTCGTCTGGAGAAAGCCTGGAATCAAACAACCACAAGATTCCAACGAACATCAGCAGCGAACCAAACACGACCGGCAATACCCCGGCGCCCATGCCGGAAATCTTGCTGACCGAACTGGCGCTGACTTGCAGAACGGCGGCCAGACCGAGCAGGCACAACAACCCTGAAGCGAGAACATCTCTTTTGTTGATGCTGACCTTGAAGCGCATATCTACCCTCCAATCGCTGAAGCTTGTGCCCGTCTCCGCTTACGCGGCCGGGCACAGGTCTTCAAGAATCTTAAGATGAATCCGCCTGGTGGAACATTACCGCTGCATTACCGTTTGCGAATGTTCGAAGTTTTCGCTGTTTTCGCTGTTTTCCGCCTTCCGTTTGGTGGCGCTGCGCCATGACGAATAAACCAGCCCGACGATCAGCAGCACCGCTGCCGATACAAACGCCAAGCTGATAGGCCTTTCAAAGAACACCATGACGTCGCCGCGCGACAACAACAAGGCGCGACGGAAGTTTTCCTCTACCATCGGCCCCAGCACAAAGCCCAGCAACAACGGCGCAGCCTCGAACCTCAAGCGCAAGAACAGATAGCCGAGCACGCCGAACAGAAGAACCATCCAAACATCAAACAAGTTGTTGTTTGTGCTGTATACGCCGACACAGACAAAGAACAAGGCGGCGGGATACAAGAACCTGAACGGTACTGACAGCATGCGCACCCACATGCCGATCAAAGGCAAGTTGAGAAGCAACAGCAAAATATTGCCCACCCAGAAACTGGCGATCAGCCCCCAGAACATGTCTGAGTGTTCGACCACCATCTGCGGGCCAGGCTGAATGCCGTGGATGATCAGTGCACCCAGCATCAAAGCCATGACCGGGTCGCCGGGAATCCCAAGGCTGAGAGTCGGGATAAAGCTGGTTTGGGTGGAAGCGCTGGTGGCAGCTTCAGGCGATGCAATGCCCTCAATAGCCCCCCGTCCGAAACGTTCGGGTTCTTTGGCTACCTTCTTTTCGGTCGCATAGGCGATGAAAGAAGCGATAGTCGGGCCGGTGCCGGGCAAAATGCCGAATGCCGCGCCAATGGCCGTACCGCGCACCAAAGCGCCGCGCGACTGCTTGATGTCGCCTTTTTGGGGGCGCAATGAGCGTGATGAGACTCGCGCCACCGTTTGTCCGCTGCTGCCCACCCGGTTCACGTTCTTGAGAAAATCAGCAATGCCGAACAAGCCCATGGCCAGTGCGACAATCTGCAAACCGTCCTGCAATTCGGGGATACCAAAGTCAAACCGCGCAACACCACTGTTCACGTCGGTGCCTACCACGCCCAGGATCAGGCCCACAACAACCATGGCCACACCCTTGATGGCCGACCCCCTGGCCAATGTCGCCCCTGCCAGTAGCCCGAGCATCATCATTGAGAAGTACTCAGCCGGCCCGAACTTGAACGCGACGTCCACCAGCAGGGGCGAAAACAGAATCATGGCCAAAATGCCGATGGTTGCGCCAAAAAAGGACGACAACATCAGCATGAACAAGGCCGACCCGGCCTTGCCGCTGCGCGCCAGAGGGTTGCCGTCCAGACACGCCACGGCATGAGAGGCTGTTCCGGGCAGGTTCAGCATAATTGAAGTGATTCCGCCTCCGTATTGCGAGCCATAATAAATACCGGCCAGCATAATCAGAGCAGCCGTCGGCGTCATCGTATAGGTGAGCGGCAACAAAATTGAAATGGATGCCAGAACGCCCATTCCCGGCAATACCCCAATCAGGTTCCCCATGAATACGCCGAATACGGCCCACATGAGGTTTTCCAGTTGAAAAGCAACTGAGAAACCCTGCATCAGATTAGAAAGGATATCCATCCATCAACCCCAACGAAACATTGGGAACTGCAACTCAAGCCCCCACGAAAAAATAAGTACGCCCAGTACCGTCACAAACGCGGCCAATAAAAAGGCGCTAAGCAGACTGTGATTTCTATCTCCAATCGCAGAAATAAAAACAAGCGCAAAGGTTGCCGGAACCAGTCCGCCGTATTCCCCCAGAACGATAAAGGCCAGAACGCCACCAATAATGGCTATCCAGCCCCGCCACTGAGAGGGGCCTGAAAAATCTTCCTCTTCCTCTTCCTCTGCCTTGGTAGAAAGCCCTGTCGCAAACAGGCATAAGCCGCCCAGGAACATTAGCAGCACTCCCAGCATGACCGGAAAAAATCCCGGCCCCATTCTGGCCATTGTGCCGATGGTATAGGTGCTCCCCTTGAGCATCACACCCAGACCCAACACGATTAACAACCCCGAGGCCAATGCCTCACGATTATTGATACTGAACTTGAGACGCATACATCTCCTCCACCTGCATTAGTGAAGAACTCCAGTCGTATCGACCGGAGCTTTCCCGCCACGATACGGGGTGCCAGCGGCACCGTTTCTAACTTTCCTGGTTTAATCCTGCGCAAAAGAGCAATGAGTGCTTATCGGCGCGTGATCAGGCGTGAATAATTTCTCGTTTTGTGCGGAAAAGACCTTCGAGAAAACGAAGGGGAATGTTAGAGCAGAAGTCAGCGGTCAAACATTACACCCACATTACCATTTGGCAATGATTCAGCAGCGCAAACGCATATAGAATGAAAAGACGATTACACACTCATTCCGGGTTATAGAATCCGTTCAATAGCCCTGATCTGAATTGGAAATGTGGCACTGCCTGATTATCGAAGACGACACCGAAAATGCCCGCTACATAGCAAAAGGCCTGAGCGAGCTTGGCCATACAAGCGTTATTTGCCACGACAGCGTGCAAGGCTTGCAACGTGCAATAGATTCCTCCTGGGATGTCATCATCCTCGATCGCATGCTGCCTAACGGCGTGGACGGCCTGACGATTCTTTCTACCCTGCGCGGCCTGGGCCAACGTACCCCCGTCCTGGTGCTCAGCGCCCTGACTCTCTACAGCCACGTGAGCTCAGGCTGCTGACGTATCTCATGCTGAATGCCCACAACACAGTCACCCGCACCATGCTGCTGGAACACGTGTGGGACTACCGCTTCGACCCTCAATCCAACGTTATTGACGTGCAGATCAGTCGCTTGCGTCGCAAAATCGATGGCAACCATGCCAGCCCTCTGATACACACTGTCCGAGGCGCCGGCTATACCTTGTCCGACCGCGTGCCCGCAGCCTGATAGCCAACGCGTGTGCCAACTTGGTGGACAATGCCATCAAGCACGCCGAAAACCGCGTAGACATCAGCCTTGACCCCACGCCTGAAGGTGTTCTTTTGTCTATCAGAGACGATGGCCCGGGCCTGCCTGAAGCCAGCTTGGAGCGCCTCGGAGAGCGATTCTATCGCCCCAACCCGGGCGAGGAAGGCCTGGGGCTAGGCTTGGCAAGCGTGAAAGCCATGGTTTCATTGCACGGCGGAACTTTGTATTTCAGCAACCGGGCCGACGGAAGCTCAGGCCTGGTTGCTCGTGTTTCTCTGCCATCGCCCCCACCCCGCGTTTCTTGAGGCATATTGCTTCAGACTCGGCCTTATTTCGTTCAGACATTCAGGCGGATTCTTCCGCCACAGGTTCTCGGCGCTTGCGAACTGCCAGCCACTTTCCCAGCCCAATTACCAGCGCCGCGCCGGCGACCTCAACAGCCAGTTTGAGCATCGTATCGGGTGGCCCCAGCCGCTCCACCACAAAAACATCGGTGATCAGCATGCCCCCGGCAATCCAGCCCAGCAAGCCGCCGCCAAAGGTCACAACCAACGGGAAACGGTCAATCAGCTTTAGTACCAGCGTGCTGCCCCAAACAATAATGGGCACGCTCAAGCACAGGCCGAATATGACGTAATACAGTTGATGGTCGGTGTGTGCATTCTGAGCCGCCCCTGCAATGGCGATAACGTTGTCCAAGCTCATCGCGAAATCCGCAACAATGATGGTGCGAACTGCCGACATAATGGAAGCCCCGCCCTTAATATTGCCATGCTCGTCTTCGTCGGGCGCCAGCAGCTTGATGCCGATCCAGACCAGCAACAGCGCACCCACCATCTTGAGAAACGGGATATCAAGCAGCACCAGGGCAAAAGCAATCAGCGCCACCCGCAAAATAATGGCGCCTGCCGTGCCCCACAATATGCCTTGCATGCGCTGCTTGCGTGGCAAGTTTCGGCAGGCCAGCGCGATCACGACCGCGTTATCGCCGCCAAGCAAAATATCGATAAGAACGATTTGAAACAGTGCCCCCCAGTGGAGCATTCCAAAAAACTCGAGCACGCGCGTATCCTCCTGAAACAGGAACGCTACAGTCTTGGAAGGCTGCCCTGTTGCGGATGCATTCCCATTCTTTAATTTTAAGTACCGAAGCTGAATACAACCTGATACCGGCATTTGCATCATGGATTCTTTGAGCACTGATTTGCGCCCTCATGCGAAACTACATGTTTAAAGAATTCAGTAACGCCATCTCCCCGCAGCCTGGCCCCAACTCTGAACCCACAGCGATGCCACACGGCAAATATCCGTTTCTCTGGAGCCCTTATCTTGTTCCGTAGGTTTGAAGAACAACTCAACCCTTTCCCGCCGGAAAACGTATCGACCCCGCCACAGGGTTTTTTCTCGTTTCTATGGGCGTGTTCACGCGGGTCGCGACGCTATATTGCGGCGCTTGCGGTATTAAGCGCAGGTGTTTCTATCTATGAAGCCTGGCTATTCGCCTTCCTGGGCCAGGTTGTGGATTTGCTCTCGGTCTGGCAAGCCGGAGAGCCCGCGTCGGACCACGTGCGCCGCGTATTGTGGGGCATTGGCATTGTGCTTGTCGCCAGTATTGGTATCGTGGCGCTGCGCACCATGGTGCAACACCAGATTCTGGCCATCAATCTGCCGCTGCGCTTGCGCTGGGATTTCCACCGCATGATGCTGCGGCAAAGCCTGTCGTTCTTTTCCGATGAGTTTGCTGGCCGGGTAACGACCAAAGTCATGCAGACCGCGCTGGCGGTACGGGAAGTCCTGTTCACCTTCAGCGAAATCGTGGTGGGCATTGGCGTCTATTTCGTCGCCATTGTGTTGCTGGCAGGTGGGTTTGATGGGCGCTTGATGCTGCCCTTCTTGGCCTGGATACTGCTGTTTGGCTTGGCCATGGTGTACTTTGTGCCGCGCCTGGGAAAAGTCGGTAAGGAACAAGCCCACGCTCGTTCATCCATGACAGGCCGCGTGACCGACGCCTACACCAACATTACAACCGTCAAGCTGTTTTCACACACGCAGCGCGAAGCCCACTTCGCGCGCGCTGCGATGGAAGACTTCAAAGACACCGGCTATCGGCAGATGCGTTTGGTCAGTCAGTTCGAAATCGTCAATCAAGCACTGGTCACCGCCCTGATATTGTCCTCGGGCGGCTACGCCTTGTGGCTGTGGCATGGCAGCGAAGTCGGCACGGGCGCTGTGGCGGCTGTCACCGCGATGGCATTGCGGGTCAATGGGATGTCACACTGGATTATGTGGCAGATGACTTCACTCTTTGAAAGCATAGGCACAGTGCAAGACGGCATTGCTACGCTCACCCACCCGCCAAAAGTGGAAGATGCGCCCGATGCTGTGCCATTACAAATCACACGTGGTGAAGTCGAGTTCGACAACGTGTTCTTCAATTACAACGGCGAGCGCCAGGTTCTGGAAGGCTTAAGCCTCAAGGTGGCGGCAGGTGAAAAAATCGGCTTGGTGGGCCGCTCCGGTGCAGGCAAGTCCACGCTTATCAGTCTGTTGCTGCGTTTTTACGATTTGGATAGTGGGCAGATACGCATTGATGGGCAAGACATTTCCCAGGTAACCCAGGACAGCCTGCGCGGCGCGATTGGCATGGTCACGCAAGATACCTCATTGCTGCATCGCTCCATTTACGACAACATCGCTTACGGCCGCCCCGACGCCGATCCGGCTGAAGTTCGCGCAGCAGCTGTACGCGCGCAGGCGGATGAATTCATCCAGCAATTAAACGATTCACACGGTCGCTCCGGCTATGACACCATGGTGGGAGAGCGCGGGGTCAAGCTTTCGGGAGGCCAACGCCAGCGCATTGCCATTTCTCGTGTGATGCTAAAGAACGCCCCCATCCTGCTGCTGGACGAAGCGACCAGTGCGCTGGATTCAGAAGTGGAAATCGCCATTCAGGACAGCCTCTATGAAGCTATGGAAGGCAAAACGGTAATTGCCATTGCCCACCGGCTTTCCACCATTGCAGCCATGGACCGACTGGTGGTGATGGATGCCGGTCGCATCATCGAGCAAGGCAGCCATGCCGAACTTCTACAGAAGAACGGCGTCTATGCCCGCTTGTGGCGGCACCAGAGCGGCGGATTTTTGGCGGAAGAATTGGACGAGCCGGTGGAAAACCAAGCTCCGGTACTGTAACGCCGGCTCAACGGCTTACTCGAATAATTTGTCGAGTGCCGCCTTATGCGGCCTCACCGCTTCTATATCGGGACTCGCCGTTTTCAAGGAGTCGGTATTGCGTCGATGGCTGTTAGCCATGCGACTGAGAATGAGCTCTTTCTGTTCGGCATTCAATGACTTGTCGTTCTTAACATTGGCGACGCCTTGTTGATACAGAGCTTCGGCCTGGTCGGGCGATACACCGCTGGAAGACAACATATAAGCTTGCATTGTTCGGTCACCCACTTCTGCAAACTGTTCAGCGCTTTCAAAGCCGTGGCGAGCAGCCAACTCGCGGAAGTCTGCATATTCCGGCCCGGATTTTTGCATCTGCTTCAAGCCCGAACTCAGGGGCCGCGCAGGGTCGATATCCGCCTGTTTAGTATCCTGATATTTCTCCCCGAGCGCCATCAGCTCAGGCATGGCCGCGATAAATTGTTCTACCTGTTGGGTGGTGAGTGCCTCAGCGTGTACAGCCGATGCGAGCCCTAGACAAAGTGCCAAGATCACGCGCGAGAAGAGACGATTAAGAGTTTTCATGGGCGGTAGGTCCGAAAGATTAATCGACGCGGGGCAGTTAGCCCGCCAGTTACGATAGGCCGCTGCGCCTGTTGGCCTATGGTAAAGAGCATAAGGCATCGGCACACCGTCTATTCAAACGGGCTGCGATGGGCTTGCTCGCCCGCCCCAATCCTGCCGAACACCCAGCTCACCCACGCCCCTACAAACAGACGGCGACACAGCCCCCACCCATCAATAGACTGACACACCACTTAACGGTGTTCGCATGCCATACGGACCAACTACCGTTTGCCCTGCCAATCCTTTGCCGTATCCCCGGCGTCCTTCTAGGGAGTGCTCTTGTGTTGAAGCTACTGAGTTTCTTTGCCGTTACAGCCCTCGTCACGACAATTTCCCATGCAGAAACCGCTAAACGCGCCATCATTGTGTACGATGGTTCGGGCTCGATGTGGGGGCAAATCAGCGGTACGCCAAAGCATCAGATCGCTCGTCAGGCGCTACGCGATATGTTGGAAACCGTGCCTGCCACCATGGAGCTTGGCTTGATGGCTTACGGGCACCGCAGCAAGGGCAACTGCAACGACATCGAACTCCTGGTTACCCCCGGCGCAAACAACAAAGCTGCCATATTGCAAGCCGTTGAGAATATGCGCTATCTGGGCAAGACACCGCTCACAGCCGCTGTGCAGCAAGCGGCCATCCAGCTACGCCATACGGAAGAAGCCGCCACGGTAATCCTGATCACCGATGGGGAGGAAACGTGTAAAGCAGACCCCTGTGCCCTGGGTACAGAGTTGGCAGCCAGTGGCGTTGACTTCACTGCCCACGTTGTAGGCTTGGGGCTCACCCAACAGCAAGGCGAACACGTGGCGTGTCTGGCCCACAATACCGGTGGTCAGTATTTTTCTGCAAACGATGCGGCAAAACTCAGCGAGGCGTTGCACACCGCTTTGCAGGCGCCGCGCGCAGTGCCGCCAGCCACCCCCTTGCCCAAACCCGAACCCGTCCTGCCCGACGCGACACTCGAAGCAGCCGAGGCCGCCGAAGCAGGAACCGTCATTGATATCAGCTGGACCGGCCCTGACAGCCGTGACGACTTCATCACCATTACACCGGCTGGCGCGCGCGACGATGAAACGGGCGAATACGAGCGCGTTTCCAGGGGCAACCCGCTGAAACTGCAAGCCCCCGATGCTCTCGGCCCTCACGAAATACGCTATGTTTTGGCAGAAGGGAATGTCGTTCTAGCCCGCCAACCGATTGAACTGATCCCACTCCAAGTGACGATATCCGGGCCCTCTAGCGTTGGGGCAGGCGGTACGATTCAAGTGCAGTGGGCGGGGCCGAACAGCCCAGGTGATTACATTACAGTAGTGCCTGCCAGCGCCCCGGACTCGGCTTACGCAGACTACGCACGCACGGCAAGCGGCAACCCCGTCACCTTCAGTGTGCCCGATGCCGTGGGCAACCATGAAATCCGCTACATTTTGGACAGTTCCAAGCGGGTACTCGCTGCACAGCCTATAACGCTCACCCCCGTCACCGCCACGCTTGAGCTTGTGGGCGAGGCAACTCCGGCAGGGACTGCCACCGTAAATTGGACCGGCCCCGATAACAAAGGGGATTACGTTACCGTTGTGCCGAAAGGCGCACCGGCCCACCACTACCTTGATTACGCTCGCACCTCACACGGCTCGCCGCTCAAAATCAACCTGCCCAAAGAGAGTGGCGAATACGAATTACGCTACGTGATCGATCGTTCCAAGCGTGTCCTGGCGAGCCAGCCTCTGATATTGAGTGAGAGCCTGGCCGCCGCCAGCCCCTCTGACACCCCGGCGGCGACGCCCGCCCGGTAATCATCGCTTGACAAGGCAAGACCCTGTGGTACGCTGGCCGCAACCAATAATTATAACGAAACGCCCATGCAAATTAACCGTATGCAAAGGCGGCGAATACGGCTGGCAGTATGCGTAATTATTCAGCTTGTGGCACTTAGCTTACGGCCGGCAGCCGCATCTCAACCGTTGGAAGGTGTACCTTTACCGCCGCCGGTCGGCGACGTACTGCTTGTTGTGGGCGGGGCCATCACCCAAACAAATGTCGGCTCAGAGGCGCACCTCGACCTGGCTGCCCTACGCAGCCTGCCTACAGTTACCTTAAAGACAACCACCGTCGTGACCGACGGCGTTAAACACTTCGAAGGCGTGCTGCTGCGCGACCTTCTCCTTTGGGTGGGGGCCGCCGGCAGCTACGTAGAAGCCCGGGCACTCAACAACTACACCGTTGACATCCCCATCAAGGACTTCCACGACTACGACGTCATACTTGCCACACATATGGACGGCAACCGATTATTAACGGCCGACAAAGGCCCGCTGTGGATTGTCTACCCGCGCGACCAATGGCGGGCCTTGCAAGACATACGCTATGACTATCGATGGGTCTGGCAATTAAACCAGCTCACGATTAAATAGGCCGCCTTCATGAGCATGACGCGGGCCACTATCTTGAGATACGCCCTGCCCTTAGCGGCCATCGCGGTACTCGTCATCTTACTAACCATTGCTTTGTATCGGTTAGTGGAAACCCAGCGATCCATGCGTAATAACGCCCATTCCAATATGACCTGGGTGCTGTATCAGGCCCATATGGAAAGCCTGTTATTGATGAACGCGATCCAGCGCAGCCTGATTGCCCCCCATCAGAAAAACACGGTCGCGGATCGATATCAAATTCTGCTCAGCCGCATCAATGTGCTGCAAGATGGCCCCCAGAAACGCGCACTCGAAGCCATGGGTATGGCTGAACCCCTGCTTAAGCAAGCCGCCGATACGCAGCGCCTGGGGCCAACTTTCGAACGCGGGCAGCTTCAACCCACAGACTACGAACACATACACGCTGTTCTTTTGAGTTTCAGCGATTCGCTGCAAAGCGCCTCCAGCAGGGCCATGACGACAGAGTGGGAGCACGCAGGGGCGCAACTCGACAGCTATCGCAACGCAGTGCTGGCGGTATTCTTTCTCATGATAGGCGTCTGGGTTTGTAGCGCCATTATTTCGTTTCAACTCCTTGTCGCCCTAAAACAGACCCGTGATAGTGAGCGGATTCGCTTGCAAGGCATCGAACTACAGAAACAGCTGGAGAACGAACGTAAGATCAGTGAGCTGTATCGCAGCTTCGGCTCCATGCTCTCTCATCAGTTCCGCACACCTTTGGCGATTATCGACGCGACCATGCAGCGCCTGCTGCGAGCGGGTGGTCGCCTGACCACACAGGAGGTCAATGCTTTAGCAGTCAAAGCACGGCAAGCCACTCAACGCCTCAACCAACTAATTGAAAACATCCTGCAGGCTGACCGCTTCATGGAACAGCTAGAAGTATCCATGCAAAGCTGTCATCTCAGCGACTTGGCGCATCAGGCGGTGGCGCAGTACCGTGCAACGATGCCTGGCAGGCAGATACATCTTGTGGACGACACGCAGGGTTCGTCCAGAGCGCAATGCGATCCCGTCTTGACCCTCCAGATTCTCGACAACTTGTTGTCCAATGCCATCAAGTATTCCGAGGGCAGCACAGCCGTGTCGGTGTGCGTCAGCAGTCAGGCAGATTGGGTGTATTGCGACGTGCGCGATGAAGGACAAGGCATCTCCGCCCACGACCTTCCCCATGTGTTTAAACGCTATTTCCGCGCCCCGGCTGCCACCAGCGTCGTAGGCACAGGCATTGGCCTGCATATCGCCATGGAACTGGCAACACTGCAAAACGGCGAGTTACTCGTAAGCTCCTCGCCCGGCGAGGGTTCCTGCTTTACCCTGCGCCTGCCCCGCAGCGACCGTTTCATGCTGCGGCCAGGGGCCAATACCGACGGAGGACACGTGTGAACCACCCGCTCGATACACCGTCGCTCGCTCGCATCCTATGGGTCGAGGACGACGCAGACTTACGCGATATTCTGGCGGCTGAGCTTCGCGATGCGGGCTACGAAGTGGCCCAAGCGGCCAATGGGCAACACGCTCTGGATCAACTGCGTACCTTTCATCCGGATCTCATTCTTTGCGACATCGCCATGCCGGTGATGGACGGCTACGAGCTGCTGCGCATCGTCAGAGAAACAAGAGACGACCTCAGCGAAGTGCCTTTTGTGTTCTTAAGTGCCCAGGACGGCTCGGGCCAGATCACTCAGGGCAAACATGCAGGCGCCGACGACTACCTCATCAAACCAGTGAACTTCGAACTGATGCTGGCCACCATTGCGGCGCGATTGCGACAAGTGCAACGGATACGCAACGCGCATGCGTCCGGAGGGACGCACCAAAAACAGTCCAGCATGCTATCGATCGCTTCTGATGAACGAGCGTTTGAACGCTTGGCACGCATGTTCAATCTCATCACGGCAGGCATTGTGCTATTGGCGTCTGACCAGCGCGTGCTATTCGCCAACATTTCCGCCCAACGCCTGTTACAGGATTGCACTGACCCACACCTGGATAGGGAGAACACCGGCAGCCTGCCCATTACATTAGCGACCTCAGCCCTTGTGCGCTGCGCGGTTGAAGCAGGTATGCGTGGCGAGGAATACACCGAGTTCCTGTCTTTACCTCGACGTAACGCGCAGCGCGACGTTCTGGTCACAATCTGCTCTCTGGACTGCCAAGGCATGAAAGACGCCCCCGCAGCCGCCCTGTTCATTTCTGCGGGGCAGCGCGACAAGGTGCCACCACTCAAGGCGCTCGAAACCCTGTTTCAACTCACGCCCGCCGAAGCGCGGATCGCCTGGGCATTCGCACAAGGCTTGAGGCCGGAACAAATCGCTGAAGCCTTTGACATCAGCTTAACTACCGTCGCCTTTCACAAGCGCAATATCTTTCAAAAGACCCACACCAACCGCCAGGCAGACCTCATTGCGCTCTTGTTGACACTTCCCGCCAATGTCGACACCTGCTGACTTTCACCCCGTCCATTAGCACGGGGTCATTTTCTCTCAGCGCCGATATGATGAGCCGCATTGATTCACGCTGGCGCTATTGAGTCGTGCATGCGCCCCTACCTCGGACCTCGCCATGTGGGATTTCAGTATCGGGCGATCTCTGTCGCTCATGAGGCAGACCCTGCCATTTATTGCTTTACGCTGCGCTGTCTATTTCGGCATTGCTCTGGCCTATGTGCTGATGACGGGTATCGGAGCCGGTGTCGGTTGGGGCATCGGGGCCCTTGGCACTGAAAACTTTCAAGCAACCGCCGCTTTGTTTGGCGGGCTGGCAGGGCTAGGGCTGACCGCTGGCATACTCTACCTGCTACGGGAATATATTCTGTACGTTGTTAAGGCTGGCCATATTGCCGCCATGGTAAAGCTCCTGCACGGGCAGAATCTGCCTGGCGGAAAACAACAGATTCAGCAGGCGGCGTCTATCGTAAAAAGTCGCTACTCACAGGCCAACGTCCTATTTGTCATCGACCAGCTTGCCAAAGGCGTGGTGAACGCCATTACAAGTCTGGCCCTTGGCGTTGGCAACTTTCTGCCCATTGCAGGAACACAGCAAGTCATGGGCTTGATTCGCGCTTTCTTGCGGCTGGCCGTCGGCCTGGTCGATGAAGTCATCCTCGCCTACTCCCTGCACGCACAACACCAGAACCCTTGGTCTGCGGCCCGAACCGCCCTGGTTCTTTATGCGCAGAACTCAACGGTGATGCTGCGCAACGCGGCGTGGCTCACCCTCTTCACGTACGGGCTGAGCGTCGTCATCTTTGTTGTACTGCTTGCCCCCGCTCTTGCCCTCGCCTGGCTTATGCCAGGTGCAGGCTCGGCCATGGGGGTTATTTTCGCGCTCATTCTGGCCTGGGCAATTAAAGCCGCCCTTCTGGAGCCACTGGCTATCGCGAGCTTGCTGCAAGCGTACTTCCAGACCACTGAAGAACAAGCGCCAGACCCGATATGGGAGGCACGCCTGGACGCTGTCTCAAGCAAATTCGGTGAACTCAAAGAGAAAGCAGCCGGCTGGACTGCCGGCACGACAGGGGCAAAAGCGGCTGAAACGCCCCCTTCTACTGAAGGAGGTCAAGCATGAAAATTCGCATAGCGCTGTATGCCGCCACAATTTTTTCTCTGTCAACGAGCGTGTCTGCCAACGAGGCCTCGTATCAGATACGGGTCAACATGGACGCCCTCTCGCAGGATTTTGTCCAGGCTCCCCCCTATGCTGCTGTCAACGTAGACGCGCTGGCGGGCGATGCCTATTACGCATCGCCAATTTTTTCCAACACAGGTGCACCACAGGCTGCAATCAGCCTGCCTGATGCGGATCTCGACCCCTTGACCCGTGCCATGTTGTTGGTAGAAGCGCACGAGGCCGCTCTTCCACACGTGCGCTATCACGTGACCTACAGCATGAGTGTGGCACCCGATTACCCGGAGCTTCTTACCCACCTGGTGCAGGTGACACGTTACAACTTAGGGCCTGCCAAACGCGCTGCCTTAAAAAACCACCTGCCCGAAAACGAATTGGCTGCGCCGGAAGAGTTTGGCATTGGCCCACATGTCAGTTGGCGCTTTGTCCTATCGCCCACAATGGGAATGCAATCCGCCCTGGAATACGCCGGCCGCGCGGAGCTGGCGGATTCCCAGGCTGAATCTGCCGATTGCTTGGGCACACCCTGCCTTTCTTTGCACACTCCACAAGGGCCAAGCTTGGCCTGGCAGCCGGTTACTCCGCCTCAACTTGGCGCGGCGACCTATACCCCTCTTGGCCAGTGGGGAGTAGTTCGGCCCGCACGCGTCATGCAGGAGCTTTGGGCGGCTATGACGTCTGAGGGCATGGACCCTCTGCCTTACGACCCCGCTCGGCCCGCCTTTCAGTTCGTCATGTCTCTGGAAGCAGACGGCATTGAGCCCGTTGTCACAGGCTTAGCTCAACAAGCAATCGTCATGGACAGCACCGTATCTGAAGTTTGGACACGGCGTGTTCAGACTGGCCCACAGCCACCGGAATACGCCCAGTCATACGTGGCCCGCCGCTAAATGGTGGAGCGCCGTATCCGGCGGATAACGCAACCCCTCACCTGGAAGGTTTTATGAAAACACTTATTGCGATTTGCGCGTCTATTTTTTTGCTTTCGGGTAACGCTAGCGCGTCGTCTGCGATGCCAAAATATGAGTCCACGGGAACGATCGAACTCACGCTAAACGGGAAAAAGACCACATTCCATTCCACATCCAACACCGTTCCAGGGCAGGCCGACCGACTCATTCACACCGCCAACTGGCGAACCTTCAAGCCCATGATGCTTGGCGGCGTCAACCTCGCGCCGCCCGGGATTCTCATTTCGATTACGGCGCGGCCAACCGTAGAGCCTGACCTCTCAGCCCCAAGGCTCAGCATTTCGTTCTCTGTCGACGAAAACGACTACAGCCTGATCGATGCAAATCGGCCCGAGGTAAAACTCACCATCAAGGAAGGCAAACACGCCGGAGACTACCAACACGAGTCCGCCACCATTACGGTCTCTTCAGTGACGCCACAGGGTGATGCGCTAGAGGTGCGCGGCAAGGCTGCTGGTGTACTGAGCGGCCCAAATACCGAACAAGGTTCAAGCCGGACCCTTGACTATGAAGCTGAGTTCCACGTTCTTGCGCACCCGAATTGACGCGGGCCGCAGCGTATCCACCCTGAGCGCTGCAGTCTGCCTCTTGTTGCTTGTTGCTGGCTGCAGCAGCATGTCTGAGAAAGACTGCCTCAGTGCCAACTGGACAGACCAAGGTTATCGGGACGGCCGCAATGGCCAACCGTTATCCCGCATAGAAGATCATCGAGAAGCATGCGCCACGGTAGGTGTCGTGCCCGACCATCAGCAATACCTCGCAGGCCGCGAAGTAGGCATACGCGAATATTGCACACCCGCCAATGCGGTGCGTGAGGGGCGGCTGGGGCGCGGCTATAGAAATGCCTGTCCTATGCAATTGGAACGCAACTTTCTTGCCTATCACGAGCTCGGTTATCAAGTCTATCGAAGCGAGCAACGCCTCGACTCCCTCAATCGGGAAATGCAGCGCAAGCAACGCGAATTGGACAAAGAAAAAAACGATGCCAAACGCCAACAGCTGCGCCGCGAGCTCAGACACTTAGACAGCCGCTTGTCTCAAGCGCGCCGAGACCTCCACGACGAAGAACGCCGCCTGCAACGCATCATTCCCTATCCATAACCACTACGAAAATGATACGGTCGCTTTCCTCCTTCGCCTCATGTGCGCTATCGCTGCTACTGTCTGGTGTGGCCATCGGCTGGGCCAGTAACGCCCACGCGATGTGGCCCACCACGTCCTGGGCAATAAAAAACACCACACAGATGACTCTGCTTGAGGGGTTCGAGGAAAAGCATCGTGCAATCCTTGAATATGGCAGCAGATGGTTTGCGTCAATGTCGTTTAAAGCGCCTTTTCAGGTCAACGATCAGGGCCGTTTCGTCTTCACGGGTGGGGAAAAATATCTCGCCTACTTGAATAAGGACCCAAGCAACCCGGGCTCCAGCTATAGCTCCAAGGGCAATATGTATTTATCCATACACCCTGGATTTTTAAACCCCTCCACACCCAACGATCGCGTGTATCAGGGCGCGGCCATCCACGAATTATTTCATAGCATCCAAGCGGCATATCCCGCCTATCAGTCATACGCAACACGACCTGACCTTCCCGGCCCACCCCGCTGCGACGAGGGCGAACGAGCTAATGCCTGGCTAACCGAAGGCACCGCATCGGCGGTTCAAATTATGTATTTGGAACGTGCGCATGGGGAGACTTGGAATCACCCCTTCCGGGGCCCATCGTATATCCGCTGGGTACGGGCTTTTGATCAACCACTGGACTGGGGGTGGATCCCTGCCCAGCACAGCTTGAGCCTGCCGGATGGAGTCGCACAACATGCGTGGCAATGCAGCTATGGAACCTGGTATTTCTGGTATGCCGTAGGCAACATGTTGGGGAGTACCAATGTACAGGACAACCGAAGAGTCGCCTACCTGAAGCATATATTCGAGCAGACAGGCCCATGGGCCGGAACCGGGCTTGAAATGGTCGACGCAGGCTTGAAACAAGCCGCAGAAGAACTGAACGCTCTCCAGTCCTATCGCGGTGGGCTCTACGCTCTGTACCCGCAATTCGTGGCCCAGTACCTCGATAGGGATGTGTTTTACGAGAAGATCAAAAACATCACCCTTCCCGTTCCATCCGTTTACGAAACACACATCGATATTGATAATGCGCTAGAGCCGCTGTCCACGCGGGCCTGGAGAATCCGGGTTCAAATGCCTCCCGGGTTAAACGACGTGCCTACAACTGTCAGGTTCGCCCTCAATTCGGACGACCCTGCAATAAAGGATGCATTACATCTGATTATTGACAGCAGGGTTGTCACGCGCCCGTTGGATCCAAGCGTTCCCTACAGCCAGCTGCGTCGTGTCCACCCCCACTTGCTCGACGAAGAGGGAGGAATCGACTACTTGGTACGCGTGGCGAACGTCGCTCGCAATGCGGTCCTGACAAACGAGGCAACATTTACCTTAAAAGTCGAGGTTGAGGGGTTTTATGGTTCCGCCGCCCCAGAGCCTGATTACACGCCGGTCACAGAGCCTGATAGCCCCCCACCCCCGCTCCTTAAAGCGGATCAACCCGCCCCTCTCATCACTGAGACACCTCCGCTCACTCCACTCCCCCGGAAACCCGAGGAGCAAACTCTGCTATCGATCCCGCCAGGCTTCCAGATCACCGGCCCCGACTCACAATGGAGTTGCGAAGGGTCTGACGATGCGCGCGCCTCTTACGCGATTTACACCCCTAATCGCTTGGCCGACGAATTAGAACGCATGCTTCCACAAGGGCTGAAAAATATTGAGAATGACCTCGATCAAGCTGAAATCGAAGCACACCGACGGGGTGACTCAGAACTCGCCGCTATGCGCCAACAACGCGACGACTTTGAGACGGGGTTTTCCGACCTGATGGAAGGTTCAAGTATCCATGACAAGGTGGCGAAAGCGGCGCAAGAAATTCGACGCAGTAACGAAACACAAATTTTGGTGAAGCTCAACGGAAAAAATCAGCAAGGAAATTGCGACGTCTTAATGATCTTGACGCTTTCTGGCGCCACCACAGCACAGCGCGTCAGTTCAGATAACTTTCAACTGACAATCACCTCTGCTTCGTTTGCCAATGCCATGTCGGCGGCTGCAAGTGTCGCAACTCAGTTTGATTTCTCTGCTCTGGAGTCAATGGATATCGAAAAGATGAAGCAATTTGAGAAACAACTGGAACACGCCCTCGAAGGTACAGGTCTGTCGGAGCGGCCGTGGAGCCGTTGCAGCCCAGAGCAAAACGATTGTGAAGAAGGCGGTTTTGAGCTCGGTGAGGTAAGCGAAGAACGGCTGTTCGGCTCTTTCTCGTTTCAAGTGTATCGGGGCGACCTGCAACTCGTACGAAACAGCCACGTCGAAGACCCCCGCGAATACGCCGAGGTGGGCGGTTTCATCAACATCACATCAACCAAGGATGCAGGCGACAATAACCTGATGGACTTTATGAGCCGCAGCAGCGGTGACGGCGACCTGCTGCTTATCCCTGGGTTGGAAAGTTTCCTCCAGGGCGGCACCATGCTCAAGCATTGAAAATAGGGATCGTATGGCGAGCGCCAAATGGAGCGGGTGAAGGGAATCGAACCCTCGTCTTAAGCTTGGGAAGCTTCTGCTCTACCATTGAGCTACACCCGCGAGGCAAAAAATTATACATCAGCCTGAGCCGCTACAATATAGCCATGAACGATCAATCCACCAAAACGCCGTCTGGTGAGCCGTTACCTGCCGATTACGTGCGCACGTCCAATGCCCCATCGGGTTCGACGCATATCCGCAGTTTCGTGCATCGCCGCGCTCATATCACCCCCAGTCAACGCGAAGCCCTTGACCGCTTGATGCCGCTTTGGGCCATCCCTTTTGAACAACGCATCATCGATTTCGACGAGGTATTCGGCCGCCAAGCGCCAACGATTCTGGAAATCGGTTTTGGCATGGGTGAAACCACAGAAAAGATTGCTCTGGCCCGGCCGGAGGATAACTTCCTGGGGGTGGAGGTCTTTAACGCTGGCGTGGGCTCCATGCTCAAGCGTATTGATGAATCCGGCCTGACCAATGTGCGCGTCATTCAGCACGATGCGGTGGAAGTGCTACAGCACATGATCGCACCGGAATCGCTGGCGGGCGTTCATATTTATTTTGCCGATCCCTGGCCCAAAAAGCGCCACCATAAACGGCGCCTTATACAGCCGCCTTTGGTCAAACTGCTTTCCAGCCGCATGAAGCCGGGCGCGTATATTCACCTGGCCACCGACTGGGAAAACTATGCAGAGCAAATGCTGGAAGTGCTGAACGCTGAAGAGACCTTGGAAAACACCGTAGGCGAAGGCTATGCGCCGCGCCCCGACTTCCGCCCGCTCACTAAGTTCGAAGCACGAGGTTTGCGTCTGGGTCACGGGGTGTGGGATCTCATCTTTAAACGTAAGAGCTGATGTACCCGGAAATCCAACCCTACTCACACGGCTATCTGGATACCGGCGACGGCCACAAGGTGTATTGGGAACTATGCGGCAACCCGCATGGCAAGCCTGCTATTTTCCTGCATGGCGGGCCGGGAGGCGGCTGTTCCGCAACACACCGGCGCCTGTTCGACCCGGATAGCTATAAGGTCTTGCTGTTCGACCAGCGCGGGTGCGGGCGCTCAACGCCGCATGCCAGCCTTGAGAACAACACCACTCAACACCTGATCTCAGACATGAACCGCCTGCGCACCGAAGTGCTGCAGGCTGAACAGATGCTGGTGTTTGGCGGGTCGTGGGGTTCCACCCTGGGCCTAGCCTATGCGCAAGCGTTCCCGCAACATGTCAGCGCCCTGATTCTGCGCGGCATCTTTACCGTACGCCAGGCGGAGCTGCGCTGGTTCTATCAGGAAGGTGCATCGTGGCTGTTTCCCGACCACTGGCAAAATTATGTGGCGCCCATACCTGAAGACGAACGCCATGACCTCATCAAGGCGTATCACCGCAGGCTGACCAGCGATGATCGGCGCATCCAATTAGAAGCGGCGCATGCTTGGACACAATGGGAAAACCACACGATTACGCTGCTACCTAACCCGGAGCACCAGCAATCGCATTCCGATGACGCTGCGGCGCTGGCTTTCGCACGCATTGAAAACCACTACTTTGTGAATGGCGGTTTTCTAAAAGAAGGCCAACTGCTGGAAGAAGCGCATCGACTGCGCGGTATCCCCGGCGTCATTGTGCAGGGCCGCTACGATGCCTGCACCCCCGCACGTACGGCGTGGGAGTTGCACAAAGCCTGGCCCCAAGCCGAGTTTCATCTGGTAGATGATGGCGGCCATGCTTTTGATGAGCCCGGCATACTGGCGCATCTGCTGGCTGCCACCGACCGTTTTCGCGATTGATTCGCCCCCATTCTCAATCTTGATCTGGGAGGACACTATGAATATCACTTTGAACGGCGAAAACCGCCTTATCGACATCGGCCTCACCATCTCGGGCTTAATCGAATTACTGGGATACCAGGGTAAACGCATTGCAGTGGAGCGCAACGGTGAAATCGTACCGCGCAGTGCGCATGACAGTACCACACTGGCTGAAGGCGATACCCTGGAAATTGTCGTGGCTGTTGGAGGAGGCTGAGCCGGCTTGGCCCGCCCGTGGCTGGCTTGGGAGTCTCGACAATTCTTCACAAAGTCATCACGCCCATCGTGATACAACCTCTCTCTCAACCAACTGATTGGAAGCCATCCATGAGTATCATCAATTTCATTAAGGGCGTCGGCGAGAAACTGTTCGGCGCATCCGAGGCGCAGGCCGCTACAGTCGATGAGCTGAAGAAAGAACTGGAAAAACATCAACTTTCGGCCGAAGGGCTGGATGTTCAGGTTGACGGCGATAAAGTCACCGTCAGCGGGCAAGCAGCTTCAACCGAAGAAGCTGAAAAAATTGCTCTGGCGTTAGGCAACACCATTGGCGTGTCGTCCGTGGATAGCCAGTTGACCGCCGCTCAGGAAGCGCCTGCCGCTGTGATGTATACCGTGGAAAAAGGCGACACCCTGTGGAAGATTGCGGAAACTCACTATGGCAAGGGCAAGGGCGGCCAGTACGAACGCATTTTCGAGGCCAACCGCCCGATGCTGACCCACCCTGACAAAATCTACCCTGGACAGGTTTTGCGTATCCCGCCGCTGGATTAAACCCAAGCCGTCGGGTTTGCACGAAAAAATCGCCCCTGAAGTCGGATACCTGACTTCAGGGGCGATTGTCTTTGCGGATCAGAGTCGGCTAATACCAAAAAAGGGAAGGCGCACGCGGCAACATTGCTGCCTTAAAAGCCGCGGAAACCGCCCCCGCCCAGGCCCTTCAGGCCGCCCATGGCGCGCATCATTTTGGCCATGCCGCCTTTTTTCATCTGCTTCATCATGCCTGCCATCTGCCCGTATTGGTTGAGCAAACGGTTGACTTCCTGAACGGATACACCCGCCCCCGCAGCAATACGACGCTTACGAGAAGCCTTCAGCAATTCAGGCTTGGCGCGCTCTTGCGGTGTCATGGAATTGAGTATGCCTTCGGTGCGACGCAGTTGTTTTTCCGCCTGCCCCCCTTGAATCTGCTCAGCGGCTGCGGCGAACTGGGCCGGCAGCTTTTTCAGCAACGAACCCATATCACCCATTTTCTTGACTTGCTGAAGCTGGTCGCGGAAATCGTTCAGGTCGAATTTGTCGCCCGACTTAATCTTCTTGGCGAACTTTTCGGCTTCGGCAATATCAATATTGCGCTGCGCCTGCTCAACCAGGGAAACGATGTCGCCCATGCCCAGCACGCGCTGGGCCATGCGTTCGGGGTGGAAGGGCTCAAGGCCGTCCATTTTCTCCGAAACACCGACGAACTTCAGCGGCTTACCGGTGACATGGCGTACCGACAAGGCGGCACCGCCGCGTGCATCACCGTCGAGTTTGGTCATGACCACACCGGTAAGCGGCAAGGCATCGGCAAACGCACGCGCCACGTTCACCGCATCCTGGCCCTGCATGGCGTCTACGACAAACAGCGTTTCTACCGGGTTGAGAATGTCGTACAGGCTGCGGATTTCCCGCATCATGGCTTCATCCACGCCAAGACGACCGGCCGTATCAACAATCAGCACATCGTAGAACTGTTTGCGGGCGTGATCTAAAGCGTTGCGGGCAATGGCCTCGGGCGTTTGCGACGGATCGGAAGGCAGGAAATCCACCTTGACCTGAGCGGCCACTGCTTTCAATTGGTCAATCGCGGCGGGGCGATAGACGTCGGCGCTGACGACCAGCACTTTCTTCTTGCCGGTCTTGCGCTCATTCTGAACGTGATTGCCTTCGGCCAGCCATTTGGCCAGCTTACCGGTGGTGGTAGTTTTACCTGCGCCCTGCAGGCCCGCCATAAGAATCACGGCAGGCGGCTGTGCGGCCAGAGACAGCTCGCTGGCCTCGGCGCCGAGGTCCCCCCCCATGAGGGCCGTCAGTTCTTTATGAACCACACCGACCAATGCCTGGCCGGGGTTGAGGCTGCCAGCGACTTCCTGCCCCAGAGCTTGCTCTTTAACGCGCGCAATGAAATCGCGCACGACCGGCAAAGCCACGTCCGCCTCAAGAAGGGCCATGCGAACTTCGCGCAGCATTTCCTGGGTATTGGACTCGGTCAGGCGGGCTTCCCCGCGCATGGTCTTGACGACACGCGACAAACGTTGAGTCAGATTATCGAGCATGGTAATGGTTTCGCTTAAACTAGGTGTTGGCTGATCACTAGGTGTTGGCTGATCCAGCCTAAAATCTTCAGTTTGAACCGAGGTTCAAGGGACTATGTCTTCAGGCATTGTATTTCAGTTGCTGGCTGCGCTGGCCTATGCCCTTCTGGGCGCAGGCTGGTGGCGGCAGCTCGCCCAGGGCCAAAAAGAGATTCGGGTAGGCCCGATCACGCATGGTCTCCTCATTCTTGGGCTGCTCATGCAAGCCATCGGCTTGCAGCAAACCATGCTGAGCCACCCAGACGGCCTGCACGTGGGCTGGGCACTGGCCCTGTCCGCCGCCATCTGGCTGGGCATGTTGTTGTTTTGGCTTGAGAATTTCACCATGAAGCTCGACGGCTTGCTGCTGGTGCTGCTGCCTACGGCCGCACTGGCTGCATTGTTGGGCGGTATGTTTCCTGATGGCCCGGTCGTTCCCCACGGCGGCAGCCAATGGTTGCGTGCGCACCTTATTATCGCCTTGTGCGCCTACGGCCTGATTGCCATCGCCACCTTGCACGCGCTTTTTATGGCGATGCTCGACCGCCAACTACATCGGCCCTCTGAGCAGAACCTTAAATCGGGTCTGATCTGGCGCGCGTTCGATACCCTGCCGCCTCTGTTAACTCAAGAAAAGCTGCTTTTCCGCCTGGTCTGGATTGGCTTCGCCGTGCTGACGCTTACTGTAATCACCGGCGCCATTGTTTCTATACAGATTTTAGGCGTGCTATTTCCGCTCGACCACAAAACGGTATTCACTCTATTGTCATGGCTCACTTTCGGCGGCCTGTTGCTGGGCCGCCAGATACGCGGCTGGCGCGGTCGCACGGCATTACGCTGGACGCTAGTGGGTTTCGCTTTTGTTCTCCTGGCATATAGCGGTAGCCGCTTCGTGCTTGATGTGTTGCTCTAAAGAGGCTTACCGTGGGCAAGATTCTATTTTGGTTCATCCTCATTCTGGCCGTGCTAATCGGAGCCCGGCTAGTGGCGCGCAGCGCATCCAAGCCCACACCGAGTGGGCGGCTAAGCAAGGGCGCCCAGCCGGCGCAGGCGGATATGAGCGAAGCTGAAGCCATGGTGCGTTGCCAACAATGCGGCATCCACCTGCCACGCTCTGAAGCGTTTTTAAGCAACGGTAAAACCTGGTGCGGGCCGGAGCACGCCCGCATCGGCCAAAGCAAACCCGATTAACGCAGAACGGGCGCCGCAACAACGTTTATTCCGGGCTTTCATCCATGCCAAACCGCGAGAAACCCGCTCTCAAACTGGACCGCCACGGCTGGGTGCAGGCCGCCCCGGGCGTCAGCCATGCGCCGTCCCCGAATCACGATGAACGCCCCCCACAGCAAGATGCTTATCTGCTGGTCATCCACAATATCAGCTTGCCGCCGGGCCAGTTCGGCGGGCCGGAAATCATTGATTTCTTCCAGAACCGGCTTGATTATGATTCTCACCCGTGGCTGGAATGCCTGCGCGATATGCGCGTTTCGGCTCACTTTCTGATCCGCCGCGATGGCAGCATCGTGCAATTCGTTTCGACCCACGCCCGAGCCTGGCATGCAGGCGTCTCTCGCTTTGAAGGGCGCGAGCGCTGCAATGATTTTTCTATTGGAATAGAACTTGAAGGCACGGACACCCTGCCCTATGACGACGCCCAATACAGTGCCCTGCAGCGGTTGCTTCCTGCCCTGCGTGCCCGCCATCCGCTAAAAGCCGTACGCGGGCATGAACACATCGCCCCCGTCAGAAAAACCGATCCAGGCCCTGCCTTCGACTGGAATCGCTTCGCCCACGAAAACGGCATTCCCCGGCGCTATCTGCCTCAGTTATAAGCTTATGCAATCGGCGGCTATAAGCTCATTGCTTCTTATTCGTTCTCCCTGATAAGGGCTTCTATTTAGACTGAAGGACATTCTTTATATCCAGAAGGTCTATTGATGAGCCGCCTTACCATCCACACCGTAGACACAGCCCCTGAAGCGGCCCGTGAGCGCGTCGCAGCTGCTGAGCAAGCCAATGGTTTTCTTCCTAACCTGATCGGCGTACTCGCGAATGCGCCTGCTGCACTGGAAACCTATCAGGTGGTGGGCGCTATCAATGGTCGCACCAGCCTGAGCCCGGCCGAGCGGGAGGTCGTACAGATTACGGCTGCCACATTGAACGATTGCGGCTTCTGTGTAGCAGGCCACACTAAATTGTCGCTACAAAAGCTGCGCCTGCCCGCCGAACTGGTAGAAGCCCTGCGCAAGGTGGAAGCCATTGACGACCCCAAGTTGGACGCACTGGCGCGCTTTAGTGTCGCCGTTATCGAGAAAAAAGGTCAGGTATCCGACGAAGAACTGGCCGCCTTCCGTGCTGCTGGCTACACCGATCAACAGGCGCTGGAAGTCGTGTTGGGCGTCAGCCTGGCAACGCTGTGCAACTTCGCCAACAGCCTGGCTCAAACCCCTATCAACCCCGAGCTGCAGCCCTTTGCCAACCCTGAACTGACAGCCTTCGCCTGAGCCGGCGGATTACAGAACCTGCTATGTCTTTGCCATCTAGCCCTCAGCCGGCTCCTCTTGATGAAGACGCCACCACGCTAATCGAAGCAGTGAAGGCGCTAGTCAAGTCCGAGCTTGCTCCCATTACCACTGAGATTGACCAGCAAGGTCGCTATCCGCGTGAATTTCTGTCTCGTTTAGGCGAGCTGGGCGGCTTTTCTGCCAGCGTTCCTGCTGCACAAGGCGGTGGAGGTTACGGCCTGCCCACACAAATCGCCGTCACGACGGAAGTAGGGCGCGAATGCGGCTCCACGGCTTTTTTAGTGTGGTGCCAATCCAGCTGCGCACGCTATCTTTTGCAATCGCCCAACTCTGCGGTGCGAGAGCGCTATATCAGCGATGTGATGACGGGCCGTTTGCTGTCGGAAACGGCATGTCAAACGCAGTGAAGCACTTGGCCGGCATCGAGAACATTCACCTCAAAGCGCGCCGCGAACACGACACGTACGTGGTTTCGGGGTCCTTACCGTGGGTTTCCAATGTAGGGGAAGACCACCTCGTCATGGTGGCAGCCGCCGTCGAAAGCGGCGGATATGTCATGGTGGCTGTCCGCTGCGATGCCGAAGGCGTGACTTTGCGGCCCTGCCCCGAATTTGCGGGTTTAGAAGGCACGCAAACCCTTAACATCCGCTTGAAGGATGTGCGCGTTGCCGCCGATAGCGTGCTAGCGCACCCTGAGCAGTTTGTTGCCTACCTGCAAAGCATTAAGCCCGGCTTTGTACTGGGCCAGCTTGGCATGGGTTTCGGCGTGATTGAAGGGTCGTTGCGCACCATACGCGAAAGCAATATCGCCACGGCCCACGTCAATCAATTTCTGGACGACCAGGGTGAAGACTTGGAGCGTGCGGCACAGGCCTTGTGGGAGAACGCCCGCGCTCAGGCACAACTGGCCGACGAGGGCAAAGCCAACCTGCTGGATATCTTACGGCTGCGCCTAGCCGCCTCAGAACTGACTCTGAAAGCCGCGAATTCGGCCATGCTGCACATTGGCGCCAAAGGGTATTTGATGCGTCACCCCGCCCAGCGGCGCCTGCGCGAGGCTGTCTTCGTGGCCATTGTCACCCCCGCCCTCAAGCATCTTCGCAAAGAAATTCACGCTCTTGAGCAAACAGCCCGAGAGGAAGAAGCAGCATGAACCGGGTATGGATGTGCGGCCCCTGTGGCTGGGTCTACGACGAAGCCATGGGGTTGCCCGAAGAAGGGATTGCTCCTGGGACCCGCTTCGAGGATATCCCGGACGACTGGGAGTGCCCTGATTGCGGCGTGACCAAGGCCGACTTCTATTTATTGCCGGACTGAGTCACGCTCAGCCACAACCCTCTCTCGGATATTTCTGCCTTCCCATGAGCACGCCGCTACTAGAAGCCCACGACATACACCTGGGTTATGAACAATCCGATGGCACGCACCCTATGATTTTGCAGGAATTTTCGCTGCATCTGCAGGCGGGTGAAGTCGTCGCTATTCTAGGCCCCAGCGGGGTGGGAAAATCTTCCCTACTGCGCGTGTTGGCAGGCCTGCAACATGCCCGTCGCGGCAGCGTGCGTTTGAAAGGTGAAATCCTGGATGGCCCGCACCCGCGTTCCAGCTTTGTTTTCCAGGACCCCAGCCTGTTGCCATGGCTGACTCTGGAAGAGAACGTGGCTTTCGGGCTGGATTTCAAGCATCAACCAGGAATTAGCAAAGCCGAAAGACTGCAGCGCGTGAGCGCCGCTATTGAGGAAGTTGGCCTGCAAGATGCCACCGGTCGCTACCCTGCGGAATTATCGGGTGGCATGGCTCAACGCACGGCGTTGGCACGCAGCTTGGCCCGCCAGCCGGAAATCCTGCTGCTGGATGAGCCCTTCAGTGCCCTGGATGAAATCACCCGTGGCGACATGCAACAGCTGCTGCAAACCGTTATCTCTCGCCATGGCACAGCCGCCATTCTGGTCACACACGATATCGACGAAGCCATGATTCTGGCCGACCGCATCGTGCTGTTGGGTGGTCGCCCAGGGCGTGCCATTGGTGAGTGGACTCTGGCTGAAGCCCACCCGCGTGACCCACTGGCTCCGGCATTAAGCCATTTGCGCGTGGAAATTCTTGGTTTGCTGCGCACGCATCAGCGCGGCGCCAATCAGCCGCAGCCGTCCCACTACCCCGAACCCCGTATCGCAACAGCCGCTTAAAGCACGAGCCACCCCCATAAGGACCACACGATGAGCAAGCCGCCCTACGACTTCAGCGCCACCTTCAAAACCCGGCGCCAGTTATTGAAATTGTCCGCGCTGTTTTCCGCTTCCGCCGCCCTGCCTTTGCTGCAAATGGCCAATGCTGCACGGGCGGCAGAACCCGATGCACCTTTGCGTATTGGTTATTTACCGATCACCGACGCCACACCGCTGCTGGTTGCACACCACAACAGCCTGTTCGAACAACAAGGCCTGGAAGTCGAAAAACCGCGCTTGTTCCGTAGTTGGGCGCAAATTGTGGAAGCGTTCTTGGCCGGCCAAGTCAATGCCGTTCACCTGCTTTCGCCCATGACGGTATGGGCGCGCTATGGCAGTAAGTCACCCGCCAAAGTCGTCGCCTGGAACCATATGTCAGGCTCCGGCCTGACCGTTCAGCATCACATCAACAGTGTGACGGACCTCGGCGGCACCACGGTGGCAATTCCCTTCTGGTATTCGCTACACAATGTAGTGCTGCAGCATCTACTTAAGAGCAAGGGCCTGGAACCGATTAGTGACGGCGAACCCGGCCCTAACCAGGTCAAGCTAGTGGTGATGGCGCCTTCTGACATGGTGCCCGCTCTGGCAAATAAACAGATCGCCGGCTATACGGTGGCTGAGCCCTTCAATGCCAATGCAGAAGTGCTGAAAGTTGGAAAAATCTTGCGTTTCACCGGCGACGTCTGGAAGGATCACGCCTGTTGTGTGGTGCTCATGCACGAGCAAGACCTTGAGCAGCGCCCCGACTGGTCGCAGAAGGTAGTCAATGCCATCGTGCAAGCTCAGGCATGGATCCAAGAAAACCGGCAGGAAACCGCCCGTATTCTGTCGCGGGACAACCCTCAAAAGTACACGCCGCACACTTACGAAGCCCTGGCCAACGTGCTGGAACCGGAACGCCTGGATGCGGCGCTTTACGAAAACTCCGGCGCCATGGTGAACACCGCCTGGAACCAGAAACGCATCGACTTCCAGCCCTACCCCTTCCCAAGCTATACGGAAGAACTCATACGAAAACTGCAGGGCACGCTGGTTTCAGGGCAAAACGCCTTCTTGCACGAGCTGGACCCCGCTTTCGTCGCCCGCGATCTGGTGGATGACCGTTTTGTGAAACAAGCCATTCACGCAAACGGCGGCCCCGCTGCTTTCGGCCTGCCCGATTCTTTCAGCCGCGAAGAAACCTTCACTGTTTAACAGCTTCGGTGTCACTCATGCGTTCGACAATCGCCCAGCCTTCCCACCCACATACGTATAAACAACGTATATCAATACAACCTTCTCGGTGGAGGGGCCTGGGTGCTTCTTTTGCAAAACCGGCCTATGGCGTTGCGGGGCTCGCCGTACTGGTGTTGTTATGGTCGATTGGCACACATGTACTGGAATCCAACCTGCCGCTGGCTGCATCTCTCGCGCCTGACGCCACCTTTCAAAGCTTGTACGAGCTGGTTTCCACGGGTCAGCTCAACAGCCACACGCTGATGAGCTTGCAACGGGTACTGGTCGGCCTCGGGCTGGCATTGCTGATTGGCGTACCGGTCGGGCTGGCAGTGGGCAGTTCCAAAGCGTTGGAAAACGCCAGCGGCACCGCCTTCCAGTTCCTGCGCATGATTTCACCGCTATCATGGATGCCCATCGCCGTCATGGTTTTCGGCATTGGTGATGCCCCCATCTATTTCCTGCTGACCTTCGCAGCAGTCTGGCCCATCATCCTGAATACAGCAGCGGGGGTGCGCCAGCTCGACCCGAAATGGTTGATGCTGGCACGCAGCTTAAGCGCCACACGCTCTGAAGTGTTGCTGCGCATCATCATGCCCGGGATTCTGGGCAACATCCTCACTGGCGCGCGCCTCGCCATTGGCGTGATCTGGATTGTTCTTGTGCCTTGCGAAATGCTGGGCGTCAGTTCCGGTTTGGGCTATTACATTCTGGATACCCGTGACCGGCTCGCTTATTCCGAACTCATGGCCGTCATTGTGTTGATCGGCGCACTCGGCTTTCTACTGGATGGCCTGGCACAAAAAGCGTACCGCTACTGGTCGCGCACCCCAGCGCGGTAACGCCATGCCCACATGACTTAGTTCAGAATGTGGTAGCCGCCATCTACATACATGGTGGTGCCGGTAATCGCACGAGCGCCGTCGCTGGCCAAGAACGCGCTCAGCGGGCCGACGTCCTGGATATTCACATTGCCCATGGGGGCACGCCGTGCATTCTCTTCAACCAAGGAGTCAAAGCTGGCAATGCCCGAAGCCGCTCGGGTCAGAATCGGCCCGGGGGAAATCGCATTCACGCGAATGCCCTGGCCGCCCAGTTCAGACGCCAGATAGCGCACGGTTGACTCCAAAGCCGCCTTCACCGGGCCCATGATGCCGTAATTGGGGATCACTTCTTCCCCGCCCAAGTAGCTCATCGTCATCAGGCTGCCGCCATCGGCCATCAAAGGCTCGGCCAGACGCGCCATACGCACGAAAGAGTGGCAGGAAATATCCATGGCCTTCAGAAAGCCCTCGCAGGAGCTGTCGGTCACCCGACCGTGAAGATCATCTTTCGGCGCAAATGCAATCGAGTGCAGCAGAAAATCAAGCTTGCCCCAGCGCTGGGAAACTTCATCAAACAAGGCCTTTAGCTGCTCGTCATCACGCACATCGAGCGGCCGCTGAATCTCGGCACCCACGGCTTGCAGCAGAGGCTCCACATGCGGCCGCGCCTTGTCATTCAGCCACGTCCCACCCAATGTGGCGCCGGCTTTGTGCAGCGCATCCGCACATGCCCACGCAATACTTTGATCATTGCCAATGCCAATCACCAAACCTTTTTTGCCCTTCAGCACGTTCTGCCCTCTCATCGTCAAAAATGAGGGCCGACATCGGCCCTCACAATTAAACACTAATTGTAAACAATACGAACTAACTGTATTGCCACAACCTTACAAACACATTAAACCGGGACAGACCCCGTTTAGAGCAGCAGTTTGTTCATGCGTTTGACGAAGCTGGCGGGGTCGTTGAGTGCGGCGCCTTCGGCCAGCATGGCCTGATCCAGCAACAGCAGCGACCATTCTTCGAATTCGTCGTCAGCGGCTTCTTTCACGCGGCCAATCAAGGCGTGCTCGGGGTTGATTTCCAGAATCGGCTTGACCTCGGGTGCTTCCTGCCCGGCGGAACGCAGCAGGCGCTGCAAGTGCGGGCTGAGTTCGTTTTCATCAACCACCACGCAGGCGGGGGAATCCACCAAGCGAGTGGTGACGCGCACTTCCTTGACCTTGCCTTCCAGCGCTTTTTGCATGCGCTCAACCAGCGGCTTGTTCTCTTCCGCAACTTCGGCCTGGCGCTTCTTTTCTTCCTCGTCAGCCAACGCGTCGAGATCCAGCCCACCCTTGGCGACGGAAACCAGCGGCTTGCCGTCGAAATCACGCAGGTAAGACAGCATCCATTCGTCCACGCGGTCGCTCAGCAGCAGAACCTCGATGCCTTTCTTACGGAATACTTCCAGGTGTGGGCTGTTGGCTGCGGCCGCATAAGACTCGGCCGTGACGTAGTAGATCTTCTCCTGGCCTTCCTTCATGCGCGCAACGTAATCGGCAAACGACACATTCTGCACGCTGCCATCGTTGTGGGTCGAGGCAAAGCGCAGCAGCTTGGCGATGCGCTCGCGGTTGGCAAAGTCTTCGCCCGTGCCTTCCTTCAGCACCTGGCCGAACTGTTCCCAGAATACCTGGTAGTCTTCAGTGCGATTTTCTGCCAAGTCTTCCAGCATGCTGAGAATACGCTTGGTCGAGCCATCGCGGATCGCTTTCACATCGCGGCTTTCCTGAAGGATTTCACGCGACACGTTCAGCGGCAGGTCGGCTGAATCGATCACACCCTTCACAAAACGCAGGTAGGTAGGCAGCAGTTGTTCGGCGTCGTCCATGATGAAGACGCGCTTCACATAGAGCTTGACGCCACGCCGGGCGTCGCGCTCCCACAGGTCGAACGGCGCACGCTTGGGCACATACAGCAGCTGGGTGTATTCGCTACGGCCTTCCACACGGTTGTGCGTCCAGACCAGCGGGTCCTCGAAATCGTGGGCGATGTGCTTGTAGAACTCTTTGTATTGTTCCTCGGTCACCTCAGACTTGGAACGCGTCCACAAAGCGCTGGCCTGGTTAATATTTTCCCATTCCGTGGTTTTCACCTGCTCGGATTTTTCCTCGTCCCACTCTTCCTTCAACATTTGAATGGGCAGGGAAATATGGTCGGAATAACGGCGCAGCACCTCGCGGATCTTCCAGCCGCTCAGGAACTCATCGTCAGGGTCACGCAGGTGCAGAACAATAGACGTGCCGCGATCCGCCTTTTCGACCGACGCCACGCTGAACTCGCCCTGGCCGTCGGATTCCCACAGAACGGCCTCGGTTTCGGGCACGCCTGCGCGACGCGACAGTACGGACACCTTGTCCGCCACGATGAACGACGAGTAAAAGCCCACGCCAAACTGGCCGATAAGCTGAGCATCCTTCTGCTTGTCGCCAGTCAATTGTGAAAAGAACTCTTTAGTGCCGGAGCGCGCAATGGTGCCCAGATTGGCCACTGCCTCATCACGCGTCATGCCGATACCATTGTCGGAAATCGTGATGGTGTGCTTTTCTTTGTCGAAATCAACACGGATGCGTAATTCCGCATCACCTTCATACAACTCGGGTTGATCGATCGCTTCAAACCGCAGTTTGTCGCAGGCATCGGATGCATTCGATACCAGTTCGCGCAGGAAAATCTCGCGATTACTGTAGAGCGAATGAATCATCAATTGCAGTAATTGCTTGACCTCAGCCTGAAAGCCAAGCGTTTCAGAAGTCACTGACGTGTCGGATTGACTCATGTTGGGACCGTGCAAAAAAGTTTGTAAATATTTCCCTATCAGGCGTGTGGTTTTAACGACACGCCCAAGCTTCAAGCGTATATTGGGTCGTTATAGGAAATTTCAACCCGCCTCATAGCCGGTTGTTTCCTGGCATCACACTGCAGCAAGGGCGGCATTGAACTAAACGCCGGAGTGTCTTGGCCACTGTCCTACGCCCCGGCTTTCCAAGAAGAAGCGCAAGCAACAATTTGGAGGCAATACCATGCAGGCAGACGTCTTGTTCCGCATACTGAAAGGCTTGAGTTGGGTCGTCATCGCACTCATGCTGGTCAGCATCGTTTACGCGTCATTTACTTCCATCAAATACTGGGCCGGCATCGGCGTCTAGGAGGAAGCTATGAACAAACGCCAAACGCGGCTCTTTGCCATTGCCTCGACAGCCATCGCGACGCTCATATTTCTTGTGCTGACCGTCGATAGCCACCGCCAGTTTCCCACCCTTACCAACGCCGACACCATCACTGATGAAGTCGTACGGGGGCAGAAAGTCTGGCATAACTACAACTGTATTAACTGTCACACCATCTTTGGCGAAGGCGCTTACTACGCGCCCGACCTCACGAAAATCACGCAGCTGCGTGGTGCGCCGTACCTCACGGCATTCATGAAAGACCCATCCCAGTTTTACGACGAACAAAAGCACCGGCGCCTGATGCCCAACCTGGGCATGAGCGACCAGGAAATCTCCGACGTCATTGCTTTCATGGATTGGGTCAGCAAGGTTGACAACCAAGGCTGGCCGCCACGGCCCATTCTGGTGGTGGGCAGTTCCATACCCGGCACCGACCTCAGCATGGCTCAGCAAGAAGTCGAAGGCGAAGGTGTCGCTGCCGGCCTGCCGCCGGGTGCGCGCCCTGTGGCCCCTGATAATTCACCCATCGCACTGGGCGAAGCGCTGTTCCGCACGGCTGTCCCCACCTGTCAGGCGTGCCACAGCATGGCACCGGGCGTGAATCTGGCCGGCCCCTCGCTGGCAGGCCTGGAGGCATTCTTTGAACAAATCAAAGCATCGGGCGAATACACCGGTGAAGCTACTACGGCCGAAGAGTTCGTGCGCGAATCCATCGTTAACCCGAGCGCATGGCTGCACCCCGGCCCCATGTATTCAGCAGATGGCACGTCTTTCATGCCACCTAGCTACGGCGACGATCTGACAGAAGAACAGATCGACCATCTCGTTGCTTATCTCCTGTCGTTCAACTAAGAGGGGGCCTGCCATGCGATACAAATCACAATCCGTTGCCTATTGGTACTTCGCCCTGGCTTTGGTCCTGTTCGGCCTGCAGCTCGTCTTCGGCTTGCTATCGGCGTCCAAATACCTGGGGCCTGATCCACTTCTCAATATTCTGCCCTTTGACGTCACCAAAACCATTCACACCAACCTTCTGATTGTGTGGGTGCTGACAGGCTTCATGGGCGCCACATACTGGATCATTGCCGACGAATCGCGCTCTGAACTCTACAGCGTGAAACTGGCTTACATCCAGCTAGGCATCTGGGCCATCATGGGCGTCACAGCAGTCATTGGATACCTGTTTGGCTACGGCACAGGCAATAAATTGCTGGAACAGCCTCTGCCACACAAGATTGCCATCGTGGTCTGCATGCTGATCTTTCTCTACAACATCGTCATGACGATACGGCAGTCAGGCCGCTTCACCACTACCGAAGGCGTGTTGTTGCTTGGCCTGGCCAGCTCAGCCGTGCTGTACCTGCCGGCCTTGCTCAGCTGGGATAACTACGTCATCGCTATCTACTACCGCTGGTGGACCATCCACCTGTGGGTAGAAGGCGTATGGGAAATGATCCAAGGCTCCTTCTTGGCTTATCTGCTCATCCGCCTCTCGGGAGCCGACCGCGAAGTCCTGGAAAAATGGCTGTATGTCATTGTTGGCCTCGTGTTTATTGCGGGCATTCTGGGTACGGCCCACCACTATTACTGGGTGGGTGTGCCGCATTACTGGCTACCCTTGGGCGGTTTCTTTAGCGCTCTGGAACCCGTTGCCCTGGTCGGCATGGCGATGTACGCCTACTTCTCTATCCGCCGCGGCGGTGTGCGCCACCCCAATGTGCTGGCCTTGCACTGGACCATCGGCAGCGCATTGTTCACCTTGTTTGGTGCCGGTTTGTTGGGCCTGGCCCACACCTTCCCCGCCATCAACAAATGGACGCACGGCACGCTGATCACCGCCATGCACGGCCACGCCGCCTTCTACGGTGCCTATGCCATGATTGTCATGGCCGTCATCAGCTATGCCCTGCCCACCCTCACCCAAAACCGCAAAATGGAAGGTAGCGCCGTGGGTTACTGGGCCTTCTGGCTGCAAATGGGCGGCATGTTCGGCATGACACTATCGTTCGCCACTGCCGGCATTGGCCAAGTTTACTTGGAGCGCGTACTGGGCATTGGCTATCTGGACGTGCAACTGAAGATCCAGATCCATTTCGTCATGCTGATCATCACCGCCTCCATGTTTGCCATTGGCGTGCTGCTCTTCATCTACGACTTCTTCCGCCACGCCCCGCGGTTGGAACCCATTGACGAAACGGAACTGTTCCCCGATACCCCTCCGCTGCGTGGCCCAAGCCACTTCCAAGCCGGCCATACAGGAGACGCAAGGCTGAATGAACAAGTTGGATGACGCACTACAACCCCTGGGGCCGGATGCTTACGCAGCGTCCGGCCCGCAAATAAACGAAACACAGGCCAAGGCGGCGCAACTGGCACAAGACGGCCTACGCCCGCCGCCTGACATAGAACCTTACTACCTGGCCACACACGACGAAATTCAGCTTTTTGAACTGTGCCATGAAAACGGACTGGCCGTCATGCTAAAAGGCCCGACCGGCTGCGGCAAAACCCGCTTCGTCGAGCACATGGCCTGGAAGCTACAACGCCCGCTGGTGACGGTTTCCTGCCACGACGACCTAAGCGCCAGCGACCTGATTGGCCGCTATCTCATTCATCACGATAGCGTCCAATGGCAGGACGGCCCCCTGACTACCGCGGCTCGCCTGGGCGCCATCTGTTATCTAGACGAAATCGTCGAAGCTCGCCAGGACACCATCGTGGTGCTGCATTCGCTCACCGACCACCGCCGCACGCTCACCATCGACAAAACGGGTGAAGTACTGGAAGCCGCCCCGGGTTTCCAAATGGTGATTTCCTACAACCCCGGCTACCAGCGCATGATGAAAGACCTAAAGCCCAGCACCCGCCAGCGGTTTGTGGCGCTGGATTTCGACTTCCCCGCGCCAGATCACGAAGCTGGCATCGTGGCCCATGAAGGCGGCATCAGCCACCAGGATGCCCAGACGCTTGTCGCACTGGCCGGCAAGCTGCGCGCGTTTCAGGATCGAGGTCTGGCCGAAGCCCCCAGCACACGGCTGCTGGTTGCCACAGCTCAGTTAATGAAACGCGGCATCGGTATCAAACGTGCCTGCCAAGTGGCACTGGTTTCGCCCTTGTCGGATGACGCCGGGCTGCTGGACGCCATGAACGACTTGCTGGACCTTTCCCTGGCATAAGGCCGGGCTAGGCGCGCGACATGGCAGAAGCCGAAGACGTCGTCCAAGACGTAGCCCGATACGCCACGCTACATATCCGCCGCCTGTGGCTCAGGCACCGGGGCACCGCCGACTCACCGCGCCCGCTCAGCCTGCCGGAAGTCCGCCAGCGCATCGACCTGCTGATTCATGCCGTACATGGCTTCAGCCTGCCGTTAAGAATCGCGCATATTCCCGCCCGCCCTACCGTACTCACCCGGCTATTCCGACGCCACGACGTACGCCAATCCGGCCTGGCAATCCCCTGTACGGACGGAAGATCGATCTGGCTGCCCATGGAGCTTGCACTGCCTGTTCCGATAATGGCATTGACCGCGCCCGCGTCAGCGGAATGGCGGCAATACCAACAGAAGGCCGCAGAACTCTTTCGTACCATAGCGCTGCAACAAGCCAGCCGCGCCCTGCGCGGGAGCGCCACACAGGTCGCCCAAGCCCCCTGCCCCCGCAGCTTGGCGCTATACACCTTACTGGAAGCGCAGGCCGCCGACGAGCACTTGGTCGCGGAACTGCCCGGCCTGGCGCCAGCGGTTGAACAGCTACGCAAATGGGCGCTCAGCCTGCGGCCCCCCATCGACAGCCTGCCGCCCGCCTGCCGCCCCATTGAGGCACTGGCCCAAAGCATTCTGTCCACACCGCTGAATCAACCTGTTGAAGGCCTGCCTTGGCCACCCGCGCCTAGCCCGCAACAGCAGATGGAAGCCGCCGAATGGCTGGTGCGTGAACACAAAACTCCGCACACCAAACTGCCACGCGCCCAAGCCCTATTCAAAGACTGCTGGACGGGCGAAATCCTGCCCTCGCCACCCGAACACCCGCAGCAATCTGTACCGGGCCAGGCGCTGCCACCGGACTTCGACCCCCCGACTCGCAGCGCCCACATGCCTCGCAGCCCCAAGGAAAGAAAAGCCGAAGAGGACGAAGACAAAAAAGAACCAGGCGTATGGATGATCCACGCAGGCGACCCGCTGGAAAAAGCGGAAGACCCAAAAGGCACGCAACGCCCCACCGACCGCGACGAAGAAACCGCCAGTGAAGAATTCGCCGACGCCTTGTCGGAACTGCCGGAGGCGCGGCTAGTGAGCACTTCCACACCAGCCAAAGAAGTCCTGCTGTCCGACGACACGCCAGACCGCCGGCACCAGACCCGAGAGGAAAAAACCGCAGAAAACACGCCGCAGATCCACTACCCCGA
This sequence comes from Achromobacter sp. F4_2707, assembly GCF_047501535.1. Lineage (NCBI taxonomy): Bacteria > Pseudomonadati > Pseudomonadota > Betaproteobacteria > Burkholderiales > Alcaligenaceae > Achromobacter > Achromobacter sp. F4_2707. The sequence goes on from NZ_JAZDRJ010000004.1 coordinate 178,113, forward strand.
ATGGGACTACCGCATCAACGGCTATCACCACCCGGGCGCCATCATCCACCTGCTGCCCGCCCAGCACGGGCCCGGACTCTGGGTGGAAAAAACTCTGGCACGCCACCGCAGCATGCTAGACACCATCCGCCGCCGCTTTGAAATGCTGCAGGCTGACCGCGTCTGGCTGCGCCGCCGCCTGGACGGCGACGAAATCGACCTCGACGCCTACACCGAAGCCCGCTGCGACCTGCGCAGCGGCCTGTCCATGCCTCAGGCCTTGTACCGACAACAACGCCGCCAAGCGCGCAACATCGCCATTGTGCTGCTGGTGGATATCAGCGGCTCAACCGACTCCTACCTGGCCGACGGCCGCCGCATCATCGATGTAGAACGCGAAGCCCTGCTGCTGGTAGCCATCGCCCTGCAACACATGGGCGAACCCTATTCCATCCAGGCATTTTCCGGCGACGGAAGGCGCCGCGTCACCCTCAGCACCCTGAAGTACTTCAACGAACCCTATAGCGAAGACGTCGCCCTACGCATTGCCGCTTTGGAACCCCAGTACTACACCCGCACCGGCGCAGCCCTGCGCCACAGCACCGCCGAACTCATGCAACAACCGGCAGAACATCGCCTGCTGTTACTGCTATCGGACGGCAAACCCAATGATTCCGACATCTATGAAGGCCGCTACGGCGTAGAAGACACCCGCCGCGCCGTAGAAGAAGCCCGCCTACAAGGCGCACACCCCTTCTGCCTGACCATAGACCGCCAGGCCGCCGGATATTTATCAAAAATATTCGGCCATGGCCACTACGCGCTGCTAAGCAAACCACAAGAGCTGCCTACCGTTCTGTTGGACTGGATGCGCAGACTAATGGCAGGCACATAAAATTTATGTATAATTGCGGACTTCCTGCCGTGTGTTGTTATCTGCAACATACCTCCCTGCCCGGGTGGTGAAATTGGTAGACGCAGGGGACTCAAAAATAGGTACTTCTACCTATTTGCACTATGAGTTCAATGCTCACCAAGCCGCATGGGATAAGGGTTTGCAGGGATTTGTAGCTTCTTTGCGAAAACATTGATTTTCGCTCTAGGAGCCAAATAGGAGCCAGACCAGTTCATACTGGTTCCTAGCAGGTGGTAGTAAGTAGTAGTGAAGTAGAACTGCTTCACAATTTTGCCCGGGTGGTGAAATTGGTAGACGCAGGGGACTCAGACCAAATTTGAGCCCTCCGAGGGAAACCTCAGAGGTGAAGCCCGTCAAACTCGGTGAAGGCCCTGGACGATAAGTCCGAGCTAATGCCGAGCCAAGCCCTGGAGCCGAAAGGCCCCTCGGAAGGTGTAGAGAGCAGACGGCGGGCACCTAAGGCAAAGCGATAACACGCGATGCTACGGTGAAGGCGTGCTCCAGACCACGAACGTCATGCTTCGGCATGGCGGCGATGAAAATCGAAGTGGTAAGAAAATCCCCCGCCGCAAGGCGTGCCGGTTCGATTCCGGCCCCGGGCACCAACGATTTGTTCCGCACAGGTTCAGATTGCACCAAATTCTCAAGAAAATCATGAGGTTAGACTAGAAACCTGACCCATGAGGTTCCATCAAGTCTCAGCAAATCCCAACGTTGCGTGCCCCCAAAGGTGTACCCTAGACTGGTCGTACCCAGTTTTCTTTTTGCAGGGGTACACCTATGGGATTCCTGACTGACCTCAAAGTCCGCACCGCTTCGCCCAGCACCAAAGAGTACATGCTGAATGACGGCGACGGCCTCCACCTGCGCGTACGTGCATCCAACAAAAGCTGGCTCTACCGGTACAAATCCGGCACGAAGCAGATCAAGATCGGCTTGGGTGCCTACCCTGCCGTGACACTGGCAATGGCGCGAGAGCTGGCCAGAGAAGCGAACGCGCTACGCGCCCAAGGCATCGACCCCCAAGATGCCCGACGGGAGCAACAAGAGCAGGCCAAGATCGCCAAGATGAACACGTTCGAACTGATGGCCCGCGCCTGGCTCGAAAGTGCCAGCAAGGATCGCATCTGGTCAGCCGGCTACAAAAGCAAAGTCACCCGTCACTTGGAGATTCACGTGTTCCCTTGGGTGGGCGACAAAGCAATGGAGACCATCAGGCCACCCGAAATCGTTCGATGCCTGCATCGCATCAAAGACCGCGGCAACCTGGAAACGGCGCAGCGTGTCCGCGAGGCCGTCCAACATGTCTATCAGTACGCTGTGGATACGGGCGTATTGGAGCCCGCCCAGAACTTCGTCAACAACCGTACTGGGGGCTTGCCAACACCGCGCGGCCGCCACTACGCCGCCATCACTGACCCACAGCTACTTGGCCAGCTCCTGAGAGATATGCGGTCCTATTCCGGCAACTTCATTTCCGTGGCCGCCCTGCGCTTGGCTCCCTTGGTCTTCCAACGGCCCGGCCAACTGCGTCTGGCTCATTGGGAAGATGTCGATCTCAAAAAGGGTCTGTGGCGCTGCCCGCCAGAGAACATGAAGATGCGTGAATGGCAGAAACGCGATAATCGCACGCCGGCCCACATCGTGCCGCTATCGCGCCAGGCCCGACGGATTCTGGAAGATCTATTGCCCATTACCGGACCGACAGGTCCCGTGTTCCCCAACATGGCCAGACGCTCTGACAAGTCACGCTACATCAGTGAAAACACGATCAACTCGGCTTTGCGCACGCTGGGCTACGACACCAAGGAACAGATCACGGGCCACGGGTTCCGGGCTACCGCACGCACGATGATTCGGGAGTACCTGGGCTGGGAGCCGGACGTCATCGAACGCCACCTGGCGCACGTGTCGAAGGAAGAATTGGGCGCCAGTTACGATCGCGCGACTTTCCTGGCGCAACGTAAGGTGATGGTGCAGCAGTGGGCAGACTTCCTGGATGAGCTTGAGGCAGGCAAGATGCCCAAACTGGCGGAAAACGTCCTTTGGCTTAAGCGGGCATAAGACAGCCTACAGGCGAACCTGTCGGACTCTGGCTCCCTGGCGTGTCTTCCTTATCATGCAGGACTGCATAAAACGAAAACCAGACGGGTCTTCTGCCCATTGCTCTAGTTCTTCTCGGCGCCATCCCTTAGCCTTACCACCCAGGGAAACAGGAGGCGGGAAATTGCCGGCGGCAATGCGACGATAAAGGCTGGAACGGCTTAATGCCGTCATTCGTAACACATCACGCATACGGTAGAACATCGGCGCCAACGGGTCGCTGGGCATACCATTGTCAGTCGGCGTAGTCTGAAGGTCGGACATGTCGGTCTCCTGTTGTTCCATATGACCTCAGAATGCCGTGAAATGCGATGGATTAACACTCACTCAGGCTAAGACAAGCGTAGTGGCCAGACTGCTTCGACTGCGGACGTTCAGAAGACACGCTGACCTAGTTCCCGCTTTCGCATCAAGAACTGCTAACTTGCGTGAGTGCCGCCAACAGCCCTTACCGATACGCTGCCCGCAACCGCTGCGAGCTTTTCAAGGAACCTTGTGCGCGCCTCATCGGTGAAGTGCTTTGTTACTTCGCCCGCCCTGCTTTGTGCCGTCGGTAGGTCGCCTTGAACGGCGGCGAGATAGGCGCGCTGCATGCCTAGCGTCTTAGTCGACAAGCTCGCGCCGTCGTTCACAAGAGCTTCGAGGCGGCGCAGCGCGTCCTGCATGGCGGCCTCGTCGCGGAAGCTCATACCTATGTCGAACTTCGCCAGCATCGGGTAGATAGCGCGGGGGAACGCAGCAATGGCGTCATCGATTTGATTAAGAGCTCGATGGTCATGTGTGCACCGTGCCGAAACGAGTGCCCGCCCGATCATCGCCATCTGGCGAGCGCGCTCGCTGCCCACCGCTTCTAACTCTGCGCAGAGCACTTCAAGCTGGGTAAAATGTTGTTCTGGGTTGCTGCCCATTACTAGTGCGCGGAAATACGCTTGGATGTGGAACTGGTTGGTCCGGTTTTCCTCATAGTTCTTCTGAGCCATATCCCTCGCCTCGTCGTACTGCTCCATCTGCAGCAGAACCTCAATCAGTTCCCGTTTGGCCCGAACGCCGACGAAGGGTCCCGTAACAACGCGATTGAGCCGCTCAATAGCATCACGCTGGCGACCAACGAGGCGATAGTAGTAGCCTAGGATAAAGTGGTGCTCATCCCCGTGAATACGCTGGGCTTCGTCCAGCACACGGCTATCCCGCAGACGGGCGAGCACCAGACAAAGGTAGTAACGCACATCCTGGACAAGTTGCGAATCTAAACTTCGCTCTTTCGCCAGCAGAACGTCCGCCAACTGGACGGCGCGCCTCAGCCCCCCCCGGTCGTAGTAAAGCTCCTTGATAGCTCGCAGGATATGCGAAGGAATCAAAATCTTGGGGTCCAGACTCTGACCGCTAGCGAGCGCATTTTTAACCAGAAATGCAACTCGCGACGAATCATAGTCGTTCCAGTTGCCGCGCCGGATATCACCTTCGATTGCGATGTTGACAGCTTTCTGAAGCTCAGGAGCCAAGTTGAGGTTATTCCGCTTCACGTAATCGCGAACCGAATCCACCAACCTTACGAACTCTCCTTCCGCTCCGATTAGCTCACACACATGCTCCGAGATTAAATCGCCGATTAGGGAAGCGAGCGGGTCCGCGTTGAATACTTGGCAAAGGAACTCGACACTAAATACTTCCGACTGCGCTAGAAGCCGAATTACATTGAGCGCGGCCTCATTTTCTTCGAAGGGGCGCAACAACATCAACGCCTTCTCCCCATTAAACTCCACTATTTCATGAGATCGATCCAGCGCGCCTTTGACGCCGAATCGCGCAACAAGGTCTACGGCAAAGAACACCTCGTCGGGAAACCCATGGAGTAGGTCGGCGAACATTTCGAAATCTTCGTTACTTAGCGCGACACCCTCAATTTGTAGAAGACGAGCAAAGAGTCGGCGGCGTTCTGACGAATCTAGCTCACCCAAGGAGCACGAAAAGACTGCCGGTTGCAGTTGCCGCGCCGAGCCAGGATGGAGGGCCCAGCGCGAGGCTACAAATATCAGAGGCATACCGGCCAGGTCCGCATTGTTGGCAATAGCAGCGAACCAGGGGGCCAGCGTCCGCTCAAAGGTGACGAGACATCCTTCATCGAGCACGATCACTCGCTCTTTGAAATTCGCCAGATCCTTTAGCAAGCCTACCGAAATTTCAACCTTCTCATCGAGTGTCCGCTCGGTAAGGTTCAATTCGGTGTAATTCGTATCCGACGCCCCAAGATCTAAGAGTCTTAAGATAAAGTCCTCGATGCTCGCGTGGCGGTCGAGATGAAGAACAGGGAAGTCCTTGTCTGGCCCCACAAGCCCTAGCTTCCGCAAGGCGTTCAAGATTAGCGTGCGTCGACCAATCGATGGCGGGCCTCCAACGACCGAAAGCACGGGCTTAGACCGGCTGAAATCATCGAAGCGACGCTCGAACGCTTCAATCTGCACGTTGCGACCGACAAAAGCACTTTGGCGCTCTTTCAGCTTGGGATGTTTCGCCCAGCTTGCCTGCCTTAATTTCTGCTGGATGCGGCGCGCAGCGATAACGGGCCGGGGGACTTGCCTCAGGTTGTAGTTGTCCCTAAGCCATTTTGGTATGCGTGGATCGTCGTGAGCTACATTACGGTCAATCACGATCGGATAAACGCACTTAAGCGAACCGCTCGCCAGTCTAACCGACGCACCATCCACCTCTTGCTGAACCCACTCAGAATCGAGCGACTTGCTGGAGATGAAAAGGCAAAACACGGTACTTTCATCCAACCCACGGATAATCTCGTTGAGGGTCAGCTCGCCAGACTCAAACGAGACCTCGTCATAAACGATGTCCTCCGCCGCTAGGCGTGCCGCCACAATGCCGACGTAACTTTCCTTATCCGCACTCGAATGAGATAAAAATGCCTTCATGGTCAATCCTTATAGTGTCGCATGCGCGCCGTATAAGCTATTTCGTCACAGCCCGCGTGAGGCTACCCCACCTTAAGCGCATTCGGCATAGCGTCGATCACTTAATCTGAGTGGCCTTAGATCGGCATGTCTGATGACTGCTTTTGACCGCAAGTAGCCACTCAACCTCTACCATTAACAGTTACTTCATTTTACTTTCCTAAACCCCCTATCACCAGCCATAAACCGCTCCAACATATACGGAATCAGCGTTAAAGCATCCACGTTTTCCCCATGTTCCTGGCTGTGAGCGGCTGCATACCGCTCCAAATCCTCCAGCAACGACTGCGACATCTGCACTGTCACCTTCACCTGCCGCACCTTCGGCAGCGGCCCTAATCTCAGTTTTGTCGCCATACCCTCACCTATTGATGAACAGCGGCCGATACGGTCGCAGTGTGATGTCTCGGTTCACGACCACCCGAACCGGCATTCCCTGCCGTATGGTGAGCGTGGGCTGGATGTTCATGTTGCGCCGGGTCATTTCTTGACCGACCTGATTGATGCTGTCGTGCAGGCCGTCCCTGGTCGCCACGACCACTCTTCCTTCGCTGCCTGACAGATCTGGTGCAGCCAGTTCCGCTGTCACGCCAAGCAACGTGGTCAGCGCCGCACCCGCCAGGATCCGATCCCAGTGCCAGTCCACATCGTCCTCCAGGCCAGCGAATCCGGCAGGATCTGCAGCGGCCAAGCTATCGAGCGTCACCGACGAGGTATCCGGCAACACGATGCGATCCCATACGGCCTGAACTCTGCTCTGCCCATAGGCCACCTGACTGTTGTAGCGCCCCATCAGGCGTGAGCCCTGCGGGATGAGCACATGTTGACCTGTCGCGCTGTCATAGACGGGCTCCGTGATGTTCGCGATGATCTCTCCAGGCAGATCAGACTTGATGCCCGTCACCAAGGCAGCCGATATAACGGTGCCAGCCATCAAGGTGTACGGCGCACGTGGCGCTGTCAGCCCTTGCATAGCGACTTTGCTTTGCTGCCCCGACCGGGCGAAGGCCTCTTTTTTGCCCTGGAGGTTCTGAGCCGGTACGGCGTCCACTGCGCCTGCAGTGCCAGCAGTATTCAGCGCCAAGTCCGGCACTTCCATGCCGGATGCTGTTCCAGCAATAGCCGAACCGGATGCGCTTTTATCCGTCGTCTTGTAGAACAAGGGTGCCCGCGCCGCTTCCTCTGCTTCTTTCAACCTTGCCAACCGTTCCGCTTCTGCTGCATCCGGGCCTCCAGCCAGCCGCGCCTCAGTTTCACGCTCCGCACGCAGAATGGGCCGCCCCAAATCTCCAGGCAAGGGGTCGCCCAGTACGGGCACGGGCTGCACCCGCTCAGGCGGCAGCTTGATCTGGCTGTAGTCACGCGGCAAGGTTTCCAGCCCCTCCGCCCTGGAAATCCGATCGACGTTGTAAAGCTCCTCGGTCTCTCCCTGTCCACGCTTGACGGGCTGCAATGACCACATAAGCGCGCCCATCACCAGCAGTGTCCCACCGCCGGCCAGGACCGCCAGCGTGCGCCGGTTCAGGCGCGTGACGCGCTGCGGTTCGGCGCGCAGGCGTACGGACTCGGGAGAGACCTTGGGCGGCATGATGTCAGGCTCGATCTGGTTCTCACTCATGTCGGCCTCCATCAGCGGGATTTCACATCATTGCGGCTGATGCGCACGACCTGCTGACGCTCGCCGCCCAAACGCAGCTCCACCGCCCCAAACAGCCTATCCACGATGTAATACGGGGCCTGGTAGCGGTGATTGACCAATTGCAGATCACCCTCCGGCCCCACCAGGAACAGCGGCGGCAATTCGCCCTGGGCGATGCCGGCCGGGAACTGGATATAGACCTTGCGCCCATCATCAAAAGCTCGCAATGGCCGCCACGCCGGCTTGTCGCCCGTGATGTCATAGCGGAACTGCAACTGATCAACAGACAGGCCTGCTGCCAATGGCGTCACCTGCCGGGCAGCCTGCGCCTGCGCATTCAGGGCGTCCAGCCGGTCCTGCGGATAGTCCCAGGAGACCGACGCCATCCAGGCAGATTCTGTAGAGGTCAGTTCCAGCAGGTAGATGCGCCGGTCGGTCGTCACCACCAAGTTGGTCTTCAGACCCGCACGAACAGGCTTGACCTGAAGGTTCGGGCGCTGCGTGGCGTCGCTGCCGCTCATCGAATCCCCAAGAATCCACCGTACCGTATCGCCTGCGGACACGTCGATGAGACGTTCACCCGGCTGCAACTGGATGAGGGTGACCCGGCCAGGGCTGGCATAGACCTGGTACAACGCGCCTTCCGTGTACGGCCAGACCTGGATGGCATTGATGAAGCCATCGCGTGTCGGAGCCATCCTGGCCTCCTTGTTGGCCTGCGCCACGCGCGCCGTGGGGCTGGCAGGCTCGGCCTTGCTTGGTTTAGCGTCGAGTTCCTTCAACTGCCCGGGCAACGGCAGCGGCTCAGGCATGGCGACCACCTCGATGGGCGTGGGCGGCGCATCCAGCGCAAAGGTTTCCGAGACGGTCACCTCATCCAAAGAGATTTCCGGCGGCGGCGTGCCACGCGAAGCGCAGCCAGCAAGGACGGCGCAAGCGATCAGCGTCAGGCTCAACGATTTCATGGGGTGTTTCCTCCTGTAGATTGGCTCGACGACAACTGGCGGCTCCAACTGATGCCGTCCACGTAGATGCCCAAGGGGTTGGCGCGCAGCTTCGCCTCGGTGTTGGGCGCTTGCAGCACCACAGTCAGAATCGCCGTCCACCGCTCTGAACCGGCCAGGGAGCCGTTCACATAGCGGCGCTCCATCCACTGCACCTGGAAGGAACGTTCGCTGGCGCGCACGATGCTCTCGATCTCCACCGTGGCAGTTTCCTTGCCCACCTTGGCAAAGGGGTCGTTGGCACGGGCGTGCTCGTTCAGGAACGCCGCACCCCTGTCCGTGGTGTAGTCATAGGCAGCCAGCCAGTTGTCGCGCACAACGACGGGATCCAGCGAGATGGCGCGCACGCGCTGCATGAAACCGGCCAGGTGGTGGGCGATCTGGGCGTCGGTCGGCCGGTACGGGGCTTCAGCAGGCCCGACCGCCCGCACTTGCCCGAGCGTGTCCACTTCCACCACAAAGGGAGTGACCAGCGATTGGGAGGTTCGCCAGACATAGGCGGCCGACATGGCGATGGCCCAAGCAATGCAAGCAAAGGCCATCAATCGCCAGTTGCGCGTCTGGGCGTGCGAGCTGCCCAGACGGCCATCCCAGACCTGACCGGCTTTCTGATACGGCGTGATGGGCTCCGGTGTCTGGCTGTACTTCACGCTGGGGCGTCGAAACAACATGAGTGATCTCCTTTAAGAATTCGAGTCGTCACGCAGGCTGGGGCTGGGACCGGATCCACCGCCGCCATCGCCCGAGCGCACGGCATGCGCGGCCATCGTGGCGCCATGCGCCGCCCGATGCCGTGATTGCGCCCGTTTGGCCCAAGCGGGCTGAGCGCCGGCGCTGGCTACCGCACCGCCAGTCGCGGCTCCGGCACGTGCGTCACCGGCAGCGCCCATGACGGCGGCCTTGGCGCGCTTGCCGACCGCACTCGCCCCGGATCGAGCCACCTCTTTCAAGCCTGCGGCGACGGCCTGCTTGCCAGACTTCCCGGAAAAACTGGCTCCTTCCACATAGGCGTTGCGTGCGCTCTTGGCAACGGATGCCCCGGCCCTGACGCCTCCTATGCCTGCACGACCGGCAGCAAGGCCCGTTCGTGCCGCGAGACCAGCCCCGGCCACGCCGGCAGCAGCCATACCCGCCACACCCAACGCCGTACCGGCAGCGGCCCCAGCGCCCAGCTGCGGCGCACCGGACACCAACCCTGTGGCAATGCCTGGCCCGAAAATGCCCAAGCCCAGCATGGCAAGAGACGCCAGCATCACGGCCACGGCCTGATCCATCGTGGGCTCGGCCCCGATGCCGGTGCGGAAATCGTTGAACACGTGCGTGCTGATGCCCAGGATCACGGCGAGCACCAGCACCTTGATGCCCGAGGCCACCACATTGCCCAGCACCTTCTCGGCCAGGAAGGCAGTCTTGTTCCACAGCGCAAACGGCACCAGCACAAAGCCCGCCAGGGTCGTGAGCTTGAATTCCAGCAGCGTGATGAACAGTTGAATGGCTAGGATCAGAAAGCTGAACACCACGATGATCCACGCGAGGAACAGCACGACAATGACGTCGAGATTCGCAAAGACCTTGGTGATGCCGGACAACTCCCCGATGCGTTTCAGCAGCGGCGCGCCGGTGTCCACGCCGACCTGCGCCACGCGCCCCGGCTGCAGGAACTCGGTAATCGACAGTGACGAGCCAGAAGCGATCAGTCCAAGCCCCGCGAAGGACTTGAACACAATGGCCGAGAGCGCATTGAAGTTGCCGATGATGAAAGCAAACGCCCCGACATACAGCACCTTCTTGATGAGCTTGCCCGTCACATTGTCCTGGCCGCCCGTCGCCCACAGCAGGCCAGCCAGCGTCATGTCGATGACCACGAGCGTGGCGGTCAGAAACGCGACCTCACCGCCCAGCAGCCCGAAACCGCTGTCGATATAGCGCGAGAAGACCTGCGTGAACTTGTCGATGATGGCCAGATCGTTCATGGTCAGAACCCGTCCACCGGCTGCGGGGTGTAGTTGGATTTGCCGTCGCCATAAAAGTGATCACGCACGGCTTTGGCCTCACGCTGCGCCTGAGCATCCGTTTCAGGCGTAACTAACAAGACATCCGCAGCCTCTGTCTCTTGCGCCCGCTCTCCGCAGGCCGGCAGGACAAAGCAGCAAGCCACTACAGCAGAAAAGTGTATCCACATGGCTCGCCTCCTTCAGTCATAGAACCGGACAGATTCCGGCGTGTATTGCCCTTTCCCGTCGCCCAGGAAGCGGCGGCGCACCTCACGCGCCTGGGCTTCGTCCGCCACGGCGCGCGCCTTGTCGATGGCAATGGCCCGGTCCTGCGCGATCTGCAGTTGCTGTTGCTGAATCGCCTGCTTGGCCTGCAGGGCCAGCAATTGGTTGGTCGCCTGCATGGCTTGCAAGGAGCCGGCGGCGGACTGGCTTTGCGCCACCAGATCGGCCAATACGCCTTCGTCATCGCGCAGGTTCTGCACGGACTGGGCCTGCAGCTTGACCGTCGTGCGTATCGCCTCCAGCGACTGGTTCCAGCGCTCGCGAGCATCGACCACCATCTGATCGCTGGTCAGCGCCGCGCCCATCTCTTCCGGGTACAGGCGCGAGAAATCCACTTCCAGCCGCGACACATCGTAGGCCAGGCCTCGGGCCTCATCGATCAGGCGCGTGGTCGTGGCAATGGCCGAGCGCAGACGGTTGACGCTGTCGAAATCCAGCGTCGCCAGATTCTTGGCCTGGTTGATCAGCATCTGCGCTTCGTTTTCCAGTTGCCTGATCTGGTTGTTGATCTGCTCCAAAGCGCGCACCGCCGTCAGCAGGTTCTGGCTGTAGTTACTGGGATCGAACACCGTCAAGGCGTGGGCAGGAATCGCCATCCAGAGTGCGGCGGCCAGCAGGCAATGCATGGGCTTTTTCATGAGACATCCTCCGTCGGTGGGTTTTGGATGGAATCGGTGGCAGGTGAGGCGGATGCTCCGCCGTACCCGCTCAACATCTGCGCTGCCCAGTCCAGGCCTTTGTGGCGCAGCCAGCCCGACGCGAATCCGTCCGGCCCATGGGCTGCCAGCACGGCGTCCATAGCGCGCTGATCTTCCGGCGTAGATGCGCCTACAAACGCCAGCGCCACGGGGCCCAGCCCCAGGTCAAAGACACGATTGCCCAGCCTCGACTGGTAGTAGTAGTCTCGCTTGGGTTGGGCGTGGGCGATCAACTGGATCTGTCGGGCGTTCAACCCGAAGCCCTCGTAGATCGTGCGAATCTGCGGCTCAGACGCTTGCGGGTTGGGCAGGAAGATGCGACTCGCGCAGCTTTCGATGACGGCAGGCGCAATGGACGACTCCTTGATGTCGGCCAAGGACTGGGTATCGAAGACGACCGAAACCTGTTTTTTCCGCAAGGTCTTCAGCCACTGCCGCAGCCGCGCTGAGAACAAGGGGTGATCCAGAAACGTCCAGGCTTCGCTCAGGAACAGCATGGTTGGGGAACCATCAAACCGCTCTTCCAGACGCGCAAACAAGTAATCCAGCACCGCGAGCACAGCGGCTCTACTCGCCATCAGGTCTTCCATCTCGAAGCACTGCACATCGGCCACGCCCAGGCGGTCATGCTCCGCATCGAACAGCTTGCCGTATGCGCCGCCCAGCACATAGGGCGCAAGCGCCTGGCGCAGCCGGTTCGATTGCAAGAGCGCGCACAGCCCCGTCATCGTGCGCTGCCCGACCGGTGCGCTGGCCAAACTGCCCAGCGCCGACCAGATGGCTGCCTTCTCATCAGGGCCGACCGTCTCGCCTTCCATGACCAGCCGTCCTTCAACCCACTCGGCGGCTTGGCTGCGGTACGCGGGCTCGTCCACACGGGCCAGCGGCTGAAAGGCAATCTCACCCTTGGCGCTCAGGTCGTAGTGCTCTCCGCCCAGGCCCAGGATGGCCGCGCGCAGCGACCGGCCGACATCAAAGGCGAAGATGCGCGCACCGGCGTAGCGCCGGAACTGCAGCGCCAGGGTCGCCACCAGTACCGACTTGCCCATACCGGTCGGTCCGACAATCATCGTGTGCCCAACGTCGCCGATATGGGTCACCAGCCGGAACGGCGTTGCGCCATCGGTGCGCGTGACGATGAGCGGCGGTCCGTCCAGGTGTTGATTCCTCTCCTGTCCGGCCCAAACCGCCGAGACCGGCATCATGTGCGCCAAATTCAGCGTGGAGACCAGATACTGACGGACATTGGCGTAGCAATGCCCCGGCAAGGACGACAGCCAGGCATCCACCGAATTCAAGGTCTCGGGCATGGTCACAAAGCCCCGGCCCTGAATCGCCCGCTCAACCAACCGCCGTTTCTCATCGGCAAGGCTGGGGTCGGGATCCATGACAACGACTGTGCTCGTCAGGTAGCCGTAGGCCACATCGTCCGAACCCAGTTCCTGCAAGGCGGCATCGGCATCCAGCGCCTTGTTGTCCGCATCGTTATCGACCAGCGGGCTTTCCTGCTGAGACAGGGTTTCGCGCAGCAAGGCCACCACGCTCTTGCGCTTGGCAAACCACTGACGGCGCAGGCGCGTCAGTTCCGACTGGGCTTGCGCCTTGTCCAGACAGATAAAGCGCGTCATCCAGCGATACGCAAAGCCCAGCCGGTTCAGGTCATCCAGAATGCCGGGCCAGGTCGAAGCCGGGAAGCCCCGCACCGACACCACCCGCAGGTGCTGGTCGCCCAGCATCGGCGCCAAGCCTCCCACCAACGGGCAGTCCGTCAGCAGGCTGTCCAGGTAGAACGGCACTTCGGGCACCGATATCCGATGGCGGCGCGTTGAGATGGTTCCATGCAAGTACGTCAGCAGCTCTGCACTGCCCAACCACGCCAGCTCGGGCACGACGCCCTCCAACAGGCCATAGAACCGCTGGGTTTCCGACACGAACCCGGCCAGCCGCTCACGCCAGTCCACGCCTTTGCTGTCCTGGTTTTCGTAGATCAGCCGGGCGGCGCGGGCTCGGGACTCTTCCGGTGCCAACCAGACCACCGTCAGGTAGTAGGCGCTCTCGAAGTGCGACCCCACATCATCGAAGGCAGACCGTCGCTCTTCATCTACCAGCCAGGACAGGCCTTCAGGGAATGTCGATTCCGGGTAAGCGCGAGCCGGACCGCGTTCGGCTTCCACGAACAGCGCCCAGCCTGAACCCAGGCGTTTGAGCGCATTGTTCAGCCTGGCCGTGACGGCCACCAGCTCGGAATCCGTGGCGCTGTCCAGGTCCGGCCCGCGAAACCTGGCCGTGCGGGCAAATGCGCCATCCTTGTTCAGCACGACACCATCAGCGACCAACCCCGCCCAGGGCAGCCAATCGGCCAACAGCGCCGGACGCTTGCGGTATTCGGTCAGATTCATCATGGCCGCGCCCTTAAACGTCCAGCAACGCGGGATGCTTCACGTGCCGCGCGAACACCTGCATGAACTGCACATCTATGCGCGCTCCCCAGACCGCCAGCATATGGCCGACAAACCAGCAGGCCACGCCTGCCAGCCATAGCTGCAGGCCCAGCCCGATGGCGGCGGCCAGCGTGCCGTTGGCAATCGCTACCGTGCGCGGTGCGCCGCCCAGAAGAATCGGCTCGGTCAGCGCCCGATGCAGCGGGGCTTCAAACCCGTCTGGCAGGCCGCTCATACCAGCGCCCCGCCCGAGAAGCTAAAGAAAGACAGAAAGAAACTGGACGCCGCAAAGGCAATGGACAGACCAAAGACGATCTGAATCAGCCGCCGAAAGCCGCCTGACGTGTCGCCAAAGGCCAAGGTAAGGCCTGTCACGATGATGATGATCACCGCCACGATGCGGGCCACCGGCCCTTGGACAGACTCCAGAATGGATTGCAGCGGCGCCTCCCAGGGCATCTTGGAGCCGGCCGCCTGCAAGCCGCCGGCTGCAGCCAGCATCAGCAGTACGCCCAGGCGGCGCGCATAGTCACGGGTTTGAACGGTAAAAGAACGGACGGGTTTCATGCGATATCTCCCAGGGTGCAGTGTTGGGGCTCAAGCAGGTAGCGGTCGCCTTGGACGCCGGTGACGCGCACGATCTCGCGCACGCGGCGAGCCGTTCCGCGCCCAGCGAGGAAAACAATGACGTTGACGGTCTCGGCGATCAGCGCCCGAGGCGGCACCGCTGACACTTCAAGGGTCAGTTGCTCCAGCCGCATCAGTGCGCCGTAGGCGGAATTGGCGTGCAACGTAGCGACGCCGCCCGGGTGGCCCGTGCCCCAGGCCTTGAGCAAGTCCAAGGCTTCAGAGCCCCGGACCTCGCCGACGATGATGCGATCAGGCCGCTGACGCAGTGTGGAACGCACAAGATCCGCCATCGAGGCCGAACCCGGCTTGGTGCGCAGTTGCACGTGGTCTTCGTTGACGCACTGCAATTCCACCGTGTCCTCCAGGATCAGCACGCGATCGCCGCTGCGCCCGATCTCGGCCAGCAGCGCATTGGTCAGGGTGGTCTTGCCGGAACTCGTGCCGCCGGCCACCAGGATGTTCAGGCGTTCGGCCACGGCATGGCGCAAGAACTCAGCCTGTTCATCAGCCAGAATGCCGTCGCGCACGTAATCGTCCAGGGTGAAAACACCTGCCGCATGCTTGCGGATGCAGAATGCGGGGGCATAGACAATGGGCGGCAGCACGCCTTCAAATCGCTCACCATTGCCCGGCAGTTCCGCCGACAGGATGGGCAGGCCGCGATGGACCTCCTGCTGCACGCTGGCCGCCACCAGCCGGATGATGCGCTCGGCATCCTGGCTGGAAAGCATCACGTCAGTGCAGATGCGGCCATTGCCCAAGCGGTCCAACCAGAGCCGCCCATCGGGATTGAGCATGATTTCCGCGACCTCGGGGTCGGCCAGCGCCGCCGTGATCGCCGGGCCGAAGGCGGTGTGCAGCATCCTCAGGCTGCGTTGCTGGGATTCATCGTCTTCCGACTGCCATGCCTGCCTGCTCATGCCTCATCTCCTTGCTCGCTTTCTGGTGAAACCTGCGCCACTGCTTCGTTACCCTCAGACTGGTGGGGAACGGGTGCTTGGACGGCATCCCCGCTGAAGAGCCCCTCCTGCTCGGGGTAGATTTCTTCATGCACCTCACGCACCAGGCTGCGCCCGCGCTGCAGATGACGGGCCAACTGGTCTATGAACTGGGCATAACGCAGCTTGCCTTGAGCGCGTGCCGCCTCCTGATGCTCGGCCGGCACCGTCGCTGACACCGTGAGCGAGTAGCGGACAAACAGCGCTAAGGTCTCGATGAGAATGTTCTGATCACGCTCCAGCTTGTCGAACTGGCGAGACAGCCGGTCCAGGCGGCGGGCAAAGGCCGCTTCGCGTTGGTCGGCAGCATCCGGCGACAGAAACGAGGCCAGCGCAGCCGCGACAATGGACGACTTGGACACGCCGCGATGCGCCGACAGATCCTCCAGGCGTCGGGCGTGATCGGGCTGAATAAAAAGGTTCAGACGGTGTTTACGTCCCAGGCTCATAGCGGTATCCCATCGTCTGGATCAAGGGCAGCCAGTCGCGCCGCCCGCTGAAGGCGGCGGTCTGGCGTCATGGGCAGCGGCATGTCATCCAGGTCGGCCAGGAGCCTGAAATCGTCGTTCTCGTCGGCCAGCGCGATGCCAGGCTCCAAGACCAGCTCGGGCTTGACCTGCAGGCCGCCGTCATCGATCGACTCAGCCACAGGCGTGGCTATCGCATCGTCAGGCTCAGGCACGCGGAGATGGCTCCAGTCATCGGGCCTTGGCGCGGGCCGGTCCCGATACGCCCCTTCACCCAGCACGGGCGGCGGCAGCACCCGGCTCGTGAAATTGCGGTCCTCGTAGTAGCGCAGCTTGTGGGCTCGGATGGGCGGCTGACCGGACACCATGACGATCTGCTCGTCAGGCGGCAGTTGCATGATTTCGCCGGGAGTGCGCAGCGGCCTGGCCGTCTCCTGGCGAGACACCATCAAGTGGCCCAGCCACGGCGCCAGCCGGTGGCCGGCATAGTTGCGCTGGGCGCGTAGCTCCGTGGCCGTACCCAGGGAGTCCGATATCCGCTTAGCCGTGCGTTCGTCGTTGGTCGCAAACGTCACGCGCACATGGCAGTTATCCAGAATGGAGTTGTTCGGCCCGTAAGCCTTGTCCACCTGGTTCAGAGATTGGGCGATCAGGAAGGCGCGCAGGTCATAGCCCGCCATGAAGGCCAGCGCCGACTCGAAGAAATCCAGACGGCCCAGGGCCGGGAATTCGTCCAGCATCAGCAGCAGCTTGTGCTTGCGCTCGATGCCATCCGAGCCATCCATCGATTCAGTCAGGCGACGTCCAATCTGGTTGAGGATTAGGCGAATCAGCGGCTTGGTGCGGCTGATGTCCGAAGGCGGCACCACCAGATAAAGGGAGACGGGGTTGTCGGCGGCAATCAGGTCGGCAATACGCCAATCGCACCGCGAGGTCACTTCGGCCACTGTTGGGTCGCGGTACAGGCCCAGGAACGACATGGCGGTTGAAAGCACGCCGGAACGTTCGTTCTCGGACTTGTTCAACACTTCACGCGCGGCGGACGCCACCACCGGATGCGGGCCATCGTTCAGGTGCCGGGTGTGCATCATGCGATGCAAGGTCAGCTCAAACGGGCACTCGGGGTCCGACAGGAAGTTGGCGACACCACACAGCGTCTTGTCCTCGCCGGCGTAGAGCACGTGCAAAATGGCTCCGACCAGCAGCGCGTGCGAGGTCTTCTCCCAGTGATTGCGTCGCTCCAACGCCCCTTCGGGGTCCACCAGGATGTCGGCAATGTTCTGCACATCCCGGACTTCATGCGTGCCCAGGCGCACCTCCATCAGCGGGTTGTAATGCGCCGACAGCGGATTCGTCGGGTCAAACAGCAGGCAGTGAGAAAAGCGTGCACGCCAGCCCGCCGTCAGCTTCCATATCTCACCCTTGATGTCGTGAACAACGCAGGATCCCAACCAGGACAGCATGGTCGGCACCACCAGCCCCACGCCCTTGCCCGAGCGGGTCGGTGCGAACGCCATGACGTGCTCTGCCCCTTCATGGCGCAGATAGTGATAGTGCGTCTTGTCTTTGATGCGCCCAAGGAACACGCCCTCCTGGCGCAACATGCCGCTTTTACGGACTTCCTCGAAACTGGACCAGCGTGCAGAGCCATAGGTCGATACGCGCTTGGCAAGCCTGGCGCGATGGACCGACATGCCAACGGCCACACCGGCTGACAGCACTCCACCCATGGAGGCAATGGCGCCTCCGCGCGCAAACACGTCTGGCGCGTACGCCTCGAAGGAGAACCACCAGGGGAAGAGTTGCCAGGGGTAATAAACGGGAACGTCAGCAACGTACCCCACGGGCTCGCCCAGCCGTGGCGAATATCCCAGGGCTGCGGCGGTGTACTGGGTTCCGGCCCACAGGCACGCGAAGGCAACGGCGCAGACTGCAATGATCTGCCCGAACAGCACCCCTGTTTGTGCCGATGCCTTCTCCGCCATGTCGTCTCTCCGCTGACAATCGCGTGGTCAACAGGCACGCAAGCGCGTGCCGTATCCACACGTGATCAGTCTCGTTCAGAGGCGCTGAATCCAAAACCCACTCAGGCGTAGTCCAGCGCAGGAAATGACAAATGTCTCGACAGGCGTCGGCAAGACGCGGCCCGCGCGCGCAGCAACGCGCACAGAGCAAAGTATTTGTGGGGAATGACCGTCAGTACGGTCAGGCGCAGAGCAGCCCGTTCAGGATGCCGCAGGCAAAGTCATGCGCAGGTTGCACCCATCATGATGACCGTTCAAAGACGAGTCAAATAATGCGGCCGCAGCGGATTGATAATCAGTTGGACAATAAAATGGGAGCAGGCGTCTGGGGCTCGCGACCAAGGAATGACCGCACCACCTCAAAGAACCGCCGATCTTCAGGTCGCAGTCCACCAGACCTGTATAACGCCGAAGCGTAGAAAGCCGACTCGCACTGCTCGATCGGCAAAAAACGAACCCCATGGCGCGGATTGCGCGCAATCTGGGACTCAGCGATAAAGCTCACGCCGAAGCCTGCAGCCACCATCGACAGCATCCCTTGGACGCTGGAGGCGTACTGCGCAATAGTCGGCTCAATCACTTTCTCTGCAATGAGCGCACGAATCTGCTCGCTGCCGCCATCATCACTGTCAGGATGGCATACGATCAAACGGCATGACCTGAGGTCGTCACGGCTCAGGTACGAGGCCTGAGCAAGAGGATGGGAAGCTGGCACCACTGCCCACATGGGGTCGCTCCAAAGACGCTGAATCACCAAGTCTTCATGGCGAAGATTGCCAATGGCGATGCCGATGTCCAACACGCCATCTCGCAAGTTGCGGATCAGCGTGCCATGCTCGTACTCGGTGACATACAAATCGATGTCCGACAGCTCTTCATGCACGAGCCTTAGTAGCGCATCGAGTTGAGGGTGTGCCAAGCCGACCGTCATGCCCGACAGGCCCAGACGGATACGTTGCTGAACGGCTTGGGTAACCAGCGAAGCATGACGTTTGAACTCGGCATACTGGTTCAGAATCCGTTGCGCTTCCGGCAGTAGGCGCGCCCCGGCCTCGGTGATTCTTGTGCTGCGTTGCGTACGTTTGAACAGCAGCACACCCAACTCACTCTCAAGGCGTTTGATCGCAAGCGACATCAAGGGCTGCGCAACGTTAAGCCGTTCCGAGGCGCGGTGATAGTGCTGCTCTTCAGCTAACACTACAAAGCATTGCAGGTATTTCATGCGCATAGAAACCCATCCCATCTATCCACTAGATCCATCAAATATCAACGGGTACAAGGAAAGCACAAGAAGAATTGCCATTGATGTGTTAAAGATCCGAAGAGAACGCGGATCATTGAGAAAACGACGCAACGAAGTGCCACAAATCACCCATACAGAAACACTGGGCGCATTGATGATGGCGAAAAGGATGGCTATGATGATCACAGACATCATGCCGCTACCTGCAGGCACATAAGTCGTGATGGCGCCGCTAGCCATGATCCATGCTTTCGGATTTACCCATTGGAATCCGGCAGCCTTCCAGAACCCAAAAGGACGTGAGATCTCCGGCCGATCGTCCAGGGGACGTGCCGTACCAATCAGCCACGCGAGGTACAGCAGATAGGCTGCACCACCGACACGCAAGACGACATAAAGCTCTGGATAAACCGCAAACAGACTGCCCAAACCTACGCCAACACCCACAACCATCAGTGCGAAGCCAATACTGACGCCGAGAACATGCGGTAGGCTGCGGACAAAACCGTAGTTCAACCCAGAAGCGAGCAACATGGTGTTATTTGGCCCAGGCGTGATTGAGGTCACAAATGCGTAGGCAACAAAGGCAAGCAGAAACTCTGATGACATAACCATCCATAGTCAAATTGGCATCTCGATATACGCTTCAGTAGCAAGTAATTTGTGGTCGCCACACACAAACAATCAAACAGCGGACAACTCGTCGCGAGAACGGATAATGCGCGAAACCAAGCCATAACTGACCGCTTCCTCAGCCGGCATCCATAGATCACGTTCGATATCCATGCGCACGCGCTCGATTGCCTGTCCACTTTCATCTGCGATGACACGCGCGATGCGTTCTCGAGCTTTAATGATCTCGGTCGCCTGTATGGCGATGTCACTTGCAGGTCCCCCGGCGCCACCGCTGGGTTGGTGAATCAGAAAGCGAGTCTGCGGCAGGCAGAACCGGCGTTCGCGAGGCGCTCCCAGGTAGAGATGTGTAGCGGCGCTTCCCACCCAACCCGTACCAACCATATTGACTGGCGAAGATACGAAGCGCGCCACATCGTGAATTGCGTCACCAGACTCCAGATGGCCTCCAGGAGACGAGATGATCATGGTGATGGGAGCCTTTGACTCGTCATCCAGTATCAACAGTTTTCGCACGGTCTCCAATGCAAGGGTATCGGTAATCGTGCCAAACACCAGAACCATTCGGGAGCGAAATGCTTTTTCTTCGAGGAATGCACTTTCCTTAGGCAAAGTTGACCGAGGAGTCGTATCAGTTTCTTGTGCGTACATGTTTAATATTTCCCTTTCTACTTGATCAATGAGGCAGCGCCCCTAATCCGAGAGCCTTGTACAAGGCAACGATGCGTGTCTGAGCGATGGCTTCCTGCTGAGCAACTTCCCGGCGCACTTGAAACAGCGCACGCTGGTTCTCCAAGACCGCTTGATAGTTCCCCGCGCCAGCGCGATAACGTTTATCTGCAATCTCAAACGCGGCCTGAGCATGCTGTCCAGCTCGCAGCAGAGCAGCCAGTTGACGCTGCTGTTCTGCCAATTGCGTCACCGCGTTCTCAACCTCTTCCTGCGCGTTGAGCAACGCCTGTTCGTAGCGCGCCCATGCTTTGTCCGACAAGGCTTCGGCTCCACGCAAGCGGGCGCGCGCGTTCCCAAGGCGTAGTGCTGGCCAGGACACGGCCGGTGCGATTTGAAAAGCGCGCGAGGCAGCACTGCCAAAATCGCCGTCACGCAGTGCAAAGAATCCAAGGAAGCCGCCCAGGTCGATACGTGGATACAGTTCTGCGGTAGCGGCGCCAACGTCCTCGACGCTGGCGGCCAACAGTCTCTCGGCCTGCACTACGTCAGGACGAGCCAGGATCAATTGGCTCACATCGCCCAGCGGCAACTGCGCCGCCAACGGCGCTGCTCGCACTGCAGTGGGGTCGGGCAAGCCGCCATGGCCGGGGCGCTGCCCAGCCAGCACATCAAGGCGATGGCGCATCTGCTGCACAGAGGCCGTCAATAGCGGGAGCGCCGCCTCGCTGCGCAGCAGATTGGCCTGCGCATTCTCCACGTCCTCGGGCAGACCAGCACCGGCGCGCAGGCTGGCCTGGGCCAGCCTCACGGTTTCCCGCCAGTTATCGGTTTCCTGCCGCGCCACCTCTAATTGCCGGCGGTAGCCTTGCAACTCGAACCAAGTGCGCGCGACTTCGCCGACAATGCTCAGACGCATCATCTCCAGTTCCGCCTCACTGGCCTCGGCCCGTGCCATCGCTGCATCTTTCAGCCTATCCAGGCGGCCGAACAGGTCAATCTCCCATTGGACGTCAAATCCGGCCCGCCAAGATTCGGACAGCGTGCGCTGACCGCTGTTGCTAACCTGCTGCTGGATGCCGCGGGTGTAGTCAGCCCCGCTCGTCAAGCCCGGCAGGCGGTCTAGTCGGCGTTCGTCGAAAACGGCGCGCGCGGCCAACAAGTTGGCCTGGGCCTGGCGGATGTCGTGGTTGTGCGCCAACGCAGCGTTGATCCACTGGTTCAGGTCCTCATCCTCGAAAACGCGCCACCACTCTGTGGTCATCGTATCGGCCTCGGTCGCAACGAACTCCGCCGCCTGCGGGCTGGCCAATACGATGGAGGACGGTTGCGGCCGTACATAGTGCGGTCCAACCGTGCATCCAGCCAGCGCCGACGTCAGTACCGCGGCCACACATGTACAAAAAGCCCTATTGTTCGCCCTCATGCCGTCACTCCCTCGGCCCGAGCGATCTCAGCGAGTTGCCGGCTTCGTGCCCCCTGCACGCGGTGGTCACACGCCAACCAGGTGTAAATCGTCGGCAGCACGAACAGGGTGAACAACGTACCCACCAGCATGCCGCAAACGATCACTGCCCCCAGACCGAAGCGGCTGTTGGCGCCCGCTCCGCTGGCGAATAGCAGCGGCACCACGCCGAAGGCCATCGCGCCGGTGGTCATCAACACGGGACGCAAACGAATCTGCGCAGCGCGTATGATGGCAGCGCGGCGGTCAAGCCTTTCATGGACCTGCAGTTCGTTGGCGAACTCGACCATCAGGATGCCGTGCTTGCTGATCAGTCCGATCAACGTCACCAACCCAATCTGCGTGTAGATGTTCAGCGTGGCCCATCCCAACGCCAGCGGCAGCAAGGCACCGCAGATCGACAGCGGTACCGTGATCAGGATAATCAGCGGATCGACCAGGCTCTCGTACTGCGCGGCCAGCACCAAATAAATGACGACCAATGCGGCCAGGAAGGCGAAAGCCAGTGCATTGCCTTCCTGCACATACTGGCGCGATTCTGACTGCCAGTCATGGCTAAAGCCCGGCGGCATCTCAGCCACGATTTGTTCGAGAAAGCCCACGGCCTGGCCCAGAGAAACCCCTGGCGCAGGAATGGCCTGAAGGGTGGCTGCGTTCTGCTGGTTGAACTGGTACAGCCTGTTGGGCTCCACACCCATGTCCAGCCGCGCCACGGCGGACAATGGCACCAGGATTCCGTCTGCGGTCCGCACGTACTGCCGTTTCAAAGCCTGCGGCGTCAGGCGCTGCTCGCCCACGCTCTGCGGGATCACGTCATAAGACCGGCCAAACAACGCGAAGCGGTTGACGTAATTCTCTCCAACCAATACGCCCAGAGAGTCGCCGATGTCTTGCAGCGCGATACCCAGGCTCGCGGCCTTGGCGCGGTCGATCATCACCTGCACCACCGGGCTGTCGTACTCGAGGTCACTGTCTACTACTACGAATAAGCCGCTTTCGCGGGCACGCTGCTTGATTCCTTCCATCGCCTCGTACAGCACCGAATAGTCCTGTGCGCTGCGCAGCACCAGCTGTACCGGGAGACCTCCGCTGCCGCCCGGCAGGGGAGCCACCTGAAATACGAAAATATCGCTGCCAACAATCTCGCCGACGGCACCTTGTAGCTCGGCCACAATCTCCGGTTCTTGACGCGTGCGCTCGCCCCAGTCGGAAAGGTTGACGCCGCCAAAGCTAGCTGCAGGACCATCGGTGCCATTGATAATCCAGGTGCCGACACTTTCTGGAATACGTGCCATCACAGCATGCAACTGATCGGCAAACCGTTCCGCATATTCCAGGCTGCCATGCTGCGGAGACTTCACTGCTGCCAATACCGCCGCCTGGTCTTCCGGCGGCGCCAGTTCGCGCTGCGGCATCTGATACAGGAACGGCAGGCTGATGCAGACCAGCATGGCAAAGCCTCCGCTGGCCCAGCGATGCCGCAACGACCAACCTAGCAACCGCCCATAGCGACCCGCTAAACCTCCGAAAAACCGTTCGGCCAGACTAGCCATGCGCCCCTGTCCGCCGTCCTTATGGCTGGACGTCAGCAGCAGCGAACTCATCACCGGCGAAAGCGTCAATGCCACTATCCCGGAGACGATCACGGCGCCAGCCAAAGTCAGCGCGAACTCACGAAACAGCGCACCGGTCAGCCCTCCCATCAGTCCGATGGGAGCGTAGACGGCAGCCAGAGTCAGCGTCATGGCGATCACTGGACCGGCAATCTCACGTGCGCCGACCAGAGCCGCCGCTACAGGCGACTTGCCTTCCTCGATGTGGCGGTGCACATTCTCGACCACCACGATGGCGTCATCCACCACCAGCCCGATAGCCAGCACCATTGCCAGAAGGGTCAACAGGTTGATGCTTAACCCGAACGCCAGCATCAGCGCCGCCGCGCCCAGCATTGATAGCGGAATGGCGACCACTGGGATCACCACGCTGCGCAATGAGCCCAGGCACAGCCAGATCACCAGCACAACAATCAGCACCGCTTCCACCAGCGTCTTTATCACCTCCTGGATAGAGGCGTCGATGAAGCGCGCCCGTTCATAGACCATCGCGACCTTCACGCCCGGCGGCAGGGTCTTCTCGATGTCCGGCAGCAGTTGTCGGATGCCTTCCACGATCACCAGCGGATTTCCCTTGGGCGTTGGGAACAGCGACAGATAGACCGCCGGTTCGCCATCCATCTGGCCGCTGGTCTGCGTCGAGGCAGCGCCCAGTTCCACCGTGCCCACATCGCGCAGGCGCACCAAACCGTTGCCATCCTGGCGAATGACCAAGTCCCGGAATTCCTCCACACTGGTCAGGTCAGAATTAACCTGCACATTGGCGATCACATACTGTCCGCGCACCTGCCCCGGCGCGGCCTGGTAATTGTTGCGGCGAATTGCATCCGCCACATCCGTGGCGGTCAGGCCGCGTCCAGCCAGGCGCTCGGCGTCCAGCCACAGACGCATTGCCAACTTCTGCCCGCCGTCCACCTGCACCTTGGCCACGCCGTCGATACCGGAGAACAATGGTTCGACCACGCGCGATAGATAGTCGGTCAGTTCGGGGATCGATAAGCTTCCAGTGGAGAATCCCACATAAGCTACAGCCGTAGAGTCGCCAGCGGAGAGCTCAATCACCGGATCGTAAGCGCGCTCTGGCAAGCGGTAGCGCACCTGATTGACCTTCGCCATTGTCTCCGTCAACGCCTGGGTGGAGTCACGGTTCAGTTCCATACGCAGTGTCACCAGACTGCGCCCCTGCGCCGACGAAGACGATAGATAGTCGATGCCCTCGACCGATGACACCGCCTGCGCAATCGGCTGGGTCACGAAGCCTTGCATCTGCTCGGCCGAAGCGCCCGGATACTCGGTGCTGACTGTAATGGTTGAGGTTTCCAGCGTGGGGTATTGCCGGATCGGCAGCTTGCCGAGTGCAAACAGGCCCAGCAGCACGAGCAGACTGCTGACCACCAGCGCCAGCACCGGGCGGTGCACGAAAACATCCGTAAATCTCATGTCGCCTGCTCCTGCGCCATATCCGCGTGGTACGAGGTCGGAGCACCTTGCAATGCGTCACCCGCCACCGGCTCGACCGACATACCATCGCTGAGCTTGATCTGGCCGGAAACCACTACCCGGTCGCCTTCCTTCAGACCGGAGATGATCTCCACCCGGCCATCCCAGCGTTCACCCGTTTTCACCGCTACGCGGCGTACGGTCATGCCTTGAGCCTCCAGTGCTTCGGCGACGAACACCGTCTGCCCATAGGCTGTGTAGGTCACCGCAGTTTCGGGCACGGCAAACACCAGCGAAGGCTGCTGGCGCAGCACACGCACCTTGGCGAACATACCGGCATGCAACAGGCTCTCGGGGTTTGGCAGACTGGCCTGCACACGCAGCGTGCGCGAAGCGCCGACCAGCGAGTCGATGGCCGTCACCTGCGCCTCGAAACGACGCTCCGGCCAGGCATCGACCTGAACCTCGACCGGCTGACCCGGCTCCAAATGAGGTACTGCCTGTTCATCCAGCGAGAAGTTCACATTGATGGTGCCGGAATCGACCAAACTGGCGATTTCATCACCCGCATTGAGGTATTGCCCCTCATGTACACGGCGAATACCGATCACGCCCGCGAACGGAGCACGGATCGCCTTCTGCGCAATGACCGCTTCGATCCCTCGCAGTTCGCCTTGCGCCATGTCGCGCGCGGCCCGAGCGTGGTCGAACTGCTCCTGCGTCGCCACCTTGTCAGCCAATAACTTGCGGGTGCGCGCTAGCACGGTCTCAGCATTGCTCAGTTGTGCTTGCAACCGCAGTCGCTCAGCCTGCTCGGGCGCATCGTTAAGCTGCACAAGCAATTCGCCTTGCTTCACCCGTTGCCCGGAGGTGAACACGATGCGAGTGATACGCCCGGCGGTTTCCGAAGCTAGCGCCACCTGTCGCGCCGCTTCCAGCTCCCCTACGCCGTAGAACGCTCGCGGCGCCTCCACACGCTCGACCTGCGCCAATGCCACCTTGGTGGCCGGCCAACCGCCAGCGCCATCGTCCCCTGACATACATCCCGCAAGGCTGACCGCGCCAGCTATCGTCAGACCTATGAGAACAGACTTGACTTTCATGCCTGTCCCTCCAATCGACGATGCAAACGGCTGCTAATCGCCGCTGCGACAAGTCCACCGATCAGGCTGATATGCTCCAACGCCCAGAACATCGCTACCTTTGCCTGCGGGTCAGGTAATGCCCAGAATCGGTGCACGACGAGAATGGTCAACAGCAGAAATACGGCCAGTGCGCCCGCGCCCAGCCACAGCGCGCGATCAAGCAGCAACAACGCCGAGCCGCCCAGCAGCAACACGATAGTCGCGCTGTTGAATAGCCAGTCTGGATCTAAACCAGCAGCGCGCATCTCCGCCAGCCCGCCTTGGAAGTCGATAAGCTTGGCCAAGCCAGAGGAAAGAAACACCACCGCCAACAAAATGCGGGCAACGACCCATAGCCAGCGGCTGTCCAGAGTTTTATCAACGAAGTGATGCATACGCGTCTGAGTTCATAGAAACGGCCGCAAGACATGGCGATACGACCGGTAGGTTGCACAAAGGCTAGCCACCGCGAAGGGGCTTGCCAGAATCGATGCAACGGACTATAAAACCTCAAGTTAAGTTGAGGTCAAGCCATGAAAATGAAGAAGCCAATCGACTTTTCTCGATTGCTGACCGTGGGCGAAGTTGCCCACCGCGCAGGCGTGCCGGTCTCCACGATCCATTTCTATGAGTCGAAGGGGTTGATCGCCAGCACGCGCAATACCGGCAACCAGCGACGGTTCGCTTCTGTCGTGTTGCGCTACATCGCCGTGATCAAGGTAGCTCAGCGAACAGGGATTCCATTGGAGGAAATCAAGGAGGCCCTCGGTCGCTTCCCTCCGGGAAGCAAGCTCACTGCTGAGCAATGGCGCGAACTGTCCTCGCGCTGGCGAGCCAGCCTGGATGAGCGCATCAAGAAGCTGACGCGACTGCGCGACGAGCTTGACAGTTGTATCGGCTGTGGCTGTTTATCGTTGGAAGAATGCCCTTTACGCAACCCCGAGGACACACTAGGGGCGGAAGGACCGGGGCCCCGGATCCTTGAGCGAGATTGAAAAAGAGCCTTGCTTAGATTGACCAAAGTAATTAAGTCAGCCAAAAAGAAGAAGTCGTTTATGTCATCGTTTGAATTTGACTGTTGTCTCTTCTTGAACAGATGCTTATGCTAAAGAAATACGCTTGGCTCATCGATGAGATGGCCAACTTCAAACAGTTTCGCGCTCAGTACCCGCACGCCCAACTGTGGCCCACACCGCCCAGCTACGCACGGCTATCGGTGTCTCAGTGCATGGGCCATCCAAGCAAGTGACAGGCATGCAATCACAAGTAGTCATTTCGGGTTGTTCCGGCGGCGGCAAGTCCACCTTGCTCGGAGAGTTGCAGCGGCGTGGCCATGTCACTGTCGCCGAACCCGGCAGAAGGATCATCGCTGAGCAGATTCGCCTGGGCGGCAACGCCCTGCCTTGGGCCGACATGGCTGCGTTTCTGCGCGAGGCGCTACGTGTCGCAGCCATGGATCTCGAAGACATATCGTTGGACGTCGGTCCAGTTTTCTTTGATAGAGGACTGATCGACGCCGCAGCCGCACTTCAGCGACTCTTCGGCGTCCCTCTGTCACAAAGCCTGGGTGAATCACTCCCCTATGGGCAGCTCGTGTTCCTTGCTCCCCCTTGGCCGGAAATTTATTGTGCCGACGAGGAGAGAAAGCATGGCTTTACCGAGGCAGTGGCCGAGTATGACCACCTGGATCGAACCTACCGGGCGTTAGGCTACGAAGTCAGGCTGCTCCCGCGCTCCAGCGTGGCCGACCGATCCGACTTTGTTCTCGAAGCGATTCATCGCCGCTAGAGGCCCCTCTCTTCGCGACGGGTGAGGCTCGCCACCGTCCAGAATGTCGTCTAGCCTACAAGTTCAGCCTAAACCTGATAGATACTTCGCAGGGCTGCACCAAATAAAATCAACCAATCGAAGGCGTACGCAGGCGAGAGATATTCCATGAAACAGTGCCTTGACCTATGCTTACACTGAGCTGCTGCCCTAATTTCGGTTCGATCACAGGTCTCCACGGCACCAGGCTAAAACCTTTGCCATGCTCCAACATGGCGTAACGACCGCTGGCTAACATCACGGAACGACGATAAATTCCGCTTGCCCTGCCGTCATCTCCGATCGGCTGGTACGTCAGGCCCGTCTCCGCCTGCAGCCGCTGCCCGGCCACGGCCAGCTCCCGCGCACGTAGCGTTCGCAGAAGATTTCTCGCCAACACAAGGCGTTGCCCCCGACGCTGTGCCAGGCCCTTTTCCTCCAGGTGCTCAATGCGTTTCTCCATCGCAGTTTGTACCTGTGCACCGAAGCCGACGGCAGCCAAATCCTTGCCCCTGGCAATGAGCTGTTCATCCAACCATGTGGCGCCCTCGGACTGTGTTTGCTGAGCCAGCGAAAGATGTGACCGCAAAGCGATAGTCACACCACCGGTTCGCCTCTGATCGAAGGCCGCGCCACGCTCTGCCAAGTCGCCCGGTACCCGCCAAACCCCGTCCGCAATCCGCTCCACGATGCCTGCCCGACGCAAGGCCTCCAGGCGGCGAACATGCGCCTGCACGATATCTATCGGCGAGCGGTCGCGCCCCTTGATCACAGCCAGGTGATCGGCGGTTCGGTAGATGCCATCCCTGGCGTGAGCCTGGATGTTCTGATCAGCCATGCTGGGCTGCCGGGGCCTGACAGATACGATCCCGCCAACCGGCCAGTCCCCCAGGTCCGACTGCGCAGGCAGACGGACGTAATGGGCTCGCCCATCTACGCCATCGACCACCAAGTAACCGATGTCGCGCAGTTCATCGGCAAGCCCCTTCGCCGCAATCCGGCCCACGACGCCGCGCTGCTCTCCTAGCCCGGAGACGTTCAGTTCTCGGGCCACTCCCCTCATGGCGCGATGCATGGTTCGGATGATGTCGCCACGGTCGCCCAGCTCTCGCAGTGTCAACTCCATGTTGGCATCCAGCCGCCACACTCTTGCATCTTCCTGAGAGGCCAGCCCCATCCCCGCCAGATGCTGCAGGCGTGCGCGCAAACTGGCCTGATAGTGAGCATCCCCATTAAGGCTGAGCACATCCACACGATCCAGTACTGCCTGACGCATCAGCGAACGATCCAGCGTCGTAAACCGCTGCTGCGCCACCTCTTGTCTCAGGCTTTGCGCGATCTCCAGTTCCGTGCGTGGCCCCAGCCATTCGGTGGCGATCTCGCCGGCTCGCACCCGCATGCCGTGCCCCATGTAGTCCGGGGCGATAACCAGATCCTGGCCGTTATCCGCACGGCCTCTCAGCACGATATGCGTATGGGGATTGTCAGTGTCCCAGTGATCCACAGCCACCCAGTCCAGGCGGGTTTGCAGGTCAACGGACATGCGAGCCATCAGCGTACGCGTGTAGTCCTTCAGGTCGCCGATGTCCCTGGCATCCTCCGGCGAAACGATGAAGCGGAACTGGTGCCGGTCGCCCTGGCTACGTTCGATGAAGTCGCGGGTATCGGCCTGGTCTGTCTCCGGCCCATAGGCCTGTCCACGCTGCCCCTCCGATGTGACGCCTTCCCGCTCGATGTAGCGCAGGTGCGAGGCGATGGCAGAGCTGCCTGCTTTCAGGCGCACGAATCTGGACTTGATGACCACGCGCCGGGCGCTGAGCGGTTGCCGGTTGGAAGCGAATCGGGCGGCAACCTGACCGCGTCCGAACTGTCCTGTGCCGCGACCCTGACCGCGTCCGCCCGAGCCATGCCCAGCACGCGACATCTGCCGCCGCACGGTGGACAGGAAACGCTGCCCTTCAGCCTTCCCCCGCGCCTTGGGCGGGGCTGGCCGTGGTCGGAAGCGGTCATCCTCTCGGCCTGCCATCACGCCGCCTCCAGCGTAGTCGAGCATGGTCCGGCACCTATGGCACCCAGTTTCCCCAACACTGACAGGCGCTTGCGCGCCCGCACAGCACGCCAGGGCGCAGCCCGCGT
This sequence comes from Achromobacter sp. F4_2707, assembly GCF_047501535.1. NCBI lineage: Bacteria > Pseudomonadati > Pseudomonadota > Betaproteobacteria > Burkholderiales > Alcaligenaceae > Achromobacter > Achromobacter sp. F4_2707. Next base: position 208,380 of record NZ_JAZDRJ010000004.1, read on the forward strand.
GCCGTGCTCCCACCCGTGCAGACAAGGGGTTACGGTCGCCTGCGTGCCGCCCCTTTTATCTTGCTGCTGTTCCCGCCCCCCTCTCCTCCCCTGGTCAGAGCTTGCTCCTAGCCAGACCAACCCGGAGCCGCAGCTCACAGCCGCATGGCTGGACGCGGTGATGTCGACGACCAAAGGCTGAGCATGAGACGCGCAGTCAACCTGCACATCAGGATGCATTGCTGCTGCCATACCAGTGACAAAGTCGATACAGACCCAGCGCAGCCAGAATGCACAGCCAGCCGCGAAAGCGATGCCCGTTTGCATGTCGATCACCACACCCAGATCGGCACGGCGACGCCGAGCAAAGCCATTCGTGAGACTGGGCCGAAATAGCGGCTGTCGAAGGAAGATTCATGATGGTCGCTGAGCAGGAAGAACTCGTCTTCCGTCAGCAGTCGGCAGCCATGCCATGGGATCAATGCTCGCCCCAAAGAATCCCGGCCCAGTGCTCGTGCAATGTCCTGGCCATTGATCGTGACGCGCCCATTGCGCGCACACACATGCTCGCCGTACATGGCCGCCACGCGCTTGAGCAGCGGCACGTTGGTCGGGAGATACTGACGCTCAGCCGCCAGCGCGGCAGCGTCAGGCGGCAAGCGTGTGATCACCCAATCGTCATGCATAGGTTGAGTTTTTCGGACGACATAGAAACCGCGCGGCGCACTGTCGCTGGCGTTGTAGATGAGGCGCAGCGTGCGGGCCGGTTCTGCCGGCAGCCAGGCAGGCGCGAACAACGCCGCCAGACTGGCGAACATGAGCGATAGCACCCACATCTGGCGCAACCGAGAGCTGCCAACGAAGCGAGACGTGGATGGTAGAAGAAACGTCATAGCCGACCTCCTCACGCATCCAGCATCTTGCGTCGAGCAAGGTACGCGGCATGGCGCTCGGCGGTGTATTCCGGCAGCGGCAAGCGTGCCGCCAGCCGGTTGTCCAGCGTGCGCCAGTAGTCCGTCGAGACATGCGCCAGGGGAATGCCCCTGCCCACGATCTCATCCATCACGCGCAACGCAGCTTGAACACGGGCTTCGCCCCGCACGCGCAGCAGAATGCGCGCACCGGGCGCCACGCCGCGCACCGTCTGGATATCGTGCGAGCCGTCATCCGCCTGCAGCACCATCAACTGCCAGAAGATTGGGCCGTAGACATTGGCGACCCACTGGACACGGCAGCAAACCGCGCCGGGGCCAAACACGGCAATGCGACGCTGCGCGTCCAGACCGATGACGGACCGGGGCTCACCGAAGCGCAGCCAGGTGTGCGAGCGGCCAGCGAAACGCCACAGCAGCATCCGCATGTCACTTGCGGGTTGATCGTGTCCGACAGCAGCTACAAGCGGGCAACGGGAACCGGGAATGAGAGCAGAAACCGTCTTCTGAACTGTGCAGCAGCCCCAGAAAACGGCCCGTGGCGCGTTTTCCTTGCCCAACACGGCCTCTGCTATGGCTCGTGGCCTGATCGACGCGCTGGCGGGCTGTAAATGCGCTCGTGAAAGTTGCCGCCGAGAGCTGGGCGATGCCCAAACGGCCAGCCTGCGAATACCGTTTCTGCCACTTGCAGCCACGGCGGTGGCGCTGAATCGATCTGCTGGACAACCGGCTTTTTCGACCTCACGCATGCTGCTGAGCAATGTTTGATCAGCAAACGCCACCCCTATTATCTTAGTTATTCTTATAGTTATATAAGTTAAGGGCTGCGCAAACGCTTGACTGGCAAGGGTTTCCGGGGAATTCGTACCGGTGATAGCACGTTGCATCCACCGGTGATAGCACGACAACCCTGCGGCTGATAGCACGTCACTATCCACAGAATATTCACAGCTTACGCACAGATTTATCCACAAGTTGCGCATGGCATCACCTCTTGCGTACGGGTCGGAAGCACAGGCTGTCCGAGCCCTGGCCACGCTCCAGCCACAGTTGGTAATCCAGCAAGGGTCGAGTGATCAGCCGCCGGATCTCAAGTGAGAAGTCCGAGTAGCGTTGCAAACTGCCCGAGCGTGCGTGTAACTGGCGCAGCGGAAAGCGCCAACCAGCGCGCTGGCGACCGCCATGCTTGCGCACCAGGCGGTACAACCAACGCTGCAAACCGCCCGTCAGCCGGAAGTAATCCGGATGCAGCGACAACAGCGAAGATTCGTCCAATGCGCCTGCATAGAACCAGTCGGCCAGGACAATCTCGATACCTGCGGAATGACCGCTCTCGTGCACCAGCTCCTGCCACTCGGCAATCCAGGAAAAGCGATGCTGGTGGCGCAGTTTTTCTGCACGCAACGTAGTCATGACCGTGGAGGTCTGCAGGCGGTTGAGTGCGGCTCGCAAGCGTTGGTAGTCATGCAACGATGTGCCACGCCGAGTGAACCGCAGAATCTCACCGAGGCTGGCGCAAATACGCGGCGATGTGGGCAGGCGCTGATTCATTGCAGCGGCAAGCTGGCTTGCGGCCCAAATCAGCACATCGGCATCCCAAATGGTCGCGATGCCGAAGCTCGGCACGCCTTTCACCTCGATGCTGACCGGCCCTTGCGCGTATTGAATGGGCTGCATCCGCGCGCCCTTGGAAAGCGAGAAGAACGGGTAGGACATCAAGTCCTGCTGGTCACGCAGCCCCGTCTCCATCGGCAGCGCCGTAAACATCCATAGCTGCGCTGGGCCTTGCACCGGCAGCATGCGTCTGTCCATGTCCATCGTGCAGCTCCTGACGCCGTCAGCGACGCTGGTACTCAGGATCGGACGTCATGTCATAGGCCCGACGGTCGGCCCAGGCGTCCAAATCAGCGATGGCGTACATGACGCGCCTGCCGAACTTGCGAAAGCGCGGCCCGCCGCCGATGACACGCATCTTTTCCAGCGTGCGCGGCGACAGGCGCAGGTAATCTGCTGCTTCGTCATTCGTAAGATAGCGTACGGCAGCAGCGGTCAGCACCGGCGTGCTGCCGGAAGAATGCGGCTGCGGGCGGGAGGTCTGACGGGGCATGGATGGGCTTTGCATGACGGTCTCCTGATGGTGTGATCATCCGCCGCCTCATGTCGGCGGCTTGGAGACAGTCTCGGCAAAGCCAAAGACTCGCGGAAGGGATACGAACCTGCTGGCATGTCGTATCCGTGGGCTGGAGCGTAGATCAGCGCGGCGTGAGCAAATCCAGGTAGCCGCCGCGCATGAAAAATTGTCCGCGCCTCAGATAGTGCCGCAGTTGCGTGCGCAAGCTCGAATCGGCATGCCATTCGGCCTGCACCTGGTCGCGGCCAAAGATCGCCTCGGCGATTTCGCGATGCGAGGCGCCAGCAGCGGCCGCATCGACCGCCTGCAAAGCGCGCAGGTGCAAGATCTGGTTGCGAAACCCTCGCGTGCGTCGCCGTCGCCGCTGCGCCGTCCAGCCCACTGCGGCTGGCGGCAGCAGGCAAGCCTGACGCCTATGCTGTGTAGCTGAGACTGGCACTGGCACTGGCACTGGCAGCCAGTAGACCGTTGATGCCGCCGCCAGGGCTTGGGGCTCGACACGCGCCCTGATCCAATCCGATTCGGTTTGGGCCAGCAAAGCGAGATGGCCATCAGGCGCATCGAGCACGCGCAAGCGTTTGCGGCCAGGCAATGACCACAGATTGAACGCGGGCTGGTCGGCAGTATTGCCGGGTGAGCCGGACGTCACGTGCAGTACGGGCAGGATCGTATTGTTCCAGATCGGGCAGGCGCTACGCGCATCCAGAAAGGGATCTTCCCAGGCCTCCAATCCCCACCGATCAAGGTGCGCATCGGCATGTTGCCATGCCTCCTGATACTCGGGGTTGCGGCGCAGATATTCCCAGGCCAGTCCAGGCCCATCCAGATGCAGCAAATAGAGGTATCCCGCCGTGGCGCGCCAGGCGGCATCGGACCCGCACATCATCCAGGCTCCTTGTGGGTGTCACAAAGCCCTTGGTCCCGCCGGCGGATAGCCAGCGGTGAACTGCATCGCGCCGAGGGTGTCTCGACGCGATGCAAGGGAATCCGTTTCTGCAGCCCTGCCGCTACGGCGGCAAGCCAGTCAATCCTCGACGTATGCGCCCTCGGCACAAGCCAGGGCGGCATAGGCGGACAAGGTGCGCGTCGCTTCAAATGTGGCATCCATTGCCACGGGCAAGCCCCGGGGGCCGCGCATCGTCTCCAACTCTGCCAGCCAGATGTCGATCAGCGCCGGAAAGCCCGTGCCGCCATCACACAGGGCATGCAGCCTTGCGGGCTCGTCTGGGTAGGCGTAAGCCAGCAGCCAGACCACGCGCCCATCAGGCGTGTACGCCTTTGCCACCGGCAACGGGTCGAACGCCGGATCACGCGCACACTGCACGCCATTGGCCCTCAAGCGTGTCAGTTGTTGTTCTGTCAGCAATCCCATGAAAACGTGAGCCAGGCAAAGGCCCGGTGCCATGCGGCACTGCCACTACACTTCCTGAGATGCTATGGGAATGGCGCATGCCCGTCTAATAACGGCGCTGCACCAGATTGATAACGCGGCCCAGCCCTGACACTGAGCCACGTATGCCAGCGCCCGGCCAACCGGGCGCTGTGGCTTCTGCTTAGCACGCCTTGGGCCGCGACCAGTGCAGGTAGTACTTGCCGTCATCGCCTTCGATCAGGCGCGCGTAGATGGTCGCCGGAAAGCATGGGTCGTCAATCGTCACCGACAAATAAGGCCGGTCGTTATTCGAGACCTTCTTCCATGCGGCGCCCAGTTCGACCTGGCCGGCCAGGATGCGGTAGTCCGGGGCTTTGTCGTTGTCGTGCTCCACGGGTACGAAAGAGACTTTGGCGTTCAGCGTCAGGGTGCGCAGCGTGCCGGTGTAGCCGTTGTCGTTGGCGGTGAAGATTCCGATTTGAGACATGACGTTTCTCCTTGAGGTTGCAAGTCCGCGCCCATCGCGTCCTTGGTGTGATCCGTTCGTCGGAGGTCGGGCGCGACGCATCCCGCAGGGACGGAAACGCAGTAGACGACCGGCAAGGCACGGCGATTTTGGCTCCGCGAGGAATGCGCGTCAGCGCAGGGGAAAATCGTTGTGCCGGCCGGTTGCGCCGCATCAGCCCGAGCCAGCCCACGGCTGGCGTGCCGCAGACAGGATTCACGACAAACAAGGCCGCCGTTGGGTCAGGACGCCGTTCAAGGAGTCATGGCGAGGACATCGGCACTGCCTTGACGATTGTGGTGCGGCCTCAGTTAGCGTCGATGTCGGATGTTATGTCTCGAGCTCATAGCTGCGACAAAAACCCTGCATAATGGAAGGCATTGCGAGACGGCTGCGCGCGAAGGCTGACTCTCAGGCCAACACTCACATTTGACGATAACCGTCTAACTGCAGCATCGCTGCATGGTTGGAAAATCACAACCAGCAGGGTCTGACTGTGGCGTAGCAAGACATATCTAGCTGTTAGGACGCTGGGTCTCAGCTTTGATGTGCCACGAGAATGGTGAAGCCGGGAACCACTATTGAGATGACTTCCCCAAAGCAGAGGGAATGATTTGGAGACAATAAAACCGTGCCATTTTTTTGATATATTGATAATCAGTAAAAGTTGGATGCCTCTCTTAGCACTTCCAAGCGGCAGACACCTGCGGACTGAAAGCTACTGCTTAACCTATGTATCGCGAATTGCAGGTCTTGCCGATACAGCACATCTCGTGGTCAGTCCAATAGGGAAATCTCTCCTTCTTGAAACCACTCGGTAGCTTTAATTGCTTCGGCTGCTGCCGCGCGATTACCCGCCCACAACACTAGTGCTAGACTTTCCTCAGCTCTGCTGCAAGTTACATACAACAATCGCAAGGTACGGTCGACGGTGGTTTCTTTACCCGCCGCGACGTTCTCGCTGTCCCCCTTAGAGAGCGGCTCAGCCCCGAACACTTTGTCATATGAGAACAAGAACCCCCTTGCTTCATAGTCATCCATAACCACCATCACGTGTTGGAACTCCGAGCCCTTGACAACTTGGTGGGTGGCAAGTTTGGCCTCTCCGTGCAAGTAATCTCGGTAGCGTGCAATCTGCGGCCAAGGCGTCTTAAAGAGATGACTCCAGCCCCGTTTCAGCCGGTCATTCCTTTCTTCCTTGCTCACCACTTTTGGAGGATCGGGAGGAGGTGAGTCATCAGCAAAGGCCGCAACAAGGCGGTCGTCTGCATCAAAAATCTGCGCATTCAACAGAGGGCTCAAAACATCTCGAACAGTGGCGTCAGGATTTCGGCTCGCGGCACCAAAGGCCGTCACGGCATCGTGTATTTTTGCGAGTCGCGTCCGCCGCTCTTCGACATCTTCGGGGAGATTTGCAAGCGCTTTCGCCGCTCGCAGCACGTCCATCACCGCGAACTCGTCCAAATCACCCCCAGGTTCGAAGCAAGCTGCGAGGTCAAGGATTGAGCCAAGCAAAGGTCGCACCATAGCCGGTCCAGTCCGCTCACCGTTACTCTTTGGAGCAGCCGCGTCTTCATCCAATAGATCCATGGCGAAATACGCGTCGAAGAAACTTCCTCGTTTCGCCGCCAGCTTGTGTTCAAGTGCCAACGTCTTGAACCTACGCGTCTCATCCGTCCAAGCGTCAACCCCGGTCGCCTTTGCCATAGCCGCAGCGCATTGACGCTCACGCTCAACCTTTTCTTCCGTTGCCAACGCAGCATCGCCGATGAAGATGCGAACAGTGCCTGCTGATTTCTCTTCTCGCGGGTGCTGAGCAAAACCCGACTTGGGCTGTGTGCGGCCAGTGATGTCGGCGCACCAAATCGCGTTGATAAGGTCCACAATCCGCTTTTGACTTCGGTGATTCATTCTCAGCGCAGGAAACGCCCAGTGAGCCGGCACATGTGCTGGCAAATCACGATGACCGTCCGGATAAATGCGCTGACGATGGTCCCCAAGAAGTCCCAGGGTAAACTTTCCTGACCGCGTGGCTTCCAAGTTCAAGAGTGCATCTAGGACGCTCTTCATAGTATCCTGCGACTCGTCTATTAGCACCAAGGGGTACCGCTCTTCCAGAATGCGCTGTAGCGTCGGCCTGCAGTTGACAAGCCAAGCAGCAACCGCGAGAACCGTTGCATGTGCTAGGGCGCCGTTGCCATATGTGTTGCGATCAGGGTGGTAGAGAAATTTCTCAACGACGCGTATCTTGTCAACTTCAGCCGCAATTTCCGCGTACTTCTTGCGATCTGTATCGGTTTCTCCATTCTTCTTCTCCGCAGCTGCCTTTTTAGCGGCCTCCAGTTCCTCATCTTTAAGTGCAAGCAGTGCCTCTCGAATATCTACATCAAACCCCTGGATGAGTTCCCAGCAGAACGCGTGAATTGTTGATACGACTGCCAGGTCATTCTTCCCCAATCGCCCCGCAACAACATCGGTTGCATTTTTTGTGTAAGTAATGACTCGCACAGCTTGGCCTTGACTGCGAAGGCGCTTAGCGTATTCCCCGCCAGCTTCATGTTTAACAACTCCGGTAATTCTTCGGAGCACCTCAACGAGCGTCCGCGTTTTTCCTGAACCTGCTCCCGCAAAGAGGAAGAAACTCAAGGGGACCGGGGCAGTGACGTATCCGCAGATTTCCTCTACAACGTGAGCATCACGGTCATTGCCTGTTTGCTGGACTGGTACGTTCATGGGGTTTCACCTGCGGTGACCTTCAGCTCGGTACTTAGCCAGGCAAGTGTGTCCTTGATATACCCAGGGCAGTCTAGCTCAGCGCCAGCGTTGAGCTTTTCAAAAATCGTGGCGGCGAAGTCCCCCTTGCTGAAACTGCCGTGCATCAGTTTGTGAAGTTCCGCCACAAGCTTCACATGGTCGGGATAATTCAGCACGAGATCAATCACCTTGCCCAGGGCACCACGGTGCTTTCGTTTCTTGCCATTTTCGTCAACCTCTTCATCAAGTTTCTTGAACCAAGCGATATTCGACAATACGAGCGCATCTTCAAATGAGCTTGGCCATTGATCGCTGGCCGCAGCGACTGGCAGTTGCCAAGCAAACCGAACTTTCACGCCTGTCGGTGATATCCATTCAAGCTCTGCTGCCGTAGGCGTTCCATATCCTTCAAATTTAGCAAGCTTGGGATGCCATGAAGTCAATGTGTCATTGCCACACTCCAAGTCAGCCTGGCCAGCGATATGCACAGCAGACCGCACTGTTTTCCCGCTTGCGGATTTGACTGGAATAACCGGGTCCAAGTCGGTAATGACTGCGGTCGGGATACCAAGGCGCTCAATGAGAGGCCTGAGCCGGTGTGCATGACTCCCTCCAATGTCTACGAAGGACACATACTTCTTGGAGAGCTTCGGAAAATCTCGTTCAATAAAGAGCGGTATGAGCATTCGCTCAGCAGTGCCCTCGACGAAAACCGCAGCATCTGCGAACAGCAAATCTGTGTGCTGCACTTGGAAGTAGCGCTCGGCAAAAATACGAGTCTCTACATCGTCACCGAAAGCATCACCCAGGTTCACAATTTCCGTGCTTGGCTTTGCCCCTTCCGATGTACCCGACAACCTCTTCACATACCGAAGGCGGGTGAAACTGTCACCGTGCGCCAGGTGGCTGGAATGTGTGCTGATTAGCAACTGGCTACGCAGATTGGAATGGATTGCTTCCTTAGGCTGAATGAGCCCAAGCGCATTAGATGAGAAGTTTCTTTGAACCTGAACATGGAGATGGGCTTCTGGTTCCTCGACTAACACAAGGTGCACGGCGGCTGGTGCTCCCTGCGGCGGATTCAGACGCGCAGCTCTGAATGAAACGAGCATAAAACTCAAGGACTGAAGGTTTTGATAACCGAGACCAATGGAATGCTCTGGCAAGGACTCATCGACAGCCGTCTTGTCAATGCGATACTGGACTGCGGTGCTATGCGCCAGAAGGTCCGCTGTCTGAATTCGAGTTCGAAAGTGGAACTGCTGAGGGTCGTGCAGACCAGGGTAACCCAGGACCTCAACGTCCTCCATGGCTGGCTTGAGTGCCTTGTAGATCAACTCGTCAAGATCGGCCTGTGCTTTCGCGATAGCGGTTACGAGAGCTTCACCTTGCGCCGGAGCGCTGGTAGATACATTCAGATGCTGCCGCGCGAACTTGAGCAGTTGACTGGAGAACATGCCTGGCCGCGAACTTGGTGACTCTGTTCGAGTTTCATCTTCCTCAGATCCGAGCCCGCGTTGCGCTGAAACGAAGTCGACGCGAACTAGCTTCCGCAGGTGACTCAGGTCCACTGGAGCAGAGCTCGGTGGCAAGCTCTGCGGGAGCGCGGCAACCGCAGGTGCCAGTGGCCCCTTCTGTGGATCAAGGCGGTACGAAACGATGCGACGTAGATCTGATGGGTTTCTCAGCCAATAATCAATGATGTCGACCGGCCACGCATGTCCCTCTTGTGGAAGCCCCTTCACTGGGAATCGAGCCTCACGATAGCCCCACGCCAATTTTCTTAAGTCATCGGTGTTGGAAACAGGTTCAAGGCGGACTCGTACGCCAACAAGACCGCCCTCCCACTTCAACGAGGTGATGTAGGGCGCTACGTAGCTGTAGGCTCCCTCTTTCGCGTTGAACCACAGATCGGCGAACGGCATGCAATCCAGCAGGGTCCGTAGCTGACACTCCCACTCTTCGGCATCCTTCGTGTCGGTAGCCGGATCTTCAGCAAGCCCCTCCCAAGCCTTGCTTAGCTCACGAAGCTTGGCCCATTGGGAAAGGCTTAGGTCATACGGACGGAAACCTGGAGAGTCCCCCAAAAAATTCCGTAGTACGGTCAGCAGCGACGTCTTGCCGCTGTTGTTCGCACCGACCAGAATCGTAGTTCCCTCATCAAGATCAAGCCGCGTGCGTGCAAGGCGCCGGAAATTGCAAACTTCGACACATGCTAGGCGGATAGGAGAGGACAGATTAGGTGCTGGCAGCGACGGCCCGGGCACTGCCGTTGAAGCGCCAACAGGCGCTGCTTTGATTGCGTGAGAGATAATTTTTCCCCTTTAGAGCAGTCCCTTTAAAGCTACCGTGATGCACGGTTGTTCGTCGAGTGGGCTGCGCATGATCATGGTAGCAGCTATATTACATTTTGTAATTAAAAAGCGCTTGTACGCTGATGATGCGCAGCTTAAATGTGACCAGTCCACCTAGCGGAATAGCCCACTGTATAGTTTCTCTGGCCACAATCGCATTTTAGTTTGGCAAAGCTTGCCAAGCCACGCACGCTGAAGGCTACGCAACGTGCTGGCTAAGTCAGTTAGAGCGACCTTCGACTGGAAATCCGCAATAAACCAGTTTGCTATTGTTCGTCGATTGGCTTACTGCGGCGCGTGGATAAAAACCTTTCAAACGCCTCGTCCACAAAAATACGGACAGGCTCCTGTTGTTTATTTCCCTCCTTTTTCAACAAGAATATACGGGAGGCCTCAAGGCCTCCCTAATATCAATCAGATCAGCCCTCTCTCCGCCATTGAAATAACCTCCTTTCCTGCCACAATGAAGTGATCCAGCACCCACACATCAATCAGACCAAGTGCCTGCTGTAAATGCTTAGTCAAAGCCACGTCAGAACTGCTCACCTCGACGCTCCCTGACGGATGGTTATGCACCAGCATTACCGACTTGGCATTGTGCTGCAAGGCCAGCTTGACCACTTCCCTCGGATATACCGAAGCCTGATCAATCGTGCCGCGAAACGGCTCCAGATAGGCGATCAGGTGATTCTGACTATCGAGCAGAATCAGCCCGAACACCTCATGCTCCAGCGCCGCATTGAAGCGCAGCCGCAGGAACTCCCTGACCAAGCCAGGGTTGGACAGATCCTGGCTGCGTAGATCGTCGATATCAATCAGTTCACGCGCCACCGCCAGTATCTCTTTACGATGCGCAGGGCGTACCGCGCCATCGGCCTCACGCACCAACAAAGCGCCAGCGTGATAGGAATCCAGAAAAAGGGAATATTGCTGCATGACGAGTCTCCGGTTCGGAATCAGGCGGAATTGCCTGGAACCGAAGGGGCACGCCGCAGCGCCAGCCGTCACAGGGTCAACGACGGCCCACGGCCGCAAGCGCCACGGCGCGCCGCCCTTGACGGCCAGACCGGCGTGACACAATGAGGAGAAAGCAAAGCCGCCCCACCCTCACTCTGGGTTTGAGGCAAGTGCCGAACGGCACGCGGCAGGCGTCAGGGATGCGCAAGGCTGGCAACGCCAGTCTCGCCAGGGATGAGCGAACAGCGAACCTGCAGCAGCCCGGTGCGCTCAGCGCAGACGTACAGGTTCATGGAGAAAATCAGCCATACGCCTTCCTCCTAAAATGGAGAGAAGATCCGTTTTCAAGATAGCAAGCCCATGGCAAGAAACATCGAAATCAAGGCGCACATCGACAGCATCGACGCGGTAATGCCCAAAGCCCTGGCCATCGCTACAGAAGAACCGACTGAGCTTCACCAGGACGACACCTTCTTCCAATGCGAGAATGGTCGTTTGAAGCTGAGGACATTCAATGAGCGCCAGGGCGAGCTGATCTTCTATCAACGCGCCGACCAGGCTGGCCCAAAGACATCGTTCTACTTGATCAGCCGCACTACTGAGCCCGATACCCTGCGCGAGGTGCTGGCCGCCGCCCACGGCGTGCTGGGTCGCGTCATCAAACACCGCACCCTGGTCATGACGGGGAGAACACGCATCCACCTGGACCGCGTGCAAGGCCTGGGCGAGTTCCTGGAACTTGAAGTCGTACTGCAGGACGACGAGCCCCAGTCCTCGGGCATTGCTGAAGCCCACCAGATCATGGAGAAACTGGGCGTATCGCCCGGGCAACTGATCGAGGATGCCTACCTGGACATGCTCCAACGTCAGAAATGAAACAATGCCCCAGCAGGCTTATCCACCGATACGGTGGGCAAGCCTGTGAATAAGTGATGAAGGGTTTGTTGCAACCCTTGATGCTGTTGACTTTGCATCGGGCTGTTCAAGGATTGACCAGCCCCGGCATCGGAGCGCAAAGCGCCCGCCGGGGCTGGAAACTACAACCTGGTGGCCACCAACCACCACTGTCTGTTGCGCAGACGTTTTCCGGTGACCGGATGAACGTCTGTCCACTCGGTCTCTACCGTCCAGCCCAATGGCGGACGGTAGAGACCGATATCATTCACGCCAAACCAGCGATGTGCCTGAACATCGCTGTCGCCGCTGGCGCTCGCTTGCGGCCGTCCAGGCCGATTCCTGTTCATGGAAAGTCTTAGGCAGCCCTGACCCCGGAACACCGGGGCCAGGGTGCCAGCCGATTAGGCCGCGATGACCGCATCCGCGTCGGCCATATCCTCCTGCTCCGACTCACCGACACCCGTCTCTGCCTGCAGGTAGCCGGGCATCCAGCCAGTTCCTGCCACCAGCCGTTCGGCTTCGCTGACCAGTGCGGCTTTTTTCAGCTTGGACAGGCGACTGACTTCGCTGGGCGCGTACTCACCCACCGCCTCAAGAATGGCTGCTTTAGGCAAATGCTGGAAATAGCTCTCGGCAGTGGGTTGCCACCACACCGCCATATCTAGCGCCACCGCCTGCGCAATGTCTTGCCCTGGCTGCGGCTGGTCGGCACGCATTACGGTCAGGTTCACAGTCAGCGCTGTGCAAAGCGCCAGCAAGTTCAGCAGTTCAGGCTGCGGCAAGTCGATCAGGTAGGCCAGCAAGGCATCACGGTCAGACGGCAAGCGCTCACGCCATGCCTGCACCTGTTCATGCAAGTCGGTGGCTGCCGAAGAGTCCGGCCAGTCCGAGGCGCTTCGCTCGAAATCACCTTTCCGGGTTGCACTCACTTCCAGCACAGATGCCGACCAATACCCGTTGTCCTGAATGGTGGTCTGCACCAGATTGTGCGCCAGCACGGCCAACGCTACCTGTGGCCTGCGAGACAATTCAACCTGCACGGCAGCGGTACGGTGAGCACTGAGACGCCGGGCCAGCCGATCTGAAATGCCGGCCTTGGCAGGCGCGTCATCGCCGCCGCTGTTCGCGTCTTCCCCCTCGATGTCACTCTGCGTAAACCCTTGGCGCAGGCGATCCAAGGTATGCAGCGCCTTGGCCTCGGCCTCGCGCATCAGGCCGCGATGGATGACGGGCTGACCTTCCCGGTCGATGCTGACCACGGCACCGGCCACGCTCAAGGTCTCCGGTGGGTAGGCGAACAGGCCTTCCTCAATCTCGGCAAGCTGCGTCATCAGAGCGTCACGGCGACTTTCCAGCGCCTGCACCTTGTCCGCGTCCTCGGCCTCATAGGCATCATCCAGCTCGGCATTGGTTCGCTCGACGCGGCCTTGCAGCACGGCCATGCACCGGGCTTCGCGGGGGGTCGGTTCCCGATCTTCCTGCGGCGCGGCATAGAACGCTTGGCGGTCTGCATAGCTGAACTGCGACACGGCCTGCACCCATGCCCACCCCTCGGCGCGGACAGATTCAGCCAGCGTATCCAGCTTTTCTTGCACCAGCCGTTCCAACAGATTGAAGTCATCCAGATAGATGCCGCTATCATCCTCGGCAAAGAGATCACGTCGAATGCTGCCGCCTGCAACTTCGTAGGCGTCCAGCCCCACGAAACGGACCAGTGGATGGTTGGCGTCCACATCACGCTCGGTCAAGCGTCCGCGCAAGGCATGCGGGCCGCGCTGCCATTCCGGGGCATCGTAGAAGGCAGCTTCCTGCGCTGCATGGTCATCGGTGATGGACAAGGCCATCAGTTGTTCCAGATTGACCTGATCGGCGCGGTAGTCCGCCATCAGACGCGGCGAGACGTTCGCCAGCCGCAGACGACGCTGCACCACCAAAGGCGTGACCCCGAAATCGGCCGCGATGTCCTCAATGGCGCGGCCTTCCTTGAGCAGTGCGGCAAAGGCTTCAAACTGGTCTGCCGGGTGCATGGCTTCGCGCTGCACGTTCTCGGTCAAGCTGACCGTGCGGGCATCTTGGGTTTGCACCAGCAGGCACGGCACCGACCAGTGTGCATCCAGGCGCTTGGTCTTGACCAGCCATTTGAGCGCGGCAAGGCGTCGCCCACCGGCCACGACCTCGTAATGCGCGCCGTTGGCGGCTGCCGTGACGGTGAGGTTTTGCAGCAGGCCGACCCTCTCAATGCTGGCGGCCAGCGCCTCAATGGACTGACCCGCCGCGCCGGTCTTGCGCACGTTGCGGCGAGACGCGCGCAACTGCGATACCGGTACGTGAATGCGTTGCGGGGCTGGCGTTTCCTGCCCGACGCGCTCGGTCTGGGAGGCAGCGACGGCATGTGCGGTCACATTCGAGATGGCTTGGGTTTCGATGGTGTTGATGGCGTTCATGACAATTCTCCTGACAAAATTTGGTTGGCTGTTCACTGCACACCGGGTTCCTAGATTCGGAGCCCAAAGCCTTTCGGCAGTTGGTGCAGTCGGCACGAAGACCCCGGTTGGCCTGGTTTGCCACCGTTTTCCTGAGTTCATCGCCCGCGGCGTCAGGAGCCCACAGCCGTCGGGCAGTCAAGGAAACAAGCGTCAGGGTGGGTGCGGCCCGCAGGCGCACGCCGAGGACACGGCCTGGCGCGCCTTGACGGCACGCGGCCACGGGCTACCGTCGCGGAGATTGGCGATGAGGGAAGGAAAGCGGATGAAGCCGGCAACGGCCTGATTGGGTGCCGACAGCACGCAAGCAAAGCGCGCAGGCCCGAAGCTAGGGAGTCGGGCCGTAGGCGTCAGGGATGAGCGGACCGCGAACCTGGAGCAGGGAGGTGCGTAAAGCGCGGACGTATGATCGCAGTTCAGCCACGTGCCAGGCGAGCCTCAGGAAGAATCAGGACGGAACCGAGAAATCGGCCCGCCCTTGAAAAGGTAACCACCGCCTATGCCCCGCCCGATCAAACGAGGCAACACATAAATACTGTACAAAAACACAGCTTCCTGGGGTATACTATCCCAATGAACTTACTCCAGAGCCAAGCGTTCTGGTCAAGGCAGCTACGCTACAGAAGAGGTAATTTCTCTGCCACCAAAGTGCGCACATATGCGCACTTATCTTGCTTTATGCGGCTTTTGGTGGCTTAATGAAGGTTACCTTGCCCCAGGAGCGTCTGTGACTGTGCCGAAAAAAATATCAGTGCTTGTTCCCGATCCCGAAGCCCGCCGTTTCGAAGCGTTTTGCAATGACCGGGGACACAAAAAATCAACGTTGATTGTTCGACTGATCAAGGAACACATGGACAGAGAACAATATCCCTTCCAAGAATCGTTGCTACCGCCGGTCTCTAGGAAGATCAGAACTCAGCAAGTGCAAAAAAAGACTGCTATAACGGAAACGCAGAAGTGACAACACCATACAAGCCAAGTCTTTCTTGTATCGACCTCTTTGCTGGATGCGGAGGCCTAAGTCTCGGACTTAAGGAGGCAGGCTGGAGCGGAGTTTTCGCAATAGAGCGTGATCCGATGGCGTTTGAGACCTTGTCTCAAAACCTCTTAGCGTCCGACGCCCCGTACGCAAGTTTTGAGAACTGGCCTGCTTGGCTGCCAAAGACCAACCATGACATCGTCACTCTCCTAAAAGACGAGTCAATGAGAAATCGCCTACGATCTTTACGCGGCACTGTCACGATGATGGCTGGAGGGCCACCATGTCAAGGGTTCAGCGTAGGCGGTCGTCGTGATGGAACAGACGAAAGAAATAGCCTCGTCTACCAAATGCTAGACATGGTCGAGCTTGTACGACCACGAGTAGTTCTAATCGAAAACGTCGAAGGGATTGCACGTCGATTTGTTGCTCGCCCAGGCGAGGCGAGCACGTCCGTTGCAGATGCTGTTATAGAACGGCTCTCTGCGCTCGGTTATACGAGCGTCTTTGATGTGCTTGATGCAAGCCGCTTCGGAGTGCCTCAATCCCGGCGTCGCGTGGTTATCGTGGGCATTCAGGACTGCACGTTACCGTCTACGGAGCTTAAAGCAACTCTCGATGACATGCTGAATAAATCAGCTATCGTGGTACGTCAACGTTGGGGCCTGCATCAAACCAAGAACGTTACTGCCAAGGAAGCAATAGGTGATCTTACCGGAGGTATCAGGGTCGAATGTCCTGACTCACCAGAGTTTGAATCTGCCGTCTACACAAAGGCGATCTCTGCTTACGCACGTGCAATGAGGAAAGGTGAAAAGACAGGGCGCATTCCTAACTCACACCGCTTCTCAAAACACGGTGAGCGAATCCAAACACTGTACAAGCTCGCTCACCAGACTCAGCCACCTGGAAGACTGTCAAAAGTGTTCTTGCTTGAAAACGGCACAAAAAAGGACAAAAAGGTTCTCATTGATCCTTCGGCAGTCGTATCAACGATAACGACCCATCCGGATGAGTTTATTCACTACGCCGAGCCACGGAATATTACTGTCCGCGAAATGGCAAGATTTCAATCCTTTCCTGACAATTTTCACTTTCACGGTCGATATACAATTAACGGACCACGCCGAAAACATGATGTGGCCAGGTGCTCGCAAGTGGGCAATGCAGTACCTCCACTGTTAGCTGAAGGTGTTGGTCTGGCCTTGCGCAATCTCGTCAACTTGCTCGATAAACAGTCTACCGATGTTTTTCCTGCTCCAACGCCAACGCAGAACAAAAAAAATTCAACCTTGAGCAAAAAAATATCCGGCACTGTTGCTGCGTGATCAACAGGCAGAGTTTATTCTAGGGGCTTACCGCCCCTTTCTTCATTCAGGATAGATATGGCACTTCTTGACCTACTCCGATCAAACAGTAAGCTGACCTGTGACGCCGAGAGAGAGAATGCCCTTACTGAGCTAGGCATGCTGCTTCCTGAGGCCGAGTGGGGCGTAGACGCAGATTTCAACTATTACACGCCAGCTAACATCAGCAATCTCTGGACCAATGAGCTTCGACGTAGCATAAAACACAAGCTGGAAACAGCCGGTCTGGGAGAAACAGACTACGGTACCTGGCTTGGAGATGTTCATTTCTTGAACCTTGGGATTTATCGAAAAGACCTCTTTGAACGATATAGAAGTAACGCAGGGTGGCGTATTGCTCTCATGGCTTTACCACGGGCGGGCGCCATCCTGATCGGCTTGGCATCTCATTATCAAAATGCTCAGAACCACAACAAACTCGGCGGAGTATCAAATCTTCTCTTTGATATAGCCTCTGAAGCGTTGATGAGTGATGGAAAGGGCCCCATGTATGGCAGAAAAATATCAAGCATAGATTGGGATCAAAACGGCTTATTCCCTACGCCGCTATCTGAGGTCGCTGGACTTTCCATTGCCCCTGATGTTGTTTTTCTGAAAGATATTCGAACCACAACACTCAAGAAAATCTTAGCATCCTTCATTACGATCAAGGTTCTACCCAATTCAGTAACAGAAGTCGACCTACATCGCGAACTAAGCGAGCTGGCGACCACTGCAAAATACCTCTCTGCGAAGGTCTACCCCTTTGGAGGTCTTGAGGAGTTTGAAGCTCTACGCGCGCTCGCGCTCCAAGATCTAGCAGCAGCTGGCACTCGGTTGCTGTTGAGAAAGAAAAGTTCAACCAGATCCATTGTGCGCGTTTATTACGGCCCTCCAGGAACTGGAAAAACCTTATCCGCTGTCCGCGAAGCGGTGAAGATTGTCGAACCAGGATTTGACGACAAAGGAAACCCAACGACATCCTTTGAGAAATTCAACGACTACCGAGACCAGTGCGCTTTTATAACATTTCATCCATCACTTCAGTACGAGGATCTCGTTGAATCGATTCGACCTGTGATCTCAGAGGATGATCTTGCGACTGACGATGAAGGTGGTGACGCTGGGCCTGCGAAAATTTCTCCACAGGGCCAGCTACGTTACAAGGTGCATGAAGGATTACTGCTTCGAATGATTCGGCGAGCTCTTCAGGCCCCCGGAAAGGAGTTTGTCATTGTCGTCGATGAAATTAATCGAGGAGATGTGAGCCGAATCCTAGGTCCGTTGATATCAACCTTGGACTCCGATAAGAGAGTCGGGGCTGAATTTCCGATTGGCATAGAATTGCAATACCCTCGTGCAGAAGAGCTTGAATCTCGTCTTTTCATGCCATCAAACTTGCATTTAATTGGGACAATGAATTCGTCTGATCGGAATATCGCGCTTATTGATCATGCCCTTCGCCGTCGGTTCGATTTCATTCAAATACCACCGGAGCCTTCTTTGCTGCGAAGCACGACAGATGCACAGTCGGTCGACTGCGGGCATCTTCTGCGAACGATAAACGCAAGGATCGAGCATCTCTTGGATACAGATCATTGCATCGGCCATGGCTACTTTGTCGGCTGCGACACCAATGCGAAAGTAATCGATCGACTTGCAACTAAGGTTATTCCGCTACTTCGTGAGTATTTCTACGGCAATGAAGGTTTGATTTTAATGGTTCTTGGAGACTCGACCTCAGAGACGTCGAATTTCTTCAAACTTAACCCTCCCGAGAAACAGTTCAAAAAGCTATTTGGTATAAATCAGGATATTGCTTCCGCCTATGGCTACCGTCCCCACACCACCCCAAGAAGTCTTGAGTTAGACCCTCGGTTTTGGAATCCATCGCGGATGATTCCTGGACCAGATGATGAAGCTCACGCGATCAACTGCCTCCTAAAGCTTTGCCGGTCAGAGTCACCAGTTTTAACTAACCTCGGCGACGGTGAGGGAGAACACGATGAAACGCCTACTGCAGTGTGAAGAATGGTCTAAGCTGCGTGTAGGGCCAGGACTTGAGTTGGAGTCTCTAGAAGAATTAACTTCGATTATTACTGCGTGGAAACATAATATCGGGGAAGAACCCACTGCGTATTTTGATGTTTTTCCTGAAGCGCTAGTTCCTAAATTCTGGACGGGCACGTTGGAAACCCCACTTGTAACCCTTGAGGTTACTCCAATTGGAGCGACACTACTTGAGCCAGAAGCTCGATCTCGCATAGATAGCAACCTGTCGGCAATGTTAGCAAGTGCCATGTCAGCCCAGTCGGTGACAGCCGGTCTTGCATTCTTAAGCGCAGACGGAGGGAGATATGACGCCCTCCTTGAGGTATTCTGCGACGAATTGCAGCTCGCCCGACGTAGCCAAGTAATTCGAAGATATGTGTCATCCACAGAAAGCTTAGCCTCACCCAGAGGCCGGATAATGTTTCCGGACCAATGCTATGAAAGCATTAGAAGACCAGGCCGCTTTGCGTCATCCTGGGTGTCTCTAACCGAAGATGTTCCCGAGAATAGGATATTCAAGGAAGTCTTAATTCGCTACCGTCCGAGATGCTCTGCGCGAATCCGTGGACGTATTGACTTATGCATATCTGAACTAGATTCAGTTGATGTATCCAGAGATCACCGTCTCGAATGGGCGAAAGTGCGCACAGACCGACTCCCGGCGATCTATCACTCGTTACTTCGGCAGAGCAAGGCCCTCTTGAACGAAGAGGGTGTTGGGGTGTTTGCAGGAGAGAAGCTTGCCACAGCAGAAATTATTTTCACATCCCGCCTCTTTGAGCGATTCATAGCCAAGGAGTTTTCTTGGCTCTCACCGATTGCTGGACTCGTCTCTGAGTCTCAGGCTCGCGGTACGTTTGCATGCTCACGGAGTGACAATAAAGGGGTTTTTGAGCTGATACCTGATGTTAGGCTGATCAACGGCCAAGGAAAGACCGTACTAATAGTGGACACAAAATGGAAAACCCTTGACATGCGCAAGCGTCATCTTGGAATTTCTCGTGAGGACATCTATCAGGTCTTGACCTATGGGTCTTGTTTCAACTGCCCAGACATTGTCCTCCTATATCCCGATGTGACAAACGAAACAGGTAAAGTTGGCTATTATGAAAAGCTCGAGTCTATATTGGGTAATAAAAAGTATTCGATCCATATCGTAAAAGTTCCGCTACTGGCATCCACCCTCATCGCAACAAGAGAGCTGCTCAAGAAACTGCTGACTGTGAACGACCTACCGGTTGTCAAATCCAGAATAGAGGCTATTGCCTAACAAGACCACCAAAATACGTCGTTTATGCGCAACGTTTGTCCTGAGCGTCCCCAAAGGGGTACCCCTAAAAATAAGAAATCTCCGAAACCCTTATGAACATTGGCTTTACAGCCAACGTGTGATTCCGGCCCCGGGCACCATCAGTTCTGAATCAAACCCTCAAGCGGTAATTCCCAGAATTTCTGAAGCCATGCGCTCGGCGCGAGAGCTTCTCCAGAAGCAGTTCTATAACCATCAGGCACTCCGAGCTTCCGGCCTAATACCTTCGCTAGGGAATATCAATCTTCAGGCTTGCCCCCCCAACATCCAATCCGCCGCATAAACAGCATGCAATTGCGTCGTATCGAATAAAGGAATGTTGACGTGCTTGGGCTCTATCAATAGCGATATTTCAGTGCAGCCCAGAATGACAGCCTGCGCGCCCTGCTCGACCAGCCGCGCAATCACCTCGATATACACATCGCGCGATTCTGCCTTAATCCGGCCAAGGCATAGCTCTTCATAGATGATGCGATGCACGGTATCCCGATCATCAACGTCAGGAGTCAACACTTTCAGGCCGTGCCGTTCAGCCAGGCGGGCACGATAAAAGTCTTGTTCCATCGTGAACCGGGTACCCAACAAGCCAATCGTTGAGATCCCGGAACGCTTGATCGCGTCAGCAGTCGGGTCCGCGATGTGCAGCAACGGTATGTCAACCGCATTTTCAATGGCCGCAGCCACCTTGTGCATGGTATTGGTGCACAGCACCAAACCATCGGCACCTGCTGCCTCAAGCCGCCGCGCAACATCAGCCAACAGTGCTCCGGCTTCGTCCCACCGACCTTCACGCTGTAGCGCTTCGATCTCCTGAAAATCTACGCTGTAGAGCAAGATTTTTGCTGAATGCAGGCCGCCAAGGCGCTGCTTTATTGTTTCGTTGATCTGGCGATAGTAAGGAATGGTCGACTCCCAACTCATTCCACCAATTAAGCCAATTGTTTTCACACTGCCTCCTTCTTCCCACGACTTCCGTGGCATTCATTGTATGGCTCGCACTAGACAAACCCACCCAATATGGGCAGCAAAATACCCAATATGGGTACATTGACCACCACCTCAGCACCACGCTCGGCCGACCTGGTAAGCCCTTACGGGCTGATACCCAGGCGGTGTTTGTCAACAATGATGTCCGTTTTCTTCATGCCGCGTGATTCAATTCTTGAGGCGCTGCGGCATGTTCCTTCGGCGGGTTTAACCACACCTGGCGAACCGGGTTCCAGTCACGCGTGTGGCGGCCTTTCCAACGCTGCGGCGTAACGCGTTTCGCTGCTTCGTAGACGCTACGGCGGCGCTCAAGAATTGCGTGCTCCTGCCCATAATGCCGTTGCGCA
>NZ_JAZDRJ010000005.1:0-214592 GCF_047501535.1 Achromobacter sp. F4_2707
TGCGGCGGCATCAATTTCCTGACGGCTTGTTCTTTGAATTCTGGGCTGTAACTGGGCACTTCTTCACTCCGACCGCTCCCTCAAATATTAACGAAAAACGAGCGGACATCTATTGTGACGCAGGGGGAACACGATCCTTTTGTAAAAAATGAAATTCATCGCTGCAACGGCGATAGTCGTGGAAACTTGGGCGACCGCAACGCCCATTTCGGTGAATGACGTCAGCACGTAGTAAAAGCCGGCATTGGCGACCCATGCCAGTGCCACCGTGCATACGTAAATAGGGATCGCCTTGTCATGGCGACCCACGCCATCGAAAGTCCAAAAAAACTGAAAGGCGTAGTTGAAGACGGAACCGACGACCGCCCCGATTGCGGTGCCTGCAATCGGAGTCAAGCCGATAGTGACAAGCGACCACATCACTGCCCAGTGGATGACTGTGGACGCGCCGCCGAATACCAAAAAGCGCACTACGAGCCTACCGTGGGTCGACACGAACGCCTGGCCATGCCTCAAAAGATGGGTTCTGGAGTGCAAAAGGTCTGGAATAGATAACAACGCTTAGCCCGGCTTGTAGTAAAGCAACAGGGCTAGAATACGAGTTCCAACGACAATAATTCGTCAACCAAAGATCAAGAATCTATCAAAAGAGACCCGACCTTATTTCTGCAGTTCCGGCAGGGTGTAATAGTTATTTTTATATACCCAGGACGGCCATAAAACATGGCTCAGCGATTCCTTCAATAGATAAGGATCCACGCCCTCTTGCGTATACGCATCCGGGGCCGCATAACGATACTGGGTGGGTGATCGATGCGGCTGGAGAACCAATAAAGAGCCCCCTTTCAGATACCCGTAATTATCCCCGTACTGCATCATTGCCCGCCCGCCGCCCTCCTGCGTGAGATCGTGTCCAATCATGGGATGATCCCCCTGAATTCCAGCTAGGGATAGCAAGGTAGTGGGCAGATCGATTTGGCTAATTACCCGATCGTCATGTCGAGGCTGAATGTCCGCGCCCAGGATGAGAGCCGGAATGTGAAAATGCCGCAACGGGACGAGATTGGCGCCGTGCACCCTCGAGTCGTGGTCAGCTACCACGAGAAACACGGTATCCTGCCAATACGACGAGGATTTGGCCGTTTCAAAAAACTGCCCCAAAGCCCAGTCAGCGTACCGGACCGTATTCTCTGTGGTGGCCGGATCACCATCTACCGCGATACGCCCGGCGGGATACTCCCATGGCGAGTGATTGCTCACCGTAAATGCCAGGGTGAATGTAGGATGTTCCGGCGCGCTTCTCAATAGCGTGTCGAGCTTGTTGAACATATCTTCGTCAGAGGCTCCCCATGTCCCAACAAAGTTAGGAGCCTCGAAGGTATGGATATCGTGAAGTTCGTCAAAACCGTTACCGAGGAAAAAGCCTTTCATGTTATCAAAGTGGGCTTCGCCTCCGTAGATGAATCGAGAGCGGTAGCCATGCTGCTTAAGCAACTGCGCCAAGGTGAAAAAATTACGTTGCGCGCCAGATAGGCGCAGCACAGCGTCTGAAATAGTCGGCGGAAATCCTGCAACAATAGCCTCGAGGCCCCGCACTGATCGCGTTCCAGTTGCATAGGTTCGGGTAAAATTCCAACTCTGTCCTGATAGTCTGTCGATATTCGGCGCCAGATCAGCACCACCAAGGCTGCTGACGTACTGCGCCCCCAGGCTCTCTTCCACTATGATCACGATATTGAGCGGCCTCGCCCTCTTGCATGTCGGTTCGTGATGATGAAGACTGGGTATTTGGGCGCTCACGGAGCTGATGCCGGCACACCGGTTCACGACATCACGGATCTCTTCCTCTTCCAATTTTCCGTAGACGTCCGAAGCGGAGCGTTCGTTCTTTATGCTGTAGACCGCATATAGCACGCTGTACAACGAATTGAGCGGTAAAGTGTTAAGCATGCCGTCGCCACAATAGGCAACGGTTGATGGATTAATGGGCCGATGACTGAGCGTCCCCCTGATAACTAAGAACAGTAACGGTGCGCACGCGAGGGTGGATAGAAGCGCTTGCCACCAAGGAAGCGGGATATCTGTGCGTATGCTTCCAAAGAGCTGAACGCCTAGCGAAACCAGCAGCACAATCAGAACTAATGCGCCCAGGATCGCCAGCTTGTAGCCCTTCCAGAGCATGCCGAATACCTCTTTGGGGTGCTTAAGATACTCAACATACAGCCGGTTGGGCCGCGTATCGTACTCATAAATAAATTGCGGTGTAGATGCCTCTAAGAGCACGAGTAAGAACCAAGAGACCAGAAGCCATGCAGTAGTGATAATGCCGGCTACTTGATAATGACCCAACCATGGCGATAGCAATAAGGGAAGCGCGGCCAACATAGCTACTAGCGTCGCGTCAATACGCAGCCCACCTATCAGTACTGGCCATAGGCCGCCGCCTGCACTCACACGCTGCCAGTGCCACGCAACGAGCGCCAGACGGCTCAGCGTCAGTAACACGAAGCTGGAGAGAATAAATATTAGGGTTTGTTCACGCATTGCTGGGGATTCAGGCGTATCTTTGTGCCGTTTGCGTTTGTTTGCGTAATTTCAAGCAGCCAGTCGAGTCTTTCGGCCATCAGGGTGACGATGTAAAGGCCCAATCCGCTTAAAGCTCTACCGTCGTTCAAAAGTGACTTTTGGCGCATAAGAATCGCCTGCTGGTCGGCCGACAGACCGGTACCGCTGTCTTCTATCTCGACGGACTTTTCCGACACCGTTACCTGAATCTCACCTTTTGTATGCTGCACTGCGTTCTGAATAATATTACGCAAGAGCATAGCCACTATCGCGGGGTCAGCCCGCACACGAAGCTCAGAAACTGTATTTAGGTTTACTCGGTCGGTGCCGCTTAGGCTTACTTTCAGGTCACTGATAACCCGCCGTGCAACGGGGCTCACTTCGATGATTTCGTGCTCTCTGTCCTCTGATTCTCGACGCGCGAGCTTCAGCAAAATATTGACGTTGTCCCTCATCTCATCGCAGGATCTCCGCACCCGCGAAAGTGTGGCGCGATCTTTATCGTTCAGTTGATCACGGGACTCGATGACTTCCAGCGCGCCTGACATCACGGCTATAGGCGTTCTCAGCTCATGACTGGCCAGATTCAACAAAGACTGCTCGCGGCGCACGTACGACTCAAGTTCATCCAAGAATCTATTAAATGTCAATGCGATGGAGTGCAACTCGACATCGCTGTAGTCCGACTCCATGCGAGGCATGTTGGGTCCCACAGGAATTCTGCTGATCCGCTCTGAAAGAAGTTTCAGCGGCCTGACAATTCGCCGACTGCTGAACACTGCGAGCAGCAAGCTGAAGGCTAGAATAACTACTGCGATGATTATTAGCGCAAGTCCAAAAAGCGCCTCACGCTTTTCAAAGTGGGTGATGTTTTTCGCAATATAAAGCACGCCACCACTGACGCTCTCTACGGCGACCAGATAAGTTTCATCGCCTCGTTCTATTTCAGCTGAATAATTCTGGGGCAGTCCCTGGAACACCTCCGGCAATACATTGGGGTGGACATCGTCAGAGGGAGCAAATACGACTGCGAGCTCCGGCGTATCCCATATGAAGGCCTCTTCACCGGTGTGATTCATCAGTATGAAGTCACGTTCCTGTGCAAATTCGACATCAAGCATCGTGTGCTCCAGATCTTCATTGACTAGAAGCACTGTGACTACCATTGAAAGCGTAGCAACTACACTGACGGCCAGTATGGCGCGGTAGACACGCCGTGAGATAGACCTCGGCTTCATCAGGCGACTTTGCTTGGTGGATGCAACCGATATCCACGACCGTGTATGGTTTTTATCATCGGATACTGGAAAGTATCCTGAAGTAGTTTGCGAAGTGAGTACACGTGAGTGCGCAATGTGTTCATATCTACCTCGCGTTCACCCCAGACCACATCCTGAATCTGTGTATATGAAAGCAGATCGGGATAGGCCTTGATGAGTTCCTCAAATATCCTTGCCCCCGTTCCAGATAGCTCCAACTGCTCGCCGTTATCTGTTCGCACCACCAGATTCCCAGGATCAAAACTTATGCCAGGCACACGAAGCTCGGGCGTCCTGGAGAACCCCGCCTTGCGGCGGTAGAGGGCGTCCACTCGCAACTGAAGCTCACGGAGATTGAACGGTTTAACCAAATAGTCGTCTGCCCCTACCGAAAAGCCCTCTTCCTTATCTTGCAGCTGGTCCTTTGAGGTCATGATGATGACCGGCGTGGAGGAATGGATATCATGTCGGATGCGACGACATATTTCAAAGCCAGAAAGGCCCGGAAGCATTACATCCAAAACGATGACGTCATAGTCGTTCGTGGCGATGAGATGCAGAGCGGTCAGGCCATCGGAAGCAAAGTCGAGGATATAACGATCATCACAAAAAAACTCATAGAGGTTCGTCGCCAGCCCGGCGTGATCTTCCACAATAAGCATTCGTATCGTGTGCTTAGTACTCATTTCGACCTGTTCTCCAAATTGCCTGCTCGCCTGCGTCCAAAATAGTTCTTCGCTGTACCCTTCATGAGGGCGCATTCAGCCAGTTCACCTCAGCGCACGGCTGCGGACGCCCGTGCAAGTACAGCCGCGCCGTCCGTCACGGTGCCGACATCCGACCATTACGCGCAAACATTCGGATCGAGAAGTTGGGATGCCTCATAGGCGGAGCTATTTGCTCCATCCCCTCGGCTAACCAGCCAAGAAAGTACAACACACAGCCGCCGAAGAGCAGCGGGGTGGCTGACGTCAGAGGAACCAAGGAGGCGGGATCGTTCCAACCGATCGGAGCTATCAGGATGTAGCAGGCATATGTCAGGCCAGCAAAGAAACCCAGGAACCCCATCAGCATTAAGATACGCGCGCATACGCTCGAAAGCGTCTTCGTACCGTCTCGGGAGTATCCAAGGAGCTGTGCGACGGTCCACTTGGATCTGCCCGCAACTCGGGGCTGCCGCTCGTACGTGATGACAGTCTCCCTAAGGCCGGCCCATTCGATGACGTCCTTCATGTAGCGCTGGCGATTTACCACCAGGCTTAGCACGGTGGCTGCCCTTGGGCTGTACAACAGGAAGTCTAAGTGGCGATCAGGCGTAGGCGACTGTCGGCGCATACGGACCACGTCCACCCCTGAACGCCAAGCACGGACCATTTCGGGAATTAGCTCCGGCGGATCCTGCAGGTCACCGTCCATGGTGACGATCGCTTGCCCAGCCGCGTACTCCAGCCCGGCACGTAAAGCCGCCTCTTTGCCGAAATGGCCAGAAAGGAACACGCCCGTGACGGACTCATCGTTTAGCGAAATCTCAAGTATGGTGTCTGCAGTGCTGTCGCTGCTTCCGTCATCTACGAACAGTAGCTCATACCTCGCATTGAGCTGCTCTGCAACTGCCTTTAGCCGTCGATACATTCGTAGAACGACTTCTTCCTCATTGAACATCGGGAGAACCACAGACACCTCCACGCTCCCCTCCTGCCTTGTTTCGGCGGTGGGCGAACGTCCCTCCCGCTTCATCGCGGATGGCCCAGCAGAGTAACGTTGCAAGCTCATGGCATCTTACGACATGCGTTATGAAGTGCAGCAGCATATCGGAGCCACCAACAAGCATATATCAATGAAATATCAAATAAATATCAAAACAGCTGGGCGAGGCACGATGCTGCAATTCACATGCAGCATAGCTTTGGCAGTCGGAGGCACACGCCCGCCGTAGCGGAAAAGCAGGCAGTGACAACAAGAGCCCCCGTTTCAGTTGCTGATACCAACTCCACCTGAAGCTGTCTGCGATGCCCACTACCGTTATCGCGATCTGCCTTGAAGAGCATCCCGAGGAGCGGTACTTCGGTCGTTATTAGGGCGGTCGCTGAACACGTTCCTGCATCAGCCTCTCGGGCGTCGCCACCTTCAACCACGCAGTGCCTCTCGAACAGTGCCTCCTGCCAGAGATTTTCAGTGCGGATTTCATCGCGTATAAAGAGAAAGTACGTCGTCGGATTTAGCGCTTATGCGACCGTATAATGAGTGCCGACCAGTGGATGACAAATCAATGAGTTCCGATACTTCCCCTTACAAGAGCAGAGGTGGCCCCGCCCGTCTGCTTAACGCTATACGTTACTCAACCAGAGGTTTCGCTGCTGCGTTCCGTCATGAAGCCGCTTTCCGTCAAGAGCTGCTTCTGATAATTGTGATGATACCGATAGCCGGCTGGCTCGGTCGCAGCCTTACCGAAATATTTCTACTCCTCGGCCCGCTTTTTCTGATACTGATCGTTGAATTACTGAACTCGAGTATCGAAGCCCTCGCAGACACAATCACCCTCGACCATCATCCCATGATCGGACGCGCCAAAGACCTCGGCAGTGCTGCAGTATTCTTAGCAATTGCGTTTACCATCGTGATCTGGACCGGCGTCTTTCTGTCTCATTTTTTCCATTTTGAGTAGCGCGGACCTGCAACTTTCGAACCTTCATAGTCCGTAAGGTCTGCGGCCCTATACCCGCGGAAACAAATTCAATTTACGAACAGGTCCTGATAAATCGGCGCGCATTGCGCCGCAGCCATACCCTTGGCGCCGCTAACGCCACCCACAAAGGTAGGAGACGGATACGTAAACTCGTCAAGCATCTTAATGCTGATGCCTCCAAAGAATCTCTTCTGCGTAATAGCACCGAATCCCGGCGTGACCTACCCAGACACTTGGATCGCCCAAGGTTGAGGCCCAGGATCGCAGCCAATCACCTGTTGATGCAGCATCATTGACGGCGTGATAGAGCGCCGCCATCAAGTGCGACTTACCTAGCCCGCGCTCGCCAATCACGACGACTGGCCGCCCTTGCTCAGGACCCACAGCTTCAATGCCTTTCAAAAGGTCATGAGTTGGATAAGTAATACCCAAAAATTGCTGTGCGGCGATTTGTGTCGCGCCCGTATTGGAGTCGTTGGAAAGCTCAATAGCCGTCCCTTTGAGGCGCCGGCCTTGAAACTCATCTCGTAGAGTTAGTCCAAGCATGTCGATTACTTTCCTTTTTTCCATTACCACTACATGCGGCGTAACTGTGATCCCGTGACTGGTCAGCACGGCACGCTAGAGCATCTACTTCCTTTTGTCGCGCCAGATCAAAATCCGCCCTAGTTTTTCCAACCATCGCTAGATATTACAAAAATTTAGAGACAAATATGCGTAGAAGTACTGAAGTTCCAAACGCGTAGTTTAGACAAGGCCGCTCGCCAGCGCGGAGAGCGCCTATAGCCGCGACTTGCGCGGCTCTGAATCCTTTTGGTTTTCTTACGGAAGGCTCACAGGACGGCCTACCGCCACACCTGTACCAAATCTTCCCATCGCGTCGTATAGGAAGGCGACATCCGCTCCTGGCGCATCTGCCAAGCAGCAATCTCGTCATGCACGATGCCGGCGAGTTTGACCGTGTCGCGCTCGTAGCGGGTATATCCTGGAGGAAGACCGGGCGCGGCGATGCGACGCCCGAATTCTGACCATCGACCCCAAAAATGCCAAGGCTTTGGGGATGATGCTGACTGGACAGCGAAGCGCCCCGGCCGGAACCGGGGCGCGGGCCTATCGTCAGGCTTACGCAGCGAGGGAATTAGCGATTTCGTCAGTGCCTGAATCGCAGTCAGATTCCTGCAACGCATCCACCCGGAAGATAGCAGGCATCCACCCCGTACCTGCCACCAGGCGCTCTGCCTCACTTACCAGATCACCCTTCTTTAGTTTTTCCAGCCTTGCCGCCTGATCGGGTGCGAACTCACCCACGGCATCCAGAATCATGGCCTTGGAAATATGCTGAAAATAACCTTCGGCGGTCGGCTGCCACCATGCAGCCATGTCCAGGCCCACCGCCTGCGCCAGTTCTTCCCCTGGCTGATGCTCGCTGGCGCGGTGAATCACCGCATCTACTGTAGCGGCGGCGCACACTGCCAGCAATTGCAGCAGTTCATCCTGCGGCTTTGCCAGCAATACGGCAAACAGATCGGCGCTATCCTGCGGCAAGTCTGCACCTGCTGCCTGTTGCAACTCGCGCAAAGCCACCGCAGCGGGCGATTCCGGCCAGTCCGGGGCCATGCTGTCCAGCCGGTTTTGTACGTTCAAACGCATGTCTAACGGTAAGCTGTAATGGGGATAGCGGCCCACTCGCAGCACAGTCTGCACCATGCCATGCACCACAGCAGCCAGGGCGGCTTGGGGGTTGCGGGCCAGTTCGATCTGTAGCGCAGCGGTACGGTGTGCGCTCAGGCGCTGGGCCAGTTTGTCGGAAATAGTAGCCGCCTTGGGCTGGTCATCGTTCCCACTATCGCCACCATTGCTTTCTTCTTCGGTCAGCCCTTGCTGCAGCCGCTCCAAAGTCCGCAACGCCTTGGCTTCGGCTTCCCGCAGCAGACCGCGATGAATCACCACCTGCCCCTGCCAGTCGATGGTCACAACGGCACCCGCCGCCGCCTTGATAGTGTGGTTGTAGTCCAGTAATCGCTCTTCCAAATCTTGCAACTGCGCAGCCAGACTGTCACCCTCTTCCTGCAGCGCATCTGCGGTTTCTTCGTCATCGCTGTCCAGCGCGGCATCCAGTTCCTCGCCGATGGCCTGCATCCTGGCTTCCAGCTTTTCTATCCGTGCGCTTTCCCGCTTGCCCGGAGTACGGCGCTCACGCGGCGCTCGTTGAAAAGCGTGAAGATCGGCATGGGTCATGGACGGCGTGGCATCCACCCAAGCCCACCCCTCAGATTTGACCTGGGCAGCATGGCTGTCAAGCTTTTCCTTCACCAGCCGGTCCAATAGCGCTGTATCGGTGATATAGGTGCCGTTGTCATCCTGCGCGAACAGATCACGACGAACACCGCCACCGGCCGCTTCATAAGCATCCAGCCCAACAAAGCGCACCAGGGCATGGCCCGCGTCAATGTCCTGTTCAGTGAGTCTGGCCCGCAAAGAATGGGGTTGCCGCTGCCATTCGGGCGCTTCGTAGAAGGCGGCTTCCTGGGCTGCATGGTCATCTGTGATGGCAAGCGCCATCAACTGCTCAAGGCTCACCGCGTCGGCCCGGTAGTCGGCCAGCAGACGCCGCGACACATTCGCCAGCTTCAGGCGCCGCTGCACCACCAGGGGCGTGACACCAAAGTCTGCTGCAATATCTTCGATGGGCTGGCCTTCTGCCACCAGCGCAGCAAAGGCTTCAAACTGATCTGCCGGGTGCATGGCTTCACGCTGCACGTTCTCCGTCAGGCTGACGGTTCGGGCATCGGCACTGGCGACCAACATGCACGGCACCGCCCATTCCTTGGGAATGCGCCTGGCCTTGGCTAACTGCTTCAAAGCTGCAAGGCGCCGGCCCCCGGCCACTACGTCGTAATACTTGCCGCCGCGGGCCTGCACCACGGTCAGGTTCTGCAACAGCCCGACTCTGGCAATACTTGCCGCCAGGGCTTCAATGGATGGGCCGCTGCTGCGAATCTTGCGCACATTGCGCTTGGACACGCGCAACTGCGACAACGGCACCACGATGTTGCTCTGCTCGGGAATGACTACGTCCTCGTTCGCCGTTTCAATGGCCTGGACTTCGCTGTGATTGATCGCATTCATGATAAATACTCCTGACGTTGAAGGGTTTGCTGTTCACCGCATACCGGATTCCAAGATTCGGAGCCCGCTTTTGCTGTTGATATGCGGTCGGCACGAAGAACCCGGTTGGCCTCGTTGCCACCGTCTTTCCTGAGTTCATCGCCCGCGACGGCCAGTAGTCCACGAACGTGAGCCGTCAAGGAAAGAAGCGCCAGGTAGGTGCGGCCCGCAGGCGCAGCCGAGGACACGGCCTGGCGCGCCTTGACGGCACGCGGCCACGGGCTACAGTCGCGGACAAGGTGATGAGGTCAGGAAAGATGGCTACGCCGGCAGCAGCCAGGTCTTTGGTGTCGCCAGCAGGCAAGCGAAGCGCGCAGGCCCGGTCAGGAAGCCGGGCCGGAGGCGTCAGCGATGGGGAAGGCTGGCGTCAGCCAGTCCCGTCAGGGATGAGCGAACAGCGAACCTGGAACAGCGCGGTCTGCGAAGCAGAGACGCACAGATTGACGGGTAGATGCTCTGTCTGCTGTTGCAAGCATCACGCTCGTGATTAAATTTCATCGGGTCTGAATCCTGCTGCGCAAGCGCAAAGCATGGTAAACGTGCGTTCCACTATGATCCAATACCTGCCACAATGTCGCAAAACTGACGTTTTACACCTCAAATTTATTAGTTATTTATTTTTATTTACAGTCATACTTTGACTCAGAAGCCTGTCATAATGTATCTAACTACTGAAAACCCCTCCAACTCACACACAGCATGAGCATTGGCGAACGCCTACGCATTGCACGCACCACACGCGGTCTGACACAGGAAGCACTGGCAAACCTCGTTCAGACACCCCTCACTCAAGGTGCTATCGCCCACATTGAAGGCGGCCGCAGCGAATCCTCACGGCATATCGTTTGGATCGCTGCTGCGTTGCACGTGCGCGCTGAATGGTTGGTCACTGGCAAAGGGGAAATGTTCGAGGAACCTTGGCCCTGGCCGTCTATCTCCCGTAGTGCCGTGGCAGAACTGCCTAGCCACGTTCAGGAAGACATCAGCGATTACATTCAGCTGAAGCTAAACAAACACGCCCGCAAAGCAGATGAGACAGGCCCAGACGCCTGAATCTGCAATTTCTCTGCTAATAGCCTGCAGAAAAACCACAATTTTTTAATGCCTGCGTTCATTCTCTGGACAGCTCAGGCTGCACCTTGTTGCGTCATTCCCTCCCCCATTAAGCCCAATTGACATCAATTCCCATTAACGATATGACTTTTTAGTATTAGATTAGTATTGACCGATTTCAATAGATACGTAATGATTACATCAAGCCTGCTCTTTAACAACAAAACACCGATAAATACCGCGCCCTGCTCCCTGTGAGCGGTGCGAGTGCGCGGCTACCCGTGTCGTCAGCTTCGTGCGGGGCGACATGCACCTGGGTAGGAGTAAAGCAGGTGAAAAATCATTCCCCTTCCGGGCCGGTAGCGACTGGTGCGAACTGGAAGGCGTGAGTGACGATCCGTTTACACGGACGCCGGCACTGCCGAAGGCAGGCCACATTCGATGGATGGCGCGTAATCCGTCGATGACAGCGGCAAAGACCGCAGTTCCCAGCATCCCGACGAACCGCAGCAGCGGAGCCAGCGGCGGGCGCTGCTGGGAACGATCAAAGCACCCGGCCTCCATCGTGGCATCTTGGCGGGCCGGACGCAACGGCGCAGACAGCGTCGGCTTTGGAAAGCATCCTGATGCCCAGGGTGCTTCCCAAGGTCTAACGGAGGAGTATATGAAGGAGCAGGCAATGCCAAACAGCATCTTTGGCTACCCGTCACCCAGCAGGCAAGCCCCGAAACAACCCGACGAGGCACTTCTGTACCGCGTACACACGGCACAGGCAAAGCTGGGCGTGTCGCGATCAACCATCTACCGACTGGTCAACGAAGGGGAGCTGGTGCTCATAAAAATAGGGAAGCGCTCCAGCGGCATCACTGCAGCTAGTGTTCATGCGTTGATTGAGCGGAACAAGGCGCTGGTGAACTAATCGGCAACGCTAAGCCCGTTTCATTTGCAGAACTTTGGCGGAATCAGCCTGCTCGTGCAGGAAATCCGCCCACACTTGCATGACCACCCGGCGCTCGTCCTCAAAACGGGCGCGGTCATATGCAGCCTGAACCTCATCGGCCTTGGCATGAGCCAGTTGGGCTTCTAATACGTCAATATCAATCTTCAGACGCTCACGTGCCACCGTGCGCAACATGGCCCTGAACCCATGGGTCGCATGTTGCCCCTGAAACCCCATATCTCGCAAAGCCTTGCTCAGCGCATCGCGGTGCAAGTGGGGGTTGCCCCGCTTCCCGACCCCCGGAAAGACGTACTCGCCTCCCCCATACTGGCGCATCTCATCCAGCATCGCCACCGCCTGCTTTGGCAGACTGACGATATGCTCAATCCGGGTTTTCATCTTATCGGCCGGAATGCACCATTCCGCATGATCCAGGTCTATCTCAGCCCAACGTGCAGAAGCAACTACCCCCGGCCTGCAGGCCGTATAGGCGGCCAACAGCAGGCCACCGCGCACCACCCGCCCCTCGTAGGACAGAATGGCACGCATCAACGGCCCCACCCCTTGTATTTTCGTCACAGCGGGAATATGACCTCCCCGATGCCGGGGCAATGCCCGCTGCAACCGAAGAACCTGATCATCTCCGCGAATGCCGCGAACGATACAGTAATCGACAACGCCATTCAGGCACTGGCGAGCCTTAATAGCGATGGAAGGCGTCGTCGTTGCCAAATCCACCAAAACCGGGACGACATCCTTGCTGGCCATTGTTCTCATATCCAGGTCGCCAAGCATTGGCTGCAGGCGTTTCTGAACAATGAAAACTGATTTCGTATAGGTGGCAGGCGCCCAACCGGATTTCCGACTCTCCAGCCAGGCATCTGAAACCACAGTGAACGAGTGCTTGCGCGCTTCTTCCGCTTCCAGCCTTTGCTGAATTTCTTCCTGTGTAAGCGCTTCACGTTCTATCTTGAGACGGTCATAAAAACCCTCCACCGGCTGTCCCATACGGACTCGCTGATGAAGTTCAGCAGCCGCCTGATGAGCCGCCGCTATACCCATCTCTGGATAGACGCCCACAATTCTCTTTCCACGGCGTCCATCCTGTTCACGGTATCGGACCTGCCACTGCTTCAATCCGCTAGGCAGCACGAGCAAATGCAGTCCCTGACCCGATGCAAGGGTGTATGCCGTTTTCTTCGGCTTCGCCTTGCTGGCCACCAATTCTGTCAACTGCGAAGCTAGTTTTGGCATGGATTTGTCTCAAAGTGGGCATAGTTTGGGTACCTGAATTATAAAGTACCCAAACAAGTACCCAAAAACGCGGGATTTACTGAAACCCCATGAGACGCCCTGAACGCAAAAAACCCGCACAAACCTAATGTTCATGCGGGTTTCCGGTACTTCTCAAGCTGTTATGAAACAACCTGGTTTTTAACTGTGGTGCCGTCGGCGAGACTCGAACTCGCACAGCTTTCGCCACTACCCCCTCAAGATAGCGTGTCTACCAATTCCACCACGACGGCGGTGAAGACAAAGATATTAACATATATTCTTTGCCAAATTCAAGCAAAACTAAATTTTAATTTGAATTTTGTTCAGGAGCTGTAGCATTGGGCACAGAGGCTTCAGCAGAAGGCGCCTCGACCGCAGGCGCTTCCGGTACGGCGGGCGTAGCCGTTTCGGCGGAAGCTGCGGGCGTTTCGGGCGCCGCAGGCACGGCGGCATCAGCGGGAGCAGGAACGGCTGCGGGCACCGAAGGCACAGCGGGTACGCTGGTTTCAGATGCTGCGGGTGCGGAACCCGGTACCTGAGGGACTTCAAAGCCCTGCATGACGCCGGAATCTACCACACCGCGTTGCGGTTGGTGCGACAACCAGGCCAAAGCCGCTGTTGAGGCGAAGAACGCGATAGCCACCCATTTGGTGGTACGCGAAAGAAAGTTTGCAGCACCCGCAGCACCAAACAAACTGCCGGCAGAGCCGCTGCCAAATGCAGAGCCCATGTCTGCGCCCTTACCTTGCTGCAAAAGCACCAGCACGATGACGCCAAGTGATGAGATGACCTGGACTGCCATCAAGATGGGAGACAACCATTCCATGAAGAATTACTCCGTGGCCTCAGGCGGCCGCTATGCTTAAAAATTCAGTTGCCGCCAGCGAAGCGCCCCCCACTAGGGCGCCGTCGATGTCGGGCATGACAAACAGGCTGGCCGCGTTAGAACCTTTAACACTGCCACCATACAAAATGCGTACCTGCCCTGCCCCAGCAGCTTCCAGCTGTTGGCGGATGTGGGCATGTACTTCTTGTGCTTGTTCAGGCGTGGCGGTAAGGCCGGTGCCGATCGCCCAAACAGGCTCGTATGCGATAACCAGCTTGGCCAGGGCTTCCGCACCCAATGCCAAAACCGGTGCAAGCTGACGACTTACAACTTCCAGCGCCTGGCCGGCTTCGTGTTCCTGCAGGGTTTCGCCCACACAAACCACCGGTGCGATGCCTGCCGCCAGAGCGGCAGCGGCTTTTTCAGCGACGAGAGAGTCGGTTTCACCATGGCCGCTGCGCCTTTCGGAATGCCCAACCAGCACCCACGAACAGGCGAAATCGGCCAGCATTGCTGCCGCAACTTCCCCCGTGTAGGCGCCCTTTTCGTGAGGGCTGACATCTTGCGCCCCCCAACTGACGCCGGTGCCTTCAAGCAGCGACCGCACCTGATACAGATAGGGAAACGGCACGCACACGGCCAGATCGCACTGCTGTACACCAGCAATGCCTGCACGCAGACCCGCGAGCAGTTCCGAATTGAACGCCGCATCACCGTGCATTTTCCAGTTGCCGATGACTAGGCGTTTACGAGAAGAATCGACCATACAGGTAACAAAAATAGCCAGGCAACCATGACCTGGTTAAATTGGATTAACCCGGCATTGTACCTTGGATCAGGGGTGCTTGTATGCCCCTTCTTGCATGCCAAACACGACAAGAAGGGGGATTCGCCAGTGAAGGGATCAGGGAACCAGGATGATTTTTCCGATGTTGTCGCCCGCTTCCATCATGGCGTGAGCTTTCCAGGCTTCTTCCAGAGGGAAAGTCGCATGGATGATGGGGCGGATTTTCCCTGACTCCAACAGCGGCCAGGCGTGTTCGCGCAATTTTTTGGCAATCTCGCCCTTAAAAGCGACGGGACGGGGGCGCAGGGTGGAACCTGTGATGGTGAGGCGGCGGCGCATGACGTCGGAGGCATTGATTTCGCCCTTGACGCCACCCAGCAGCGCGATGATGACAATGCGGCCGTCATCGGCCAGGCATTTGATATTGCGGGCGACATAATCGCCTGCCACCATATCGAGAATCACATCGGCGCCACGGCCATCGGTCGCTTTCTTAACTTCTTCAACGAAATCTTTTTCGCGGTAGTTAATGCCTAAGTCTGCTCCCAGGTCTTCAACGGCGCGTACGCGGTCGTCGCTCCCCGCTGTAAAGATCACCTTATTGCCCATGGCTTTGGCCAGTTGCACTGCAGTCGTACCAATACCGCTTGCGCCACCATGTACCAGCAGTGTTTCGCCTTCTGCCAGCTGGCCGCGATCAAACACATTGCTCCATACCGTGAAATAGGTTTCCGGCAAGCCGGCCGCTTCGATGTCACTCAAGCCGGCAGGAATCGGCAGACACTGCTCCACTGGCGCCACGCAATATTCAGCGTAGCCGCCGCCTGCCACCAAAGCGCAGACTTTATCGCCCACCCTGAAACCGCCGGCTTGGGCATCGCCGCTCACGATTTCGCCGGCAACTTCCAGGCCGGGGAGATCGGACGCCCCGGGAGGCGGTGGATACCCACCCTTGCGCTGGAACACATCGGGACGGTTAACCCCTGCGGCAGTTACTTTAATGAGAACCTCGCCAGGCCCGGCTTCGGGTATGGGACGCTCTACGGGCTTCAAAACCTCAGGCGCACCTGGCTGCGAGATTTCCACTGCTTTCATTTTGACTCCTGTCTCGAAGGTGTTACGGCAAAACGCTTATTATGACCCTATAAAATAACGTAAAGTCGCGATCGGCTCACACAAGCGCGCACATAATGCTAAACTTCACGACTTCGTAAGGAAGCGTGGCCGAGTGGTTGAAGGCACCGGTCTTGAAAACCGGCAAGGGGCAACCCTTCGTGAGTTCGAATCTCACCGCTTCCGCCAAGAACTCAGTCATCACGCGCCCCACAAGGCGCATCGCTGTACCCCCCCGCCGTTGCAGTACCCACTCCATTATTCGCCATCAGATCAAGGCTCCGCCTTATCCCGTATAGCAGTCTGATAGCGCGCCTGTCTCTGGCACATCTTCCGCACCGCCCTGGTCAAAATACTGAAGCTCTCAGACAGTTCGCGGTAAGCCCCCCCCCGGCATGAAGGCGGGCAGGTACTCGTTTAGTGTGGCCGCTGTTATTTGCCCCGAATGGCCGCCAGAATGCGGCGGTCGCGCTTGGTGGGGCGGCCGTCTTCGTAACTGTGTGAAGGTTCGGGCGCCAAGCGACGCATTTCGGCTGCCCGCGCCCGGCGCGCTGCACTCTCGGGCGTTTCCTCGTAAAGTTGTTGTGCCACCGGCGCCGGGCCGCGCACACGGCTGATACCGCGCACCACGACTTCAATGGGCGGGTCTCCCTTTTTGATCACCAGCACATCTCCTGCCCGGACTTCACGGGCGGGCTTGGCTGTCTGGCCGTTAACCTGTACACGACCCTTGCCGATTTCATCGACCGCCAGGGCGCGTGTTTTGTAGAACCTTGCAGCCCACAACCATTTATCTAACCTGAGTTTTTCATCCATGACACAAAGCTAACACACGAAACGTTCTATTATCTGTGCCATATAGAACACATTATTTTGTATGTAAAGCACAATGCAACAATATCGTTACAATTAGAGATCTAATTCTAGCGGGTTCGCAGTGAAGGACATCGGTCGCATGGGCGGGTTCTTCTCTCACAGCATACGGGGTACTTCGAGCTCCGTATTTAACTTGCCTCGCATAACCCTGCCGCTACCGGCGAGGCTTGTGCACAGGCATGGGGTCAAGCCTTTGAAGGGTATCAGAGCACTATATGGAAAATTTTCAGAAAGACATTGAAGAGCGAACCAACCTGACTTCTGCCAACAAGTTTGAGTTGTTATTGTTCCAGTTGGGCACTCCACCCGCCAGCGACCGCTCAGAACTTTTTGGCATCAATGTCTTCAAACTGAGCGAAATCATGCCTATGGTGCCGCTCATTCAAGCTGCCGGTATGGCGCCACCCATGCTGGGCATGATTGACGTACGCGGGAAAATTCTGCCTGTTATTGACTTGCCTGCGGTGGTTGGCTGCACACCCCGCACCGGCTTGAACATCCTGCTGATTACCGAATATGCACGCAGCACTCAAGCGTTTGCGGTGGAATCTGTAGACGATATCGTGCGACTGGACTGGAACCAAGTGCTGACAGCAGAGACGGGGATCGGGGGCGGCTATACCATGAGCATGGCACGCCTGGACTCCGAGAACCTGGATAGCGGTCGTATGGCGTTGATTTTGGACGTTGAACAGATTCTGTTCGACTTTATTCCGGGCGATCGTTCAGGGCGTGTAGACGAAATAAAGAACAAACGTTTCAAATACAAGCCGGGTGCGATTGCCATTGTGGCGGACGATTCCAAAGTTGCGCGTACGCTGCTGGAAAACAGCCTGGATGCAATGGGCATCCCCTACGATATGCATATCACTGGGCAGTCTGCTTGGGACAAAATCCAGACCATTGCTGCTCAGGCACAGGCAGAAAATGTGCCCATTTCCGACAAAATCAGTTTTGTGCTGACCGATTTGGAAATGCCGGAAATGGATGGCTTCACTTTGACACGTAATATCCGCGCAACCGACTACATGAGAAATATGCCGGTGATTATTCACTCCTCGCTATCGGGTAATGCTAACGAAGAGCATGTGCGCAAAGTGGGTGCTGATGCCTATGTGGCGAAGTTTGAAGTCAATGAATTGGCCGAAGCCATTGAGCATTCGCTTAATGCGGCTCGCCCTTATTGAACAAGCGGTACTGCGCAGCCCCCCCCTGCCATAGGGGGCGGTAAGCCCACCGTATAGGGGCAGCCCCGCCGCCCCATATAACCAAGTGAAGGCGCCGCCTTAGCGGACGCGGCGCAGCCGGTCGAGAGAGGCCTGATTCAAGCGCCGGGCCTCGTCTTCCGCGTAAGCCCGTTCCCCGCTTTCGTAACGCCCCTCATAAATGCAGGCGCTGCGGTTCCAACGACATTCCAGGCTGGTAGTCACCACACGCGCGTCACCGCTATGTTCGGCCACGCCCGGGTTGGTTGAAGAGCACCCCGCTACAACGGCCGCCACGCACAATGCCAAGCCTAAGCGGCATACAGTTTGAATCGACATATTTCCCAGCCCTGCAAAAAATCAATAGCCTATTTATAGCAGGCCACGGGGGTAAAGATCGATGACAAGGGCAAAGATTCGTTAAAACACGACCAATGCGCCTGGGGGAATAGCCGTGTTGCAAGCTTTTCCACATGCCTTTAACCGCTGCTGCCTCAGGCCCATGGTGTGCTGACTCTTCCCAAGCTCTCAATCAATGCTGGCCGTATGAGCCCGCCAGCCATAGAATCAAGGGCTCTCTCGAACCTACTTACAGGGGTATCATGAAATTCGACAACATATTGCAAACCATTGGCAACACGCCCACCATCCGCGCCAACCGCCTGTTTGGCGACAATAGCAATGTGTGGATCAAGTCTGAACGCAGCAACCCTGGCGGATCAATCAAAGACCGTATCGCTCTGGCCATGATTGAAGAAGCCGAGAAAACCGGCAAGCTCCAACCGGGCGGTACGATTATCGAACCGACCAGCGGGAATACCGGCGTGGGCCTGGCCATTGTCGCGGCAGTCAAGGGCTACAAACTGATTCTTGTCATGCCTGAAAGCATGTCGCTGGAACGCCGTCGCCTGATGCTGGCCTATGGCGCGAGCTTCGATCTTACTCCTCGTGAAAAAGGGATGAAAGGTGCAATTGAGCGCGCGCAAGAGTTGGCGCAGCAAACCCCCGGCGCCTGGATTCCTCAACAGTTTGATAACCCGGTGAATGTCGCCGCCCACGAGGCCACAACCGCTCAGGAAGTGCTGGCCGACTTCCCTGAAGGGCTAGACGTCCTGATCACCGGCGTTGGTACGGGCGGCCACCTGACGGGTGTCGCCAAGGCGCTGAAAGCACGGTTTCCTGATGTAAAAGTGTTCGCAGTGGAGCCCACCGACTCCCCTGTTATTTCAGGCGGCCAGCCCGGCCCCCACGCCATTCAGGGGATCGGAGCCGGCTTTATTCCCAAGAATCTGGATACCAGCCTGCTGGATGGCGTGATTCAGGTCGAAGCCGAAGCGGCCCGCGAATACGCCCGCCGCGCCGCGCGCGAAGAGGGCCTGCTGGTGGGCATTTCTTCGGGGGCAACACTGGCAGCCATTGCACAGAAGCTGCCTGAACTGCCGACAGGCGCCCGCGTACTGGGCTTCACCTACGATACCGGCGAGCGCTACCTTTCTGTAGAAGGCTTTTTGCCGCAACAGGCTTAGGAAGATTCTGAACAAATCACCGCGCACGCCCGTATCTGTGGCTTCGATTCGACTTATTCAGGCGCGCTAGAAACCTTCGAGCACCACTTTTCCTATGGTGGTGCCGCTTTCTATGGCCTGATGCGCACGGCGCAGGTTGGCCGCGCTGATTTTGCCAAAATGTTCGCCAACGGGTGATTGCAGGCTGCCTTCCGCCACCCGTTGGGCGACTTCTTCAAGTACGGTTCGTTGCTGGCCGATGTCCGGAGTATCGAAAATCGGTCTGGTAAAGGCTGCTTCCGCATGCAATGACAGGCTTTTTGCCTTGAGAAGATTCACATCAATGCCATCGGGCTCGTCAATAAAGCCAATCCGCCCATAGGGCGCCGCAACAGCAGCCATGGCGGCAAACGCCTGGGGCGAGGTTCTCATGGAGAATATCCACTGTATGGGGCTCAGGCCCTGGTCAGTCAGGGTTTGGTCGAAGCCGCCATAATGCGACACGACATGGTGGGCCCCCATGCGGCGCACCCATGCTTCGCTTTCAGGCCGCGAAGCTGTGGCGATAACGGTAAGGTTTGTCAGGCGCCGGGCAAGCTGGATAGCCATGGTAGCTACACCGCCTGCGCCGCCAAATACCAGCAGGCGCTGCTGACCGCCCCCTGCTTGCTGGATGCCGAAGCGGTCGAACAACATGCCCCACGCCGTCAGCGAGGTAAGCGGCAAGCTGGCCGCAACGCTGAAACTCAGCCCTTCGGGCATGCGGCCCGCAATACGGGCATCCACCAGGTGGAATTCAGCATTGGCGCCGGAACGCAGCATATTGCCCGCGTACAGGACGCGGTCGCCTTTGGAAAAGCCGGATACTTCGCTGCCAACGGCCTCGACCACGCCTGCTGCATCCCAGCCCAGCACCCGTGGTTTGTCTGGCGAAGCCCGTTGCGCCCCACGCATTTTGATATCGCGCGGGTTCACGGCCACCGCCTCGACCCTGACCAGAAGATCGCCCGGCCCGGGCGTTGGAACAGGCAGATCGAGATCCACCAGCCCTTCCGCGCCCAACCCGGCCCGCTGCTCTACATACCCTACCGCCTTCATGTGTACTCCTGATTATTGAGGTGTTGGTTGAAACTGCCCATCCGGGCAGGATACTTATGCCACATGGAACCGTAGCGATGTTTAAACATCGCGTCCATACTTCCGAAGAAATTCCAGGTGCCTGAGCAATGTAACTGGCATCGAAAAACATGCCCGAAACGGGTATACTTAGTCGGAGAGTCTGGATGAACATACTGAAGAGAAAAGACTTTTCACGCTGGCAGCTGGAGGAAAAACTGCCTGATGAACTTCTATGCAGAGCCGTTCAGGAAATGAAGAACGGGCTGGTTGATGCCGACCTGGGCGGTCATCTTTATAAGAAACGGGTCGCCCGCCCGGGCTCAGGCAAACGAGGCGGTTACCGTACCGTTCTATCAGCCCGAATCGGCCACCGTTATGTGTTCCTGCACGGCTTTCCAAAAAACGATAAATCAGACATTGTGCCTACTGAAAAAAAAGCACTTCAATATGCAGGAAAAGTCTTTCTGGATCT
Organism: Achromobacter sp. F4_2707; assembly: GCF_047501535.1. NCBI lineage: Bacteria > Pseudomonadati > Pseudomonadota > Betaproteobacteria > Burkholderiales > Alcaligenaceae > Achromobacter > Achromobacter sp. F4_2707. Next base: position 20,850 of record NZ_JAZDRJ010000005.1, read on the forward strand.
TCCCACCGACGACCTGATAAAAGCCATACGGGCTGGCGTTCTTCTGGAGATACACTGTGACGAGCAAAATCATTGAGTCTTTGCGCGATGACATGACCGCGCTACACAAGGCCGGAGCCATCAACAAGGTAACGATGCGTGAATTCAACACAATCTGCCCTCTTCCGGTACGCGAATTCAGCGCCGATGACATCAAACGCTTGCGTGAGGCGCTGCATTTCAGCCAACCGGTATTTGCGCATCATCTTCACACCACGGCATCCACCATCCGCAAGTGGGAACAGGGCGACACCCGTCCTTCGGGTCCTGCCCTCAAGTTGTTGAACATTCTTGCCGACAAAGGCCTGCAGGCGATTATCTGACTGGCAGATCGCGCAATGCGTCACCTACGTAAATCATGTGCTCAAACGGCAAGGGGGTGTCGCCCACGTGAGCCAGAATGGTGTCCAGGGTGGCGCGGACCATGCGTTGCTGGTCGTACGACCCCGCATGCAAGACGATGGCGATGGGAGTATCAGCCGGGTAAGAGTGCTTCAGCTGCTGCACGACATCCGCCAGATTGGTTTTCATGGTGAAAAAGGCCAGTGTCGCGCGTGTGGCGGCCAGCCTGGGCAGGGCATCCGGGCCGTCGTAGTCATCGTTGGCCTGCTTGGCGATGGTAAGGGTGACCGACTGGCTTTCCAAACCATCGGTAATGTCCGTGGCCAGGACCGCATTGGCGGCATTGAAGCTGGAAATCCCGGGAATCACGACCGGGGCAAGGTCGCGGAACTCATTCATGAAGCCCGATTGCGGGCCATAAACGGTGGGGTCGCCGTAATCGAGCACCGCCACGGTTTTGCCTGCGGCAATGGCTGCACGGATAGTCCTGCGGGTAAAGGTTTCAAGAGCGGCGGCTTCTTCTTCAGACATATTGCGCCGCTGCATGGGCGTGAACATGCCATGCCCGACATCATGTATTTCCTTGCCCGCGAGCAGCTCGGCAAACAGGGCCTGCCGGGTGGGCGAGGCAAAGACGATATCCGCCCGCTGTATGGTTTTTTGGGCCTTGACCGTGATGTTGTCAGGGTCTCCGACGCCCACGCTGACCAGATAGAACGAACCTTTCTTCATGCGACCTCCAGAATTTCGCTTTTACACAGCTGGCAACGATAACGGCTGCAGCCCCCTGCCCCGGATTTTTCGGCGGCATTGCACACGGCACGCACCGACCCCAACCCCGCAATGTGGCTCGAAGCTGTCGTGCGCCTGCGGGATGCTTTCAGGAGCGCGCTTCATGGCCTGAATTTTCGAAGATGTCCTGTTGGCAGAACGGTGGTGTATTTGACCCTATCCAGAGCAAAGCTGGATCGGATACTGGCCACGCAAGGGATCTTTGTCAAACATTCCAGCAGTAATTCCTGATATTTCTTAAGGTCTTCGATCGCCACGCGCAACAGGAAGTCGGCCTCTCCGCTCATCAGGTAGCACTCCATCACCTCCGGGCGCTGCTCAATCGCACTGGTGAAGATTTCCAGCGATTCCTGATCCTGATTCTTCAGAGAGACGTGCACAAACACGTTGATATCCAGCCCCAGCTTCAGAGGATCAACCAGAACCACCGAGCCACGGATCACCCCGTTTTGCTTGAGGTCGGCTACCCGCCTGTAACAAGGTGAGGGAGAAAGCCCGATGCGATCGGCCAGTTCGGCATTGCTGATTTCGGCATTTTCCTGGAGCACATCAAGGATGCGTAGGCTGAACTCGTCAAGCGCAATATCCATAATAAGATAAATTAGCCTTATAAATAGCAATAAAAGATTAATTTACACTCTTTAGGCGAATAAACAAAGAAAATTAGGAAAGCTTTTCCCACACCAAACACATAGAATTTCTTTCAGGAGACATCTACCGTTCTATCCAAGGATTTTCACCATGAGCGCCGACATAGACCCCATAGAAACCAATGAATGGCTCGACGCGTTTGCGGCAGTCACTCAAGTCAGCGGCAGTGAGCGTGCGCAATACCTGCTGTCGCAGCTGGGCGAAGCGGCCCGCAACCATGGGGTATTCACGCAGAGCCAGCCTTTCTCCGCCTATCGCAACACCATTTCCCTGTCTAAACAGGGTAGCTACCCCGGCGACCTGGCGATGGAAGAGCGCATTACCTCCATCATGCGCTGGAATGCGCTGGCCATGGTGGTACGCGCCAACAAGGCGTTTGGCGAGCTGGGCGGGCACATTGCATCCTACGCATCAGCGGCCGAAATCTTCGAAACCGGCTTCAACCATTTTTTCCGCGCCCGCACCGACGATTTCGGCGGCGACCTCGTCTATTACCAGCCTCATTCCGCGCCAGGCATCTACGCCCGCGCCTTTCTGGAAGGCAGGCTTTCCGAAGCCCAGCTTGCCAATTACCGGCAGGAAGTCGGCGGCAACGGCCTGTGTTCCTACCCCCACCCCTGGCTGATGCCCGACTTCTGGCAAGTGCCCACTGGCTCGATGGGAATCGGGCCTCTGAATGCCGTCTACCAGGCCCGCTTCATGCGTTATCTGCAGGCGCGCGGCATGGCCAAGACCGAAGGCCGCCATGTGTGGGGCGTATTTGGCGATGGCGAGATGGATGAACCGGAATCGGTCGCCGGCCTGTCGCTCGCCGCGCGCGAGGGGTTGGACAACCTCACCTTCATCGTCAACTGCAATCTGCAGAGGCTGGACGGGCCGGTGCGGGGCAACGGCCAGATCATTCAAGAACTGGAATCGCTGTTTGTTGGCGCGGGCTGGAATGTCATCAAGGTGCTGTGGGGCAGCGAATGGGACAGCCTGTTCGCAAGCGATACCAACCATGTGCTGCTGCGCCGCTTTGCAGAAACCGTGGATGGCGAATACCAGAATCTGGGTTCCAAGGACGGCGATTACAACCGCCAGAAGTTCTTTGACGCCGACCCGGCGGCGCAGGCGCTGACCGCTCATCTGAGCGATGCCGAAATCCACGCGCTGAAGCGCGGCGGCCATGACTTTCGCAAGCTGTACGCCGCCTTCGCCGCAGCCAAGGCGCACAAGGGCCGCCCGACCGTCATTCTCGCCAAGACCAAGAAAGGCTATGGCATGGGCAATGCCGGTGAAAGCCGGATGACGGCCCACCAGTCGAAGAAGCTGAATCTGGATGCGCTGGTGGCGTTTCGCGATCGCTTCAACCTGCCGCTATCCATGCAGGATCTCGAAGAACTGAAGTTCTACAAACCCGCCGAAGATAGCCCGGAGATGCGCTATCTACGCGAGCGCCGGGCGGCACTGGGCGGCGTCTTGCCTGCCCGGACCCGCAAGGCGCCGACAGGTAGCACCCCCACCGTGCCGACCCTGCCGGTTTACGCCAAGTTCGCGCTGGAAGCCGGTGGCAAGGAAATGTCCACCACCATGGCCTGTGTGCGCATGATGGGCGCACTGCTCAAGGACAAGGCTTTGGGGCCCACGATTGTTCCGATTGTCGCGGATGAAGCGCGCACCTTCGGCATGGACAATCTGTTCCGCCAGATTGGCATCTATGCGCCGCAAGGCCAGCTGTATCAGCCTGAAGATGCCGACTCCTTGTTGTTCTACAAGGAAGCCAAGGACGGCCAGTTGCTGGAAGAAGGCATTACCGAAGCGGGCGCAATATCTTCCTGGGCGGCGGCGGCGACCTCGTACAGCATTCATGGCACGCCCATGTTGCCGATGTATATCTATTACTCGATGTTCGGCTTCCAGCGGGTGGGCGACCTGATCTGGGCGGCGGCAGATCAACGCTCGCGCGGTTTTTTATTCGGCGCAACCGCGGGGCGCACCACGCTTTCCGGAGAAGGCTTGCAGCACCAGGATGGCAGCAGCCATGTGATGGCCGCCACGGTTCCCAACTGCCGCGCCTACGACCCGGCCTATGCTTACGAGCTTGCGGTGCTGATGGATTACGGCATGCGGCGCATGATGGCGGAAGAACGCGACGAGTTTTTCTACCTGACCGTGATGAACGAGAACTACGCCCAGCCCGACATGCCGGAAGGCTGCAGAGAAGGCATCATCAAGGGCTTGTACCGCCTCGGGCAGCGCGGCCAGGGGCCGGAACGCCTGCGGCTGATCGGCTCTGGCGCCATTCTGAACGAAGTGATCGCGGCGGCGGATATGCTGCATGACGAGTTCGGGATCAGCAGCGAGATATTTTCGGCGACCAGCTTCCCTGAACTGGCCCGCGAGGCACAGGCCGTGGAACGCAATAACCGCCTGAGCTGCGCCGCCACACCAGCACTGTCTCACGTAGAAACATTGTTGCCCGGAACCGCGCCTGTCATCGTCGCCACGGATTATGTGCGCGCCCTGCCCCAGATGATTGCCCCGTGGGTCAGAGGCCGTTTGGTGGCCCTGGGCACGGATGGCTTCGGGCGCTCCGACCAGCGCGGCGTGCTGCGCGCCTTCTTCGAAGTTGACCGCAATTCCATTGCCTTTGCCGCCGTGGAAGCCGCCGTGCGGGAAGGCTGGGCGGAATCGTCGCTCATGCGGCAAGCCGCCGAGAGCTTGGGTATCAACGCAAAGCGCCCAGCGCCATGGACGCTGTAGGCAGGACGGGGGCCGACTTGTCTGGCCCAGCCCTCTTTCCAATGGATCGCTACTGGACCATGCATGGCCAAGAAGATACGGCAGCGCATGGGCCTCAAGCTTGGCCGCATTCGACCAACGAGTCGCACACCTGCGAGGTACCGCCAGCATTTCTGTTTGATTTCATTGGTGCCCGGGACCGGAATCGAACCGGTACGCTCAAAGAGCGAGGGATTTTAAGTCCCTTGTGTCTACCTATTCCACCACCCGGGCGATGGGTGTGCCGCAATAAAGAACTTTGGCTCGTTGCCAAAACATGCGTTTTCCCGGAAATGAAAGCCATCCGGGAAAACGCATGATTATAGAGCACTTGCTGAAAACCAGCTTAAATGGGGACAGACCCCATTTTGCGGGAAAACGCAAGATTATAAAGCACTTGCAGCCCGAAAGCTTACATCTAGCTTAAATGGGGACAGACCCCATTTTTAGCTGACAAACAGCTTAAACCGGGTCAGACCCCTGAGCTTCGATGCCGCCAATGGCTTTGATCGACAGGCGCAGGCGGCCTTTGTCGTCGGCTTCGATGACCTTGAAGCGCACGATCTGACCGACCTTCAGCACATCGTTGATGTTGGCGATGCGGTAGTTGGCGATTTCAGAGATGTGCAACAGGCCGTCGCGGCCCGGCAGCACTTGGACGATGGCGCCGAAATCCAGCAGGCGCAGGACGGGGCCTTCGTACTCAGTGCCGACTTCGACGTCAGCGGTGAGTTCCTTGATGCGGCGCTCGGCTTCGCGGGCTTTGTCGAGATCGGCGCTGGCGATGGTGATGTTGCCATCGTCGCTGATGTCGATCTGCGTGCCGGTTTCTTCGGTCAGGGAACGAATGGTGGCGCCACCCTTGCCGATCACATCGCGGATTTTCTCGGGGTTGATCTTCAGGGTCAGCATGCGTGGAGCGAATTCCGAAAGCTCATTGCGAGAGCCTTCGATGGCCGCGCGCATGGCTTCGAGAATATGCAAGCGGCCTTCGCGGGCCTGAGCCAGCGCTACCTGCATGATTTCTTTGGTAATGCCCTGGATCTTGATATCCATCTGCAAGGCGGTGATGCCGTTGACCGTGCCTGCCACCTTGAAGTCCATATCGCCCAGGTGATCTTCATCGCCCAGGATGTCGGTCAGCACAGCGAACTTGCCGCCGTCTTTGATCAGACCCATGGCCACACCGGCGACGTGATCACCGACCGGCACACCCGCGTCCATCATGGCCAGGCTGCCGCCGCATACCGAAGCCATCGATGAAGAACCGTTGGATTCGGTAATTTCCGACACCACGCGAATGGTGTATTGGAAGTCGTCAGGTGCGGGAAGCAAGGGGCTCAGAGCACGCTTTGCCAGGCGACCGTGACCAATCTCGCGGCGCTTGGGCGCACCGAAACGGCCGGTTTCACCAGTGGAGAACGGCGGGAAGTTGTAATGCAGCATGAAGCGATCACGATATTCGCCCATGATGGAGTCGATGATCTGCTCGTCTTGCTTGGTGCCCAGCGTGGCGGCAACCAGCGCCTGGGTTTCGCCGCGTGTGAACAAGGCGCTGCCGTGCGCACGAGGCAGCACGCCCAGACGGATTTCGATGGGGCGAACTGTACGGGTGTCGCGGCCATCAATACGGGGCTCGCCGTTCAGAATCTGGCCACGAACAATTTCGCCTTCCAGGCCAAACAGAATGTTATCGACTTCGACTGCGTCGGGGGCGTCTTCGCCCTTGGCAGCGGCGTGCTCAGCCAGTTTCGTCTTAACGTCGGCATAAACCGTGCGCAGAGCATCTGTGCGCTGCTGCTTGCTACGGATTTGGTAGGCAGCAGCCAGAGGCTCACGAGCTGCAGCGGTAACCGCTGTAATGAGCGCGTCGTTACGGGCAGGCGGTTGCCAGTCCCATTCGGGTTTGCCGGCTTCAGCAACGAGGTCGTGAATGGCGTTGATGGCGGCCTGCATCTGTTCGTGGCCAAACATCACACCACCCAGCATGACTTCTTCAGAAAGCTGGCGAGCTTCGGATTCAACCATCAGCACCGCGTCTTCCGTGCCTGCCACCACCAGTTCCATGTCGGACTTCGGCATTTGCGAAGCGGTAGGGTTCAGCACGTATTGGCCGTCGATATAACCCACGCGTGCGGCGCCAATGGGGCCGTTGAAAGGGATGCCGGAAATTGCCAGAGCAGCCGATGCGCCAATCATGGCGGGGATGTCGGGATCGATTTCCGGATTAACGGACACCACATGCAGGATGACCTGTACTTCGTTGTAGAAACCTTCGGGGAACAGTGGACGCAGCGGACGGTCGATCAGGCGTGCCGTGAGGATTTCTTTTTCGGAAGGACGGCCTTCACGCTTGAAAAAACCACCAGGGATACGACCTGCAGCATAGGTTTTTTCAGTGTAATCGACGGTCAGAGGGAAAAAATCTTGGCCCGGCTTGGCGTTCTTGGCGCCCACCACGGTCGCAAGTACGCAAGTATCGTCTACGGAGACCAGCACGGCACCCGACGCCTGGCGAGCAATCTCACCGGTTTCCAGCGTCACAGTGTGCTGACCGTACTGAAACGATTTGCTCACTTTATTGAACATTGTTTTTCCTTACAAAATAAAAAAACCGCGGACACCACGATAAGAATCGCGGCGCCCACGGTTGTCTCTCGGGGAACTGGCCCCGGGTATCACTTACGCAGACCGAGTTTTTCGATCAGGCTGCGGTAGGAGTCTGGGTTACGACCCTTGAGGTAGTCCAGCAGCTTGCGGCGGCGGCTGACCATGCGCAGCAGGCCGCGGCGGGAGTGGTGATCTTTCTTGTGTGCTTTGAAGTGCTCAGTGAGCTCGTTGATACGTGCGGTGAGCAATGCTACTTGCACTTCGGGGGAACCTGTATCGCCTTGCGCGCGTTGGAATTGCGAAACGATTTCGGATTTGTTGATATCGGTAACTGCCATTTTTATAAACCTCAGAAGAGACTTGCGCCAAGGTCGAGGCGCCCGGGCGTGCGTGAAAAGGGGCAATTATACACTGCCACGCGCAATATCGCGCAGGGATCTTACATTGTTTGCACATAAGCTACGCAGTGCAAAGTGGCGGCAAGCCGGGCAAGTTTTAAATGTCGCCCTGCCAAGGTTGTGGTGCAACGTTGGCCGATGCGCTCGGGGCGCTTCACCCGCCACTGGCGCGGGGCACTAAGTTCGATGAAAATGGAAGTGTATTCAGCTTTACTTTCTCGCCACAAGGAGCCAACCATGCCCGCATCGCCCCTCTTGTATTCTCCCTTAAAAAGGTTGCGCCCCGCACGTTTCGCTTTAATCGTTACAACCGCCTTGGTACTGAGTGCCTGCTCCAGCATGCACGACATTCCTCCAGGCGCTTCAATGGCTGAGGTCCAGGCTCGTTACGGCGCCCCCACTGTGGAATGCCCACTTCCAGATGGGTCACGCGCTGCGGTATGGAGCACCCAACCCATGGGGCAATACGCCTGGGCCACTAAAATTGCGCCGGACGGCACGGTCGGCCCCGTAGAACAAATACTAACGGACAGCGAATTCCGTAAAGTGGAAATCGGCGTCTGGGACACAGAGCGCCTGCGTTGCACATTCGGTTTTCCGGCAGAAATCAAGCAGGTCGGCCTGCCCAGCGTGCGCCAGACTGTGTGGAGCTATCGCTACAAAGAAGCAGGAACCTGGAATTCACTCATGCACGTGTACATCTCTGACGACGGCATTGTGCAGCGCCTGCACCCCGGCCCCGACCCCCTGTTCGACAGGGAGCTCTGGCCGTTCTTGTAAAAGTTTTGTGCTTTACTGCTTATCGGAAGGCGTCTGGCCCGAGCTTGTGTGGTCAGTCGCCCCGCTCTCACTGCGCGAGCGGGTGAGTTGCCGGGCGCGCCGCCAGCGCCAGGCCATGATGAACCAGCCCGACAGGCCGTAGATGACAAACATGCCAAACAACACCAGAGGTGGGTCGGCCGACACGGAAACGAACACGGCCACCAGCACCAGCATGACCCAGAAAGGCACGCTGCGCCTCAGCGCAAAAGATTTACCACTGTAAAACGGTGCGTTGCTGACCATGGCCACACCGGCATAGACAGTCAGAACAAAGCCCACCCAGGGCACCACATTGGCTGAAAACGTGAATTTGTTATCCACTGCAAGCCAGACAAAACCCGCCACCAGCGCTGCCGCTGCCGGGCTGGGCAGGCCTTGGAAAAAGCGTTTATCTACAACCGCAATATTGATATTAAAACGCGCCAGCCGCAGCGCTGCTCCCACCACATAGACGAAAGCAGCCAGCCAGCCCCAGCGGCCCAGGCCCTGCAAGGCCCACACGTACATAACAAGCGCCGGCGCCATGCCAAAGGAAATCATGTCGGCCAGGGAGTCGTATTGCTCGCCAAAGGCCGACTGTGTATTAGTGAGCCGCGCCACACGCCCATCCATGCCGTCGAATACCAGAGCCAGGAAGATGGCGATAGCGGCCATTTCGAAGCGCCCGTTCATGGCCTGAACTACCGCAAAAAAACCGGCAAACAGGTTGGCAGTGGTGAAAGCGTTGGGCAACAGGTAGATGCCGCGACGCCGTTTAATTTCTTCGGGCGGTAGGTTGTTCTGCATAGGCTTAGCTTTGTTGTTCAAGAACAGCTGCAGGAAGATCGGCCAGCGTGGTGCTGGTGGCCTGCACTTTGTCGCCGATAGCCACACGCGGCCGCGAACCCGGCGGCAGATAGACATCGACCCGTGAACCAAAGCGGATAAAGCCGTAACGCTGGCCAGCGTAGAGCGCATCGCCCGGCTTGGCATAACAAAGGATGCGCTTGGCAACCAGCCCTGCTACCTGCACTGCCGTCACCACATGGCCTTCAGGCGTACGCACGACCATGGCATTACGTTCGTTTTCAAGCGAGGCTTTATCCAATGCCGCATTGAAAAACTTGCCGGCGAAGTAGTTCACTGACACCACGGTGCCTTTGACCGGTGCGCGGTTGGAGTGAACGTTGAATACGTTCATAAACACGCTGATCTTAATGGCCTCGCGGTTGGCGTAGGGGTCGTGTACTTCCTCTACAGCCACAATGCGGCCATCTGCCGGCGACAGAACGGCAAGCTCGCCTTCAGGCGCCACGCGTGCAGGGTCGCGGAAAAACTGCAGCACAAACAGTGACAGCAGCCAGAAAATAATAGACACACCTGGCCACCAGATGGAAACCAGGACGGAAATAATGACGATACCGGCCAAGAAAGGCCAGCCTTCGCGCGCAATAAGCGGATGGGGGTAAGGTGGTTTATTCATCGTGGGCCAAAGAATAACCGAAATGCTAACGCCATAGCATGCGTTCAGAGGAATACGACCAGCGGCACATGTGCATGCATGGGGTGTGCCTGCACATGGGCGGCCGTGCCGTAGACCTGCTGTAACAGCCCGGGCAGGAGCACCTCTTGCGGGGAGCCGCAGGCCAAAACGCCGCCATCGGCCATCAAGGCCAGGCGATCACAGTATAAAGCGGCCAGATTGACATCGTGCAACACGACCAGCACCCCTGCTCCGGCCTGGGTGGCGGCTTGCCGCGCCGCACGCAGCAGGCCATGCTGGTGCGCCGGATCAAGACTGGACGACGGCTCATCCAGCAACAGATAGCAGCCTGAACCGCCCGCTCGGGAAGCCGCCAGCACCTGAGCCAGGGTGCGCGCAAACTGTACACGCTGCTGTTCGCCGCCAGATAATTCCAGATAGCGACGTTCCCACAAATGCCCAATATCCGCCTGAGCAATGGCTTCATCCAGCAGCGCCTGACACGCTTGCCTATCCAGCTCTGGAAAGGGATACAAGCCCATGGAAACGACTTCCTCCACGGCCAGATCGAAAATCAGTTCCGGGTTTTGCGGCAACACGGCCCGCAGGCGAGACAGTTCCGGCACGGTCAGCTCGACAATTGATCGACCATTGACCAAGACAGGGCATTCCCGATGGAGTGAGGAGTCTATGGCCAGCTCCCCCGCCAGCGTGGACAACAAAGTGGATTTCCCTGCCCCGTTTGCCCCGAGAATGCCGACCATTTCTCCACGGCCCACGGCAAGCGAGACATTGTTCAGAACACGCTTGCGCCCCCGCATGACAGAAAGATGATGGCAGTACAGACCGGAAGCGGCAGGGCGATTTGACACAACATTCATAGCGCGAACCCGTGAAGGAAAACATCAGACCCGTGAGCGGCGCGCCGTCAGCAACAACCACAGGAAGAATGGCCCACCGATCAGGCTGGTGACTAGGCCAATGGGGAGTTCAGCCGGAATCACGGCAATGCGGGCCAGCCAATCAGCCAGTACCAATAGCAAGGCGCCCCCTACCGCAGACACCAGCAGCATGTAACGATGATGCGCCCCCAACACCATGCGTACCAAATGCGGCACCACTAAGCCGACGAATCCGATTCCCCCGGTCACCGCCACCAAAGGCCCGATCACCAGGGCGATAACTATCATCAACTTGCGACGCAAGGGTTTGATGGCATACCCCAGGTGCGCCGCTTCCCGCTCGCCCAGCAACAAGGCGTTCAGCCCTTTCCATTGCATGCAAAGCCAAGCCAACCAGAACACGCTCCACGGCGCCAGCCATGCCGTGATTTGCCAGGTCGCCCCCGCCAGACTTCCCATGCTCCAGAACGTCAGGTCTCGCAACTGGCGATCATCCGCAGCATAGGTGAACAAGCCAATGGCGCTGCCAGCTATCGCATTTACTGCGATACCGGCAAGCAACAAACCCGCCATCCCCGGATAACGCCTGCCCAACAGGTAGGCCAGCAATGTGGCGAGCAGGCTGCCGACAAATGCAGCACCGGCAATGACCAGAAAGCCACCGGTGGTCAGGACGATGGCGGAAACAGCGCCCAGTGCGCCGCCCGAGGAAATCCCTACCAGGCCCGGCTCAGCCAGCGGGTTGCGGAACAAGGCCTGCATGGCCACGCCCGTCACCGCCAAAGACGCCCCCACCACGGCGCTGAAAAGTACGCGGGGAAGCCGAATTTCAAGAAAGACCTGCCTGAGAATTTGCGGTGTATCTTCGGTCGAGCCCGACAAAATGGCAGGCAGGAGACGCCAAGGAATCTCCACCGCACCGCTCATAGCAGCCATGAGCAGCGCCGCCACCAATGCCGCGCTCAGCCCCACCAAAACCAGGAGCGATTTGCGCGTGCGTCGGCTCAGCATTCGCCAGCCGCCGAACCATAAGGACTGCTGTACCCCCTGCATGGCCATGACTAGAAAGGATGGCGCAGCAATGCAACCGCCTCAGCGACGCGCGGCCCCATGCCCAACAGCAGCAGATCATCTATGGCAACGATACGGCCGGCCTTTGCGGCGGGGGTTGCAGCGATGCCCGGATGCGCGGAGAATTCCGCCAAGCCGCCTGCACTTTCGGCTGAAGCTTCGGTCGTGAAAATGACATCGGGGGCCAGCGCCGCCAGGGCTTCGGAAGACAGCGGCTTATACCCCTTCATGGCGTCCGCTACGTTCTGCAAGCCTGCCAGCTGGAGCAAAGCGTCTGCGGAGGTATCGGCACCGGCCGACAGCAAGGGGCCGCCCCGATGCAGGATCACCATGGCCCGCCGATACTCCGGCTCCACGCCTGCCACGGCATCCAGGGACGCCCGAATGCGGGTTTGCAGGCTTTCACCTTCTGCCTGCACACCTAACGCCTCCGCCACGGCCTGCACCCGTTTAAAAAGCGATTCGATTCCGGGCTGATCCGGCACGGTCACGGTTTTTACACCCATGGCCTGCAAGCGTTCCAGCACTTCTGGCGGCCCCGCATTCTCGGAGGCAATCAGCAGATCGGGTTGCTGAGACAGAATGCCTTCGAGAGAGAGGTTGCGATAATAGCCAACGCTAGGCAGCTCAGTCGCCTCCTTAGGATAGAGACTTGAAGCGTCATCCGCCACCAGGCGCTCCCCCTCACCCAGGGCATAGATAATCTCCGTGACGCTGCCCCCCAGGCTGACAACACGCTCACCTGCAACAGCCAGCGGCGACAGCAACAGGATGGCGAGGACCACACTCACGCGGAACATCATGCCGCCAGTGGAATCGGACAATAGCTTTCTAGTAAAGCGCGCCATTGCGGAAGCTCCGGTATACCTGGTTTACGAACACCAAAAAACTGCACAATCATTTCACCTTGTTCGGAAAAACATTCCAATGAGGTGACCCAGCCATCGACGGTGGGCTTATTGACCACCCACGCGCTATGAATCGCCTGGGTGTTCAAATGAAGATTGAAGTGCGGCTCGAGTACGTTGAACCATGGCCCGGTGCGCAGCACTTTCTTGACTGGCCCGGAATGAATCTGGATCATGCCGTGGTTACCCACGAAACACATGAAAGGAATATCGGCTTCTGCCACATCATTTAGCATGCGCTCGGCAGTTTCGACAGGTACCTGTTGTGCAAGGTCGGCCCCCACATCGCGCAAGGCGGTCAGGCGTTCAACCTTGTGACGCTTCAACAAGCCGAAGAATTCGTGGGTATCCTGCATGGCCAGCCATTCGTCCCGCAAGGCGTCGGGGGCCTGGGCCAGTGTTTCCTCCGAGCTGGGCTGCAGGGCTTCGAGCTCCGGCCATACAGGCTGCGGCTCGGTGAAGCGGCTGAGCAGATCCTCCCACGCCGCTTCGTCGGATTCGGGCGTTAAATACACCTTGTGCACCGGCATGCCTGCACGATCAAAAAACTGCAGCGACTTGCGGCCGCCACTTTCAACCGCCCACGTATGCGCCCAATCGGTAAAGAACATACGCAGGTCGATATCCGGCCCCAATACGATGCCCATGCTTTTGCCGGCTCGAATATCCTCGTAGCGGCCATGGCGCTCGTGCACACAATGCTCGTTACGCGTCAGGGCCATGACACGCCCGAGAGACCCGAGCTCGCGGAATATATCCTGAGGCGGCGTACGCAATGGCGTGGCCTTGATATCGCCCACCTGGGCAGCTACTAATTCCAGTTCAGAAACCCCCAGGCTGTCCGCCAGATTGCGGATACGTGCTTTGGGCTGTTGCTCAACAGCCGCCTGATATTGTTTGCGCAACGCTACGGCGCGGTCGTGATTTTCCATTGTTATAAGAATCCATATGATAATGCGAATCGTTGTTGTTAATAGTACCGTGAACTCGCTAGTGAGTCGAGCACATGCACGTCATCAATACTGATAGCTGAGGGAAATGCGAAAGCTTCGGCCCGGTTCTGTGTAATAGTCGACGGGAGCGGAGTCTCTGCCGCCTGTACTGACATTCAACGCATTCCAATAAGTTTTATCAAAAACGTTGTAGACACCGGCCTGCAACTTCATGCCTTTGACGGCCTGTGGCGCCCACCAGGCAGAAAGGTCGAGCAAACCGTAGCCCGGCGCCTGAAAATCCGTTTCAGGGTGGGTGACCTTGTTGCGATGACGCGCCAGCGTGGTGACGGCTTCGGCCCCCCATTGCTGCTGGCGGTAACCCACCCCAACAATGGCACGCAGCGGTGCGACGGAGTTGATGTATTCGTTTGTATCCTGATCGCGCCCATGGGCCCAAGCGACGCTGCCCCAGGTGTACCAGTGATTGTTAAATGCCCACTGCCCGGAAAGTTCCGCGCCATAGATACGCACACGGGAACGGTTGGCATAGCCCCTGACCCCCATGGGGTAAGCACTCCATTCGGGCCTCCATTCCGGCGAATTCTCGGTCAGCGCCACGTCGCTGTCGATAAAATCGCGGTAACGGTTTTCAAATACGGCCAATTGCAGGCCGCGCCGCGCATTACCGTATTCCAGCCCCAGCTCCCAGCCGCGGCTGACTTCGGGCCGCAAGTTGGGGTTACCCGTCACAAGGTAGCCGGCCGGCCCCCCAAAGCTCATATACAGTTGGGTGCTGCTGGGCGCTTTAAAGCCATAGCCATACTTGGCGTACAGGCTCAGGTTATCCGCGGGTTTCGCTTTCAACATAAACGACGGAGAGAAGCGCCCGCCACTGCTTCGACTCAGGCTGACGTAATCCGCATTCGGGTTGTTTGCATTAAAGCCCCCTGTGTCAGGGCTGTAACGGTAGTGGTCGTAGCGCAAAGCGGGGACAGCCGCATAACGCCCATCCGCCCAGGAAATTTCATCTTGCAGCCAAAGTGCGTACGTATTGCCTTTGGTCGCCGCAATGTCCTGCTGGTTCGTATGCAAAAGATCGCAGCTGCGCGGGCCGAACGTGCTTGAAGCCCAGCCAGGCACCGGCGCCAAGTTGGCGGGGCAATTATCGTAACCCGACGCATTTTGCTCGCTGCGACTGCTATACCATTCCGCCCCCATAGACCAGCGGTGTGTCAGGTTGGCCGTTGCCAGGGTGCCGCCCCATTCCCCCACCACCCCATGGCTTCGTTCCTGGATATGGTTGTCGCGCCCGTAAGGGCCGTAGGGGAAGGCATAACCATAGGGGGCAAGAAACGGGATATTCCCCCTGCCATCCCGCCTGCGCGTCGCACCCTGGTTTTCATCGAGCTGGCTTTTTTGCCAGTAAGCTTTGAAATCCGCATACTCAAGAGCAGCCTGCTCTTTGCTGGAGCGATACGCCCACCCGGCCCAAACTCGTTCGCGTTTCTGCTCCACCCGGGTCTCATTCATACCCTCGAAAAAAGAGGTGCCCGTTCCTTGGGTCCTCATATTGTCTATGTCGCGCCTCGACTGAAAGGATTCGCCCGACAAAGTAAGCTGATGCTCGGCATTGAGTTCGTGCTGCAGCTTGAGCAGAAGGTTGTGCTGGCGTGTATTTTCGGGGTTGGTTTTATCGCGTGCGCTACCATACCCACCGATTGTCCCCATATTCTCCAGTTCGTGGCCGCGACGCAGCCCGGCCTGAAACAGCCACTTGGTACTTTGATTCGGCAAGCGGCCTGCCAAAGCCATACGCCCATCCCAGCCTTCATCGCTGGAGTCATAACCCGTCTTCAACAAAGCGCCGAAGTCTTGCCCCGGTGGCAGTAGGTCATCAGGCTGCAACGTGCGCAGGTTGAGGTAGCCGGTCAGTGAACCTGAAGACACCGCGCCAACGCCGCCCACCAGATCCACAGAGGAAAGGCTGCCAAAATCAACTGAGCTTAGGCCGCCCTGCACGCCTCTCGCACCGTCGGTCAGCCAAGGCAAGCGTATGCCGTCGATGCGTGTGCTGACGCGGTCGCCATCCATGCCGCGCACATTCACGCTATCCGAGCCACGGTTGAAATTCACGGCCGCGCTACCGCGTCGCCCGAAGTCCTCCCAGCTTTCGATGCTGCGATCATCAAGTTCCGTGCGTGTGACGCGCGTGCTGCCTTCAGGCAGCGGTGCAAGCGCGTCACCCTGCACTTCGATCACCCCAAGCTGCGAGACCGCAGCTTGGTCGCTGACTTGTTGCGCTAGCGTAGTGGCTGACACCACAGTTAGCAGCGCACCGCCCAAGACCCCGGACGTTCTTTTCATGACTCCCTTCCTCTACTCAAAATAGATTAAGCACGAATGATAACCATTCTTATTACGGTTATCAACAACTCTTGATATAGATTAAGGTTTGAGAAAGAAAAGGAGCTTTTTATGTGCGTGCCCTGCATGAGCGCACATTAAAAAAGCCACCCCTTGCGGAGTGGCTCGAAGGGCCAGGCTAGGCGTGACCGACGGGGCATGAGCAGGCTACACCGCCCTGCCCCTTCGTTTGTATTGTTAGTTCTTGCTTTGGTCGACCAGCTTGTTGGCTGCGATCCAGGGCATCATGGCGCGCAGCTTGGAACCGACCTTCTCGATTTCCGATTCCGCGTTCAGGCGGCGACGCGAAATAAGCGTGGGCGCGCCGGCTGCGTGTTCCAGAATGAAGCTCTTGGCGTATTCGCCGGTCTGGATATCCTTGAGGCACTGGCGCATGGCTTCGCGGGTCTCGTCGGTGACGATACGCGGGCCGGTCACGTACTCGCCATATTCCGCGTTGTTGGAAATGGAGTAGTTCATGTTGGCAATGCCGCCTTCGTAGATCAGGTCTACGATGAGCTTGAGCTCGTGCAAGCACTCGAAATAAGCCATTTCAGGCGCGTAGCCTGCTTCGGTCAGGGTTTCGAAGCCGGCCTTGATGAGCTCGACAGCACCGCCGCACAGAACGGCTTGCTCGCCGAACAAGTCGGTTTCGGTTTCTTCACGGAAGGTGGTTTCGATAATGCCTGCACGGCCGCTGCCGATGGCGCAAGCATAAGACAGGCCGATGTCGCGGGCTGCACCGGATTTATCTTGGTGAACAGCCACCAGTGCCGGCACGCCGCCGCCCTGGTTGTAGGTGCCGCGAACCGTGTGGCCGGGCGCCTTGGGGGCAACCATGATGACGTCGATGTCTTCACGCGGCTGAACTTGGCCGTAGTGAACGTTAAAGCCGTGAGCGAAGGCCAAGACGGCACCTGCCTTGATGTTGTCGGCAACGTGATCGCGGTAGACCTGAGCGATGTTTTCATCGGGCAGCAGAATCATGACCAGATCGGCAGCCTTGACGGCTTCGGCAACTTCCTGGACTTTCAGGCCGGCGTTTTCGGCCTTGGACCACGATGCGCCACCCTTGCGCAGGCCAACAATGACGTTGACGCCGGAATCGTGCAGGTTGAGGGCGTGAGCGTGACCTTGCGAACCGTAACCGATGATGGCAACCGTTTTGCCCTTGATCAGAGAGAGATCGCAATCCTTATCGTAAAAAACCTTCATGTTGTGCTCCAGATATTCAATTTAATAGGGTCAGAGTTTCAGTACACGTTCGCCACGCCCGATGCCGGATACGCCTGTGCGTACGGTTTCGAGAATGGCACTGCGATCGAGCGCATTAATGAAGGCCTCGATCTTGTTTTGGTCGCCCGTAAGCTCAATGGTGTAAACCTTGTCGGTCACGTCGACAATATGGCCGCGGAAAATATCGGCCATGCGTTTCATTTCTTCACGCTCTTTGCCAACGGCCCGCACCTTGATGAGCATGAGTTCGCGTTCAATATGCGGCCCTTCGGACAGATCAACCACCTTGACGACATCCACCAGCCGATTCAAGTGTTTGGTAATTTGTTCGATGATGTCGTCGGACCCTGTCGTGACAATAGTCATGCGCGACAAGGTGCTGTCTTCCGTCGGGGCCACGGTCAAGGTTTCAATGTTGTAGCCCCGCGCAGAGAACAGCCCCACCACACGCGACAATGCGCCAGGCTCGTTTTCCAGAAGGATGGAAATCACATGTTTCATCTGTTTCTCCTTACAGGTCTTCCGAACCCAAAAGCATTTCGGTAAGGCCTCTACCTGCCTTCACCATGGGCCAGACGTTTTCGGTCTGGTCGGTGATGAAGTCCAGGAAAACCAGACGATCCTTGTGCTTGTTGAACGCTTCTCGCAATGCCGGCTCGACATCGGCGGGCTTTTCAATGCGGATGCCCACGTGGCCGTAACTTTCCACTAATTTGACGAAATCAGGCAACGCATCGACGTAGGATTCCGAATAACGTGAACCGTATTCGATCTGCTGCCACTGCCGCACCATGCCCAAATAACGGTTATTCAGGCAAAGAATTTTGGGAGTGAGCCGATACTGTTTGCAGGTGGACAGTTCCTGAATATTCATCTGGATGGAACCTTCGCCCGTAATGCAGGCGATGTCAGCATCCGGGTTGGCCATCTGCGCGCCCATAGCATAGGGCAGGCCCACACCCATGGTGCCCAAACCGCCGGAATTCAGCCAGCGGCGCGGTGCGTCGAACTTGTAATACTGTGCGGCCCACATCTGATGCTGGCCGACGTCGGAAGTCACGATGGCGTTGCCGCCGGTGACTTCCCACAGCTTTTCGACGACAAACTGCGGCTTGATGATGGAATCGGAGTTTTCGTAGGCCAGGCAACGGCGGCCGCGCCATTCCTCGACCTGCTCCCACCACTTGGCCAGCGCCCCGGCGTTGCGCGGCGATTCGGCTGCGGCTTGCTCGTACAGGGGCAGCATGTCGTCGAGCACGTTCTTGATATTGCCCACGATGGGCACATCCACGCGCACGCGCTTGGAAATGCTAGACGGATCAATATCAATATGGATGATTTTGCGCGGGTTCTGCGAGAAGTGACGCGGGTTGCCCACCACACGGTCGTCAAAGCGCGCACCCACTGCCAGCAGAACATCGCTGTTCTGCATCGCCAGGTTCGCTTCGTACGTGCCGTGCATGCCGGGCATGCCGACAAAGCGGGGGTCGGTCGCGGGGAACGCACCCAGGGCCATCAGCGTGGTGGTGACGGGAGCCCCAGTCATATCCACCAACTTCATCAGCTCTTCGTGAGCACCCGAGGCAATGACGCCGCCGCCAACGTAAATCATGGGGCGCTCGGCGGCCAGCAGCATCTGCACGGCTTTTTTGATTTGCCCCTGATGACCCTTGACCACCGGCGCGTAGGAACGCATCTTGATCTCGCCACGCTTAGGCATGTACTTGCACGTGGCGACGGTGATGTCTTTGGGGATATCCACCAAAACCGGGCCGGGCCTGCCGGTGCGGGCAATGTAGAAGGCGCGGCGCATGGTTTCGGCCAGATCCTTGATGTCGCGCACCAAGAAGTTGTGCTTGACGCAGGGGCGGGTAATGCCCACGGTATCGCATTCTTGGAAAGCGTCTTCGCCAATGGCGGCCGTAGGGACTTGGCCGCTCAGGATCACCATGGGAATGGAGTCCATGTAAGCGGTGGCGATACCAGTGACTGCATTGGTGACACCAGGGCCACTGGTGACCAGGGCCACGCCCACTTTGTCTGAAGAGCGCGAATAGGCGTCTGCAGCGTGAATGGCCGCCTGTTCATGGCGCACCAGCACGTGCTTGAAATTGTCTTGCTTATAGATTGCGTCGTAGATGTACAGCACTGCGCCACCGGGGTAGCCGAATACGTGATCGACCCCTTCTTCGGCAAGGCAGCGCACGACGATGTCGGCGCCTGTGAGTTCCATATCGTTTATTCCTTTCGAAACCAATACTCAATGCCCCGGTCGGCAACTGCCCGAACAGCGGACGGTGATGACAACATGCTCTGGCGCTTCGGAATTCACGGAACTCTTCCACCCAGACACCTTGCCACCCCGGCCCGTGCTCACCGAAACACGGTACACGCGTTCAACATGAACGCTGAGGTAGAAACGGAAAGCCCGGCAACACACGCTTGTGGCGTGGCCAGCAGCAGATTCTAAAAAGGGCGCAAAAAACCGGGCGGATAGCCCGGCAATAGAGCCTGAATCGAATTCAGTACGGATGTGACTAAAAATCGACCAGTTACTTTAACCTGTTGTTTCGCTGCAAGCAACCGCCCCCCCGGCGGCGGCGTATAAACCACACAACAATGACATCGCAGACCTCTATACTTCCTTCTTCTGCTCCACCACTCACCGAACACACACTGCCGGCCGGAAATCGGCTTGATTCGCTGTGCACTTATGACCCGCCCGCTACCCGCCCTTGAACGCTTTCTGTACAGCCACCACCTGTTTGGGGGGGCCAGACAGGCCCTGGGCGTATTGTTGCCGCCTCTAGTGCTAGGGGGGCTATTTGGCTATTACACGCCGGGCTTGACCGCAGCAGTCGGCGCAGCCTGTGTGGCAATCCTTGACCAACCGGGCGGGCCCAGGCGCTACGGCATTCAGGGCATGGCGGCGGCTGTGTTATTGGGGTCGATCACGGTGGCCACCATGGGGCTGGCCGCCAGCCATTACCTGCTGCTGTGGCTGGTCGTGCCCCTGCTGTGCTTTCTGTTTTCCATGTTCACGGTGTTTGGCAAGCAAGGCGGGCTGCTGGGCTTCGCCTGCATGCTCATCATGACGCTGACCATGCGCTCAGAGCCACAGATTTCCGAGCTCTGGCTGCACACCGCGTACTCCCTGGGCGGCGGCTTGTTTTATTTTCTGTACAGCGCACTCGTGCACCGCTTGTCGTGGCACAGAGAAGAGCAGCAAGCGCTATCCGCCGCACTCTTTGCTACGGCAGACTACATGCGAACTCGCGCAGCCCTGTATGACACAGAGCTCGACTTGGACACTCATTACCGCAAGATGGTGCGCGCCCAGCTCGCGATGACGGACGCCCAGCAGGAAGCCCGCGATACGGTATTGCGCGAACTGCCCACCGGCACCAGCCGCAGCGACCGTACGCGGGCCGCGTCGCTCAACCTGTTCATCGACATGGTTGCCCTGCTTGATACGCTGGTGGCCAGCCATACGGACTACGTTACGCTGCGCGAAAATTTCGGCGAAGCCGACGCTTTGCTGTTTCCGCGCGATGCGCTGCGTAAGCTGGCTGCCAATGTCGACCGCATCGCGCTGAATGTGGCCCGCAACCGCCGCCAGCGCACGCCGCACAGCCTGAAGCCCGAGTTACGGGCACTGGAATTCGAACTGCGCGAGCTGCGCGAACAGGGTTTTGCCAAAGAAGCGCCGGAGGTCTACGCGCTGTTACTGCAAGTCTTGCGCCGGCTGCGGCGAGCCAATGAACTCACATTGCGCATGGCAGCCAACACGCGGCGCGGCGGTACGGCGGAACTGGTGGATGAGCGCCTGAATAAGGCGCTGGATCGCTTTCTGTCGCGCCGTAAATGGCGCCTAGGCATGCTGACCAGCAACCTGCGCATGGATTCTTCCCATTTCCGCTATGCTGTGCGCGTCATGGTGGCCGCTGCGGCGGGCATGACGCTCAGCGCCGTATTGGGTCAGGCGATTCCCCGTTATGTGATGCCCGGATGGGTGGTTCACGATTACTGGGTGCTGCTGACGATTTTGGTCATTATGAAACCCGGCTTTGCGCTCACGCGGCAGCGCAATGGCTGGCGCTTGGCCGGTACGTTAATTGGCTGCGCCGTCGCCCTGCTGATTTTCAATCGCTTCACCAGCCCCTATGCGCTGCTTGGCCTGCTACTGCTAACAGGAGTGCTCTGGTATGCCCTGCTGCAAGTGCACTTTATGCTGGCCGCTGCCGCCAACACCATTTTTGTGTTGCTGGCCTTTCACTTCCTTGGCCCGCAAGACACATTCGTGATTGGCGAACGCGTGGTCGACACCTTGCTCGCCAGCGGTATCGCCCTGCTGTGCAGCCGCTATGTGTTGCCCTGGTGGGAAAGCAATTACATGGGTTCGCTGGCCGCCGCTTTGCAAAGAGCGAATCTGCGCTTTTTACGTAGCGGCCTGCGCTATGCTGAGTTGAGCCGCCGTGCACATGCGGCTTCCCAAAGTGAGGCAGCGGACGCTCAACGGCTCGCAGAGTATCGCAACGAGCAGCGCGAAGCCGATGTGCAATGGCGCGTGGATAGAAAAAACATGCACATTGCCTTCAGCAACTACGCAGGCGCCTTCTACCGCATGATGGCCGAACCCGCACGACGGCAACACCATGTAGATACCTTGAATGCGCTGATGAGCCAGCACCATACTCTGGCCTCTCACATCAGTGCATGTGTACCGCTGCTGGCGGAAATGGATGAAGTCCCGGCCGACACCCAAAGGGTGCTGGACGGCATTGAGACCACTCTGGCGGGGGCCGGCGACACGACGCCGCAGGCTCCGCTTTCGGCCAGCACCGCCGAATTTGCCTTACTGGCCTACCCTTTGCGGCAGATGCAGATTGCCGCTGCTCAGATCGCCGAGAACACGCGCCTGCTGGAAGCGCCGCCCGAGGCCGGCGATTCAGCCGACGGAGCGGATGACCCGGAGTATTTCATGGCCGGGCAGGCGCCTTTCAACGGCGAAATACCAGACGATCCGCCGTCGATGCATCCGCCGCGTAGACGTAGCCCTCTGCGGCGAAAGTCTTGAGCCCTTCCGGGTCTTGAATGCGTTGGTCGATAACATGGCGGGCCATCAGCCCGCGCGCCTTCTTGGCATAAAAGCTCACAACCTTCCAGGAATCGCCCTTCTGCTCCTGGAACACACATTGAATGACCCGTGCTTTCAGGGCCTTTTTATCCACCGCCTTGAAATACTCTTCAGAAGCCAGATTGACGACAATGTCGTCGCCCAAGCTGTTCAGGTATTCAGCGATCCGGCTGCCCCAGAAGGCATACAGATTGGCGCCTTTCGGGGTTTTGAGACGTGTACCCATTTCCAGGCGGTAGGGCCGCATGAGGTCGAGCGGGCGCAGTACACCGTACAGGCCACTGAGCATCAAAACCTTTTCCTGCGCCCATTCAAGCGCATCGTCTGATAGTTCGGAAGCTTGCAGCCCCTCGTAGACATCGCCGTTGAAGGCCAGTACGGCCTGGCGCGCGTTCTGGGTATCAAAAACGGGCTCCCATTCCGCATAGCGCGCCACATTGAGTTCCGCCAGCGCGTCGCTCAAACTCATCAGGGAAGCGATGTCCGCAACGGATTTTTCGCGCAGCACTTCAATCAATTCAGCCGCTTGTTCCACGAACAAGGGCTGGGTGTGCAAAGTGGTACGCACAGGGGTGTCGTAATCCAGCTTTTTAGCTGGAGAAAGCAGCAATAACATGGTGACTCCTGCCGGTTAACGGGCGGTCCAGCCGCCGTCCATGGTCAGATGAGCGCCCGTCATTTGCGAGGCGGCATCTGAACTGAGGAAGACCGCAGCCTGACCGAGTTGTTCAGGGGTGACGAATTCCAGCGATGGCTGTTTTTCCGACAAGAGTTCGCGGGTCGCTTCCTCGATGCTGATACCTTTTTTCTGGGCCAGCGCTTCGATTTGGCGCTCGACCAATGCTGTGCGCACCCAGCCGGGGCAGATGGCATTGCAGGTAATGCCCTGGCCTGCTGTTTCCAGGGCGATGACTTTGGTCAGCCCCATGACGCCGTGCTTGGCGGCCACATAAGCCGACTTTTCTACAGAAGCGACATGACCATGAGCCGAGGCCACATTAATGATGCGCCCCCAACCCTGTTTCTTCATGTGGGGCAGTGCTGCCGCGCTGCCATGGAAGACGGCGGAAAGGTTTAGGGCGATGACGGCGTCCCAGCGGTCGGTCGGGAAGTCTTCGACAAGCGCGGTGTACTGAATGCCGGCGTTATTAACGAGAATGTCGATGCCGCCCAGCGCTTTGACCGCGTCTTCGATGAACTGGCGAGTGGCTTCGCCTTTGGACAGATCGGCGCCGACATAGTGAGCGCGTACGCCGAACTCGGACTCAATCGCCGCACGAGTGCGCTCGATTTCAGCGGCATCGCCAAAACCATTGATGACGACATCTGCGCCGTTGCTTGCCAGTTGGCGGGCAATCGCCAAACCAATGCCACTTGTCGAGCCGGTGACCACTGCTTTCTTGCTTTTAAGCATCTCGAATCCTCTCGTGTCTGAGCCAAAATGACTGGAAATCTTGGATGCCATGAGTGTAGCGCCACCGGCGCGTGGCTAAAACTCCAGGCTCAACTGAGTGAATACTTCTTCGTTGTGCTGGCCCAGGGCTGGCGGCAGACGCCTGAGCGTGGCAGGCGTGCGCGATAACTTAATGGGGGATGCAATGCCCTGGTAGCCCTCGGCTTCCAGCACCATGCCCCGGTGCCGGGTATGTGGGTGGTTCATGATTTCGCCCACATTCAACACTGGCGCAGCGGGCACGCCTGCGGACAGCAAGGTGGCGGCAAGCGCATCCGCCTGATGGCCGCTGAGCAAAGCGATAAGCTCTTCACGCAACGCCTGACGGTTATTCAAACGATCACTGTTTTCCAGAAAACGGGGGTCTTGCGCCAGCTCAGGATGCCCCAATTGAACGCATAGGGTCTTGAACTGCCTGCTATTGCCCACGGCCAGAAAAATGTCCCCTTTCCCGGTTGGGAAGGTTTCGTATGGCGAGATATTGGGGTGGGCATTACCGGTGCGCTGCGGTATGGCGCCACTCATGAAGTAATTTGCCCCATGCGGGTGCAAGAGAGAAATCGCGCAGTCGAACAGCGAAATATCCAGAAACTGCCCCAGCCCGCTGCTGCGCCGCTCGTTCAGCGCCATCATGATGGCTAGGGCCGCGTTAAGGCCGGTAACCATGTCCACAACGGGCAAACCCACCCGCGTCGCTTCGCCATCGGGCTGCCCGTTAACGCTCATCAAACCACATAGGGCTTGCGCGCAAGCATCGTAACCGGGCAAACCACCCAGCGGGCCATCCGCGCCAAAACCGCTGATGCGGCAATGAATCAGGCCGGGGAATTCGCTGCTGAGCTGCGCATAGCCCAACCCCCATTTTTCCAGGGTGCCCGGCTTGAAGTTCTCTACCAGCACATCGGCATCGCGCAGCATGGCGCGCAAGCGGGCCTGCTCTTCGGGCTGGGAAAGGTCCATGGACATTCCCAGCTTATTCCGGTTGACGCCCACGAAATAGGAGGCCGTATCGCCACGAAAGGGGGGGCCCCAGCCGCGCGTCTCATCCCCAAACGGCGGCTCTACTTTGTAGATATTCGCACCATGATCACCCAGAATCTGGGTGCAATAGGGGCCGCCTAACACGCGTGAAAGATCGACGACTTTCAAGCCGTGCAGGGAACCGTGCGTTGGCACAGTTGATTCCGTGACCGAATTCAACTCCATGCCGCCTCCAGCAAAGCAGGTAGATTAACTTCATATTTGTTAGGGGCGCAGGGGTCTTGCGGAGCCAGCCGGTGCAACAGCACCAGATCAGCGATCTGGTTACGGCTGCGCAAGCCTTCGTGCTGCGCGGCTTCCCAGCGCAAAGCGGCCAATGTGACAGCGTTGTACAGCGCCGTTGCCGCCTGACGGGTGGCGGGCGCGTCGCGCACGCTGGCAGCCTCTTCGGCGAACCTAAAGGCTTTGTCGATACATTCAGCCTGCAACGCGGCCAGTTCGGGCGGGCATTCTGCGCCGATTTCCAGCAGGGACTCGACATGGGCGCGCAATGGTTGCAAGCAGCCGTTGCGAGCGATGGCGCGCATGACGTCCAGCGCGACAATATTGCTGGTGCCTTCCCAGATGGAGCCCAGGTGGGCGTCGCGCACCAGGCGAGCTTCCACCCATTCTTCGATATAACCGCAGCCGCCTCGCACTTCCATGGCGTCGCCTGTGGCCTGGCGGGCGTCTCGGCACGCACGGAACTTGATGAGAGGCGTCAGAATACGCAGCAGCTTGGCTGCATTTTTGTCACCGGCATCGGCGCTTTGCAGCGCTTGAGCGGTCTGCATCATGATGGAACGGCCCTGCTCCGCCCGCATCAGGATTTTGGCCAGCTGACGCTGCATCAGCGGCATGTCGATCAGTTTCTTGCCAAAAGCGCGGCGGTTACGGGCCACGTGCAACGCTTCTGTCAGGCCGCGGCGCATGAGGCCTGCCGCCCGCATGCCGTTGGACAAGCGGGAGTTGTTAATCATGTCGGCCATCTGCTGGAAGCCGCGGCCACGCTCGCCCACCAACCAGGCATACGCGCCTTCAAGGCGGATCTCCCCACTCGCCATGGAGCGGGTGCCCAATTTGTCCTTGAGGCGCAAGATACGGTAGTGGTTGTGGCTGCCATCAGGCAAGTCGCGGGGCAACAAGAATAGCGATACGCCCGCCAGCCCTTCAGCCGATTCGCTGCGGGCCAACACCATGGCAAAGCCGGCATCCGGGTTGGAACAGAACCATTTGTCGCCATATAAACGCCAGCGACCATCGGCTTCCTCGCGAGCCAGGGTTTCGGTAGCGCTCACATCAGAACCCGCTGCCTGTTCCGTCATGAACATGGCGCCCTGCCGCAGTTCATCGAAATCCATGGAAGCAACTTGCGGCAGCACCTGTTCCACCAGTTGCGGGTCACCATACTTGCGCAAAGTGCGGGCCAGCGAATCCGTCATGCTGACCGGACAGCACAAGCCAAACTCCGCCTGCACAAACAGGTGCGACAGCGAATACTTAACCGCTGGAGGCAGGGTTTCCTTCCAGCCCAGCGCGCCACCGACGTGAGACATCGCCGCCAGGCCAAAGCGGCTATATGCGGCTTTTTCCAGCTCCACATAAGCCGGGTGCTTGTTGATAACGGCCTGGTCACTGCCGGTTCTTGCGCGCACCGACAAGGAGGGCGGGTTCATATCCGCCACAAAAGCGTGTTCATCCAGTTCACCGCCGACCATCCGGCCCAGCTCCTGGAAGTGGGGCAGCACATGCTCGAACAAGGGTTTGCTGATATAGGCTTCCAGCATAGGCGCCGCGTAGGCGTCTACATCGAAGAAGTTCAGCCCACGGGTTTCAGGGATATTGGAGTCCTGAGACGAAAGGCTGTGAACTTGTGGGATAAGCGGTGCATTCATGACGGGTCTCGCAAAAATGTAGGGGTTGTCGTTATGCTATGCAAAACCAGCCATCCAAACAAATACTGTTTTTATCTTCATGAATACATGGAAAATATAGATGAACCGCTTCCTATTGACACGCGCCTGCTGCGTTACTTCATTGCAGTGGCAGATGAACTGAGCTTCAGCCGGGCAGCTCAGCGGCTGCACCTGTCACAGCCGCCGTTGAGTTACGCCATTAAGCAACTAGAAGAAAACCTGGGCGTGCAGTTGTTAAGGCGGAGTAGCCGCAAGGTAGAACTGACTGCCGCGGGCGCCGCTTTGCATCGCGAAGCGCGTTTTCTTCTACAGCGCAATAACGAGCTGCGAGAGTTGGTCGCCCATATTGATGCCGGCCTGAAAGGCAGACTAAAAATGGGCTTTGTGGGCTCGATGATGTATCGCGGACTGCCAACCATGGTTGCTCGCTGCCGCAGTCGTTACCCAGACCTGGACATCGCCATCACTGAAATGAACTCAGCCGAGCTCATTGACATGGTGCTGCATGGAGGCCTGGATCTTGGCTTCGTTCACGCCAACCCTCTGCCTGCCGAATTGAGCAGCGCCCGGGTGGTGGCTGAGCCCTTTGTGTTGTGCACGCCCGCTGATCACCCAATCGCCCAGGCACAACGGCCGGAACTGGCCTCGCTCACCAAGGAAAAGTTTGTTTTCTTTGCGCGCAATGCGTCGCCCAGCTACTACCAGCTTCTGCTCGCCATCTGCCAGGAAGCCGGCCTGATACCCAAGATTGCCTATGAAGTGCGGCATTGGCTCAGCGTGGTGTCAATGGTTTCACAAGGCATGGGCGTAGCGATTGTGCCTGCCTGCATGGCCACTTGCGGGCTGCCCAACACAGTTTTTCTGCCCTTCCCCCATACGCCACGTTCTGAAACCTTATGCATCTGGCGGCGCAGCGATACGTCGCAGGTTCTGCAAAATATCCGCACACTGATTCTTGAGTACTACGGCTAAGGAGGCCTGTGCATGCCCCTTGTTCTATCGCGCGGCATCCATCAAACCCACTTCATCGGCCCACGGCAATGCTCTGCACGGTGTGGGCACACGTTTCCGTTCATTGCGGCCGGCGTTCTTCACATCCTCGGTGAAACGTCATAAATTGAAGCGCACGAAGCGATCCGCTCATCCCTTACTCACTATCTGAATAGGAACCCGACATGACAAACCCCTCCGCAGAAAAGCCCCAGCTGCTGGTTTTGCGCCCCCTGATGCCAGCCCAAATGGAACAGCTAGAAGCAGACTTCATCTTGCACCGCTACGATGAAGCCGAAGACCCGCAAGCCTTGCTGGCAAGCGTGGCGCCCGCCATTCGGGGTGTGGTCACTGCGGGCGGGCTAGGGTTCAAACGCGACATGCTAAGCCAATTGCCCGCGCTGGAAATTGTTTCGTCTTCCGCCGTGGGGACGGACAGCATTGACCTTGTCGCTTGCGCCGAAAGGGGCGTGCACGTTACCAACACGCCGGACGTTCTCAATGACGATGTCGCCGACCTGGGCATCGGCCTCATCCTGAGCGCTTTTCGCCGCTTGGGCCCGGGCCACGATTACGTGCGTAGCGGTGAATGGTCGCGCAGCGGCATGATGCCGCTTGCCACTTCGCTCACGGGCAAACGGCTGGGTGTGGTCGGACTGGGCCGCATCGGCCTGGAATTGGCACAACGCGCCCAGGCTCTGAAAATGCAGATCGTTTACACCGGCCGTAATCGTAAAAACGTGGCTTACGAGTTTTACGACAGTGTGATTGAGCTGGCCCGCAACAGCGACGTGCTGGTGCTGACCTGCCCAGGTGGTGCCGACACCCGCCACCTGATCAACGCCGCCGTGCTGGATGCCATGAGGCCGGATGCCTGGCTCATCAACCTGTCACGCGGTTCCGTGGTGGATGAAGATGCCCTGATCGACGCTTTGCAACGCAAGGCGATTGGTGGCGCCGGGCTGGATGTCTTTGAAAACGAACCTCACATCGACACACGCTTTTACGAACTCGACAACGTGTTGCTTTACCCGCATCACGCCAGCGGAACGGTAGAAACCCGCAGCGCCATGTCGCAACTGGTGGTCGATAACCTAAAAGCCCATTTCCAGGGCAAGCCCTTGATCAGCCCGGTGTAAGAAGGCTTCCCGTAACGCACTCTGACTTTGAAGGTGAGAAGTGCGTTACGGCATCCGGCAGCGCCGGTCCAACTCTGCCAGTACATCAAGCGCCCGGCCCGCCAAGCCAACCCCCTGGGCGGAGTCGATTGCGCTTTCACGTAAATTGATACGAATAATCGGGCTGTTCAGCGAGGAAGCAAACCAGCGCACCGATGGCACAGCCGTACCAGCGCCCAACTCCACCACCACAGGTCGGGATACCTTTTCCAGCCAGGCTTCCAAGCGCTGCTCCTGCAACCCTGTACGCTCATGGTTCCACTCGCCGTCGCCGAACATCAACACATTGGGGCGGGCCAGTTGCCCGCAGTCGGGGCAGTTTGGGAGCGGGGAAAGCAGGCGGCATGCAGAGGTATCTACTTCAGGCACCCAACCGTCCGCGTCCCACAAACGATTGGTGCAGGAATGCATGCATTGCAGCCAGTGCAACGAGCCATGGCATTCCATCACCCGTTGCGGGGCGAAGCCTGCCTTTTGGAACTGGCCGTCCACATTGCTGGTGAACACAAACGCCCCATGGGGCTTAGCGCCTGCCCAGCGCAGAAGAATATCAAAGCCACTGTGTGGGGTAATCTCGCGGTACAGGTTCAGGCGGTGACCATAAAACCCCCAAGCCAGCTCGGGATCGCGGCGAAACGCGTGCGGCGACGCAATGCGGACAAAATCCAACCCTGCCCTGCGCAATGCGGGATACGCCCGCCACAGCCCTTCATCCCCTCTGAAGTCTGGTAAACCAGAATCCACGCCTATGCCCGCCCCGGCAGCGATAACCAGACCATCGGCTTCTTCAAGCCACGCCAGCGCCCGGGCCCAGTCGGCTTCCGGAACAGACTGTAGTTCAGAGAAAGCGCGACCAGGTGTCGCGCCTGCGCTGTAACTCATTTATAGCTCCTAAAAACTTGATTACGCGCCTTTGCGCACGCCCCCGATCGCGACGACCTGGGCGCTTTATTGATCGATTGCATCATAAGCAAAGCAAATTCACTACACTCATGCGGGACATCGAGCGGGCGATTCGCCGCTCACCGCACTACTGGACGCGCATCAATGACCACCCGCACCCGCAACCTGGATACCGTACTTCTCAGCCTAGAAATTCTGCGTCGTATCCCACGCAATCGCAAAATCACGGCTCAGGAACTACACGAACAGCTTCAGCACGCCGGTTTTACCCGCGACCTGCGCAGTATTCAACGCCACCTCGATACGCTGTCGGAACATTTTGATATTGAACGTGATGACCGCACCCGGCCTTATGGTTACCGCTGGCTGGCCCGGGCGGGAGGGTTATCACTTCCCTTCCTTACCCCGCAGGAATCGCTGCTTCTCCACCTGGCTGAAGAGCACTTGAAGCACCTGCTGCCCGCCCCCTTGCTGAAATCACTGGACGATTTTTTCTTCCAGGCCCGCGTGAATTTGAACGACCCGGAACGCGCCAAGCTGGAGAAAGAATGGACGCACAAAGTACGCGTAGTGAGCACCACCCTGCCCCTGCTTCCGCCGCATATTGCACCCGGCGTATTCAATACTGTCAGCCAGGCGTTATATGAAAACCGCTGGCTGCATATTGATTATCGCAACGCCCGCCGCCAGCGCAGACGCCACGACATCATGCCGCTCGGGCTGGCGCAGCAAGGCCCCACTCTGTATCTGGTCTGCCGCTTTCGCGACTTCAACAACGAGCGCACGCTGGCTATACACCGGATTCTCAGCGCCGAAATATCTGACCTGAGCTTTGAACGTCCAGCAGACTTCAACTTGGCCGCTTACGAAGACGAAGGCCGCTTCCAGTACGGTGAAGGCCGACGCATCCGGCTAAGTTTTTACATCGACAAGGATGCCGGCGCGCATTTACTGGAATCCAGGCTGGCCGCCGACCAGACCGTAGAGGAAACGCCCGAGAGTTATCTGATTCGTGCCACGGTGCTGGACAGCCTGCTGTTGGACCGATGGTTAAAGGGTTTTGGCGATGCGGTATGGGGCATAGAAAAGGAAAGTGTGGAATAAGCCGATGAACCGCATGGCGTCAGCGCATTAGCGTTACAGAGCATTGCTTCAACGCTTTATCGATTGAGGGCACGGCTGCAGCGCAACCACATTACAGCCCCAACCACAGCACTTCCACTTTCAGCTCGCCTTCAAGCGCCTCGTCGTACGTCACCAACAGGGAAGATTCCAATCGGTTCGGCGCTTGCCGGTGGATGAGGTTCATCACCCGACCCACGGTATCGACGATGTTGAGATCCATCGCCAGGGTGATAATGACTAACGCCCCTCTGGCGCGGCTCACATCATGCAGCAACCTCGCCTGCTGCACGGCGGTATACGCATCCCGTGCCACAAAACTGGCCCACGCGGTATTCCCATACACCTGCAACACCCGCTTCAAAGATTCGATATCCGGCCTGACGGAATACGGAGCCTCAAACAATTTGCAGATCGCTGCAGCCGCCACCATAGGCACCGGGGCGCTTGTCGCTTCCAGCGTTTCACTGCCATCTTCATGAACAGAATAAAGACGCAACAAAACAGCCTTGCGCCGAGCCGTCAATTTGAAGGCCCGGATTACAACTTTTGAACGCATGGAATGAGATTCTCCCTATGTGAAACCCTGCTGGGAACAAGGAGAATTCTAGGGATGGTTGCGACAAGATGTGTCGTATGGGAGTGGCGGCAGGGTGGGAGTCACATCAAAGCCGCAAACCCTCATAAACACTAGACTTCATAGATTGCGAAAAACACGATACCCCCAAAAATACCCCCATGAGTGCATCGCTGGGGGTATACGCAGCCAACTTCCCGCCGTTGCGCTTGCTCCGGTTTCAGGCCGCATCGGCTGTTTGCTTGCATGGGGTGTTTCTGCAACATGGCCGCCCTACTTTGAGACTTTCAGCCCCAGCAGGTGCCCCCACCTCAGAATCATGTATTCTTCCCGCTTCGATTCCAGGTCAATTATTTCAGCCCGGATACGATCAAACGTGGCTTGGTGCATCCCTTTGGGTTTGCGCCAATAGTTCGCCCCGCCTAACTTGGCTTCTAGTTTCCGCTGCTTGCGCCATGTTGCATCCATCGCATCATCAGACTGGCTTGGATATTGCAGCCTGTAGCACTTGCGACATGCGACACGTTCACCCAAATACAGGACAGCGCACCGCCCGCCACAGCACGGACAGGCGAACCATTGCCGAGTGCCGCCATAGTTGCAGGGGGTGTCTGTCAGCCGCGCCACGTCCTTTACATCATGCTTGCCGTTTAGCGTGTATTCAAACAGAACACCGTCATCTTGTACCCGCATCCAGATAGACGCCTGCTTTTCACCCTTGTCGTTCTTCCACTCCCAGCCGAATGATGCGCCGTCATACAGCAGCTTCTCCCGCGCCAGCCGCCGCACGTCCACCGTTCGCATGGTGTAGGTTTGCCGGTGCCATCCAGGCCGCCCAGCCCCCAATCTATGCCCGCCCTTTGCCATTGCTTGCCCTCACAGAATCCGAAATCATCAGGTAAATCATACGGGCCATGCGTGCTAAAAACCGCCAAAACCCGCATGGTTGTTAGCTTGTAGTCGATTTTGAATAAATCGCGTTTCTGCACCACGTAAAGGTGCCGGTGTCATGCTGTTGGACGCCGCCGGGTTGCTGCTTCCATGGGGTTGTTTTGAAACGCCGGGCAGCGGTGCAGAATGAACACATCGGACGGATCACCGCCGATAGGACAGCGCCCCCGTGTGCAGCGTAGCCGGTGCAGGTGGGCACACTCCCCGCAGCTTCGCCGGTCATCCAACGTGGCATCGCGCCGGGCCAGTAGCTTTACCAGGGAGGCCACATCTTCCGGCGGTATGCCGATTCTGTCGATATGCTGGCGGGCCATCGCGTCATCTGTAGCCGCCGGTGCAAGGTCAGTTTCCGTGCGTACCGGGTCGCGTACCGTGGAAACCTCGCTGGCAACCTCCCGCATGGCAACCGCCGGAACCGTGGTAACCGCTTTGGTAACCGCCGGTTCAGTCGCTGGCGGATCAGACGGCACCACACCGCCGCCAGCTTGAAACGACGCCATCAGCGCCAGCACTTGAGCATCATTCATAGCCGCCGCCTTGCCGTAATCTTGCCGTTCTCTTTCCCCCGCGCTGTTTTTCACAGGGAACAGAGGGAACAGGGGGAACAACCGCATGAATAAAGGCTTTCAAGCGTTCCCCCATGCAAAACCTCACAGGGAACAGAGGGAACAAAGCCGTGATTCTGTTCCCCCGTTCCCTCAGCCAAATATGAACAGGGAACGCCGAAAACCCGCATGAATAAAGGCTGTTCCCTCTGTTCCCCCTGTTCCCTCGCATAAACAAGGCAGCAGTAAGCATTACTGCACCTCCGCCAGCTTTTCGGGGTTTACATGGAAAAGATTGATAGGCCGCCCGCCGGGTTCGCGCACCTTCTTTGAACGCTTGCCGGTGTCACGTTCCGCTATCGCCCCGGCCCGATCCAGCGCCGATAATGCCCGCTTGGTGTCGTACCCTTTGACGGCCTCACCAAACCCGCCCGCTGTAAACAGGTACAACCTGCCGTCGCTGGTATCCTTCCAGTAGCCCGCCCGATCCCGCACGGCTGGCGCTTCATGAACAGTGATGCAGGAAAAACGGCTATCCCCATGCCGGTCTATAAAGTCAGCCACACGCCGCAGGATCGCCGCATCTTCGGCATTGCGTCCGCCGGTATCGCGCTGTTCCCGCCATAGCTCAAAACCACGCAGGGCCGCCGTCATCGCCTGCACCGCAGGCCAGGGCAAGATACCCTCATTGGCCGCCAGCTCCCCGGCTACCGCACACAATGCAAACACACGCGCCGCCCGTGACTCCTGCCCGTCAGCCGCTTTGAAATTCATCATCGCAGCTTCCAGCAGGACGGGAAGATCAGGCTTCGACTCGATAACCCCCCGCACGAACGCCCGGCCCGCATGGCCGTAGTGCTGGCTTGCACCGTCGCGGATCGCATCAGACAGGGCCGCGCCCGATGAATAGCCGTGCAAGTCATCCCACGCGCCATAGGTGCCGACGATGGGCACATCCAGCAGCCGTAGAGCTTGCCCGGCCTTGGCCTCATAGCCGCCCGCCGCCATGCGTGAACCTATGGTTACTTCCCCGGTAGACAGCACGAACACACGCCACCGCGCTACTTGCCGAGCCTCCCCTCTTACATTGGCGCGAGTCTTTCCATGGCCGTTAATCAGGGCATAGGCTGATTCATACAGGTCGCGGGGGTTCACCTCCCCCACCTCATCCAGCGCCAGCAAGGTGCCGGTGTGCATCTTAGCCGCGCCTTCCAGGCCATTTGATGTACTACGCCAAGTGCGACGAAACGCAGGGCCACCCCATACAGAAGTTGCACCGATCAGGGCCGTAGTCTTGCCCGCGCTGCTATCTCCAAACAGGTGCAGCCCGCCGCCGTCGATATTCAACCGTTCCAGCAGGACGCCCGCCAGTGCCGAGGAAATGGACAGGGCAAGCATGGGGTTTCCTACTGCCCGCGCTGCTACCTGCTCTTTCCAACCTTCCAGCGTTCCCGCCATGCTGTACGGTGCCGTGCGTTCGGTCGCTTGATACCAAATATCATCAGCCCCGATTACCTCATCAGGCAGCACGAACGCGCCGCCATGCCATCCGGTAGTACCTGCCGCCCGTAGTCGCTGCTTGGGGTGCTGTGAGTTGATGTAATCCAGTATGCGGGCCTTGTACTTCCGATCCAGCGCCAGCCCTTCCGCCAGCAGAACGCCGAGCACTTCCGCACCGTCGCCCGCCAGCATCTGCATAGGCATTGCCCACCGCTTCCAGTTGCCCGCCACGTTCCGGTAATGCAGCAGACGCCCGTGGTCGCTATCTTCCGCGCTGGCGGTCATGGCTTCGATATGCAGCGGCCCGCATACCCATGTATCAGTAGGGGTAGGCGGGCTGTCGCCCGATCCATCTTTCATGCCGTGGAAATACACGCCAGCAGGCAGACGCCGTGGGCCGCGTTTAATGCAGTCGTCATAACACCGCCAGCAAGGCCGTTCCTCTGCTTTAGGAAACGGGTCTACTGGCTTGGTTGCGTCCAGGTCGATTACTTGCGCTTCACTCATGAACGCCCCCTCGTGATCCAGGCGTTAACGTGCCGAGTCGCCCAGGCCAGGGCATGAGACACAGCAAAGATAAAGGTCATCATGCCGCCGCCCTCCTTGCCTGCAATTCATCGTTCCAGTCGCCTAACGCTGGCGGGATCAGAACACGCGCCACCACGCCGCGCTGTGCGGCCTTATCGGCAAGCTGTGCCGCCGCCTTCTGCCCGGTGCCGTTCTCATCATGGTCGCCAAACACATACAGACTACTCAGCCCGCCGGGCAGCACGAACGCCGCCAGCCCATGCGCCGAGACGCAAGGCCACACAGGGACGCCGCCCAGCATCGCCGCTGCAATGGCAGTTTCAATGCCTTCAGCCACACCCAGCCCTAACCCGCCATCAGAACGGGGTACAGGTTCACCTATCTTGATTGACGCGCCCGCCAGCGGCCCGGCGGTATGTGTCAGCTTCTTGATGGTCGGCACGCTGGCTTTGTAGCCGTCACTCGTCAGATAGGTTCGATGGATCGCCACCAGGCCGCCCGCTGGGTTTGTGACAGCCGCCAGCATGGCCGGAAACCGCCCTACCATCGCGCCGTCATGCCAATAGTCCAGCGCAGGCACAAAACGCAGGGCTTCGGTATTGGGCACCACCAGGCCACGCCGTTGCAGGTACAGGCCAGCCGAGCATGATTCCGTCAGCAGTTGTGCGTCATCCCACCGCCGCATCAGGTCGGCATGGTTGCGTTCCCATTGTTCCGCTTGCGCCTTCTCCCGTTCCCGCCGAGCCTGCTCGATACGCTGGCGCTGTAATAGCCGGTCAGCCTGTGTCATGGGCTTGGTGCTGGCGGATACCCATACGCCCGAATCGCCGGTTTTCCAGTTCCACCACACGCAGGTAGGAACGCCATCATCAAACAGACGAAACGCCCCGGACTTCTTGCCGCCCCGGTCGCCGTCAACCTTGCACCGCATCAGCTTGCCCGCCGTGATGGTGTCAGGCAGCAGGCCGCCGCCGCGTAGGGTGCCTTCTATGCTTCGATAGTCGATCATTGGAAACCCTCCGGTGCATCGTGGGTTGCCAGCGCACTACCTTCTATCGCCATCAGCAGCGACTCAGCGGTAAAGCCACCTGCTTGCAGAACGGTGCCCAGTGCCATAAACGACGCAAGCGCCGCCTCATCAGACGTGACGCCGACACGGCGGGCATGGTTCACCACGGCGGGTATCAGTTCATCCAGAATGAACGCTTCATGCTTTTGCATGGGGTTGTTTCGCGGATCAGTCGCCCGCCTTGTAAAATGACTGTCGCGCCGCCCAGCGCCAGCCCCCGCCATGGGGGTTTTCTTTTGCCTCATGCCTCAGCCCTCCCCTTGCGTTTCTTGCCAGCCTTGCGGATCAGCCATCCATTCACGGACAGCAGAAAGCCGCCAGCGTGTGCAGCGGGCAGAGAGCTTTACAGGTTTGGGGAATTTCCCAGCCGCCGCCAGCTTCCAGGGCCAGGAACGGGACGCGCCGATCAGGTGGGCGGTTTCTTTGTCAGTGATTAGCCGGTCATCGGCTGTTGTGGCTTGGTGTGCCATGCTGTACCCCTATGGGAATGAACATGGCCGCATTGTTTCCTGTCAATGCTGTATGGGTAAACAGCCCTTTCCCTGTCTACGCTTCAAACATCCATCTATGCGCAGTAAACAGGGATTAATTTCCACGCTCCCATTTGGGGCACCATGAATCTGTGATGGTTTTTAGGACTGGCTTTTTTGCGTCATCATCAAATTTTTCCAGCACGTCACGGGCAAACTGTGCCTTTCCTTTTGGGTATGGGTCGCATCCCTCTGATTTCCGTTTCTGCCACTCTACCCATAATTCCCGGACAAACTCCTTGGCGGTCGCCTCTCGGCTATTGAAATGATGCCGCATTAAGGCTCTCGTTCTGGCCTCGTTTGCCCTCATACGTCTGTCTATGTGATCACCAAACCAAGCCTCCCCGCGTTTAGCCACTTCGCATAGCCCGATAAGCGTGTAGGCGTCTATCGGCTCCCGTTGTAGCTCAGTCTCGATCACCCGCACGTCCGGGTACACGCGTGTCAAGCGATTACCTAGAATTTTCAGTACACGCTCTGCGGCCTCAAGTGTCTGACGCGCATTTCCAAGGGTGTCTCCTTGTTCGCTATTGCGTGTCATGAGATGGATGAAACCGGCAACATCCGTAACCGTCAGGGTGGGAGGGTTGCAGGTGTCCTGAGTCTTCTTTTGTGCCATCGCATCATCCTATGCGCCATCCATGAAATAGGTGCCAGCACCAGACCGGTGGATGCATCCGGCTTTTCGCCCCGTCGGGCTAGATGCTGGCGTAAAAGAATTATGCTCGCCGCATCGCCACCACGTTTTCAACGCGCAATGCGTCCAGGTGGTCGCCCCACGCCTGCATCATCTTCGTTCGCTGGGGTAGATAGCTGGCATGGTTGTACGCCGCTGAAACCTCGTCGCGCTCTTGGTGGGCAAGCTGTAGTTCTATATGCTCATGCGGCCATCCCTGCTCATGCAAAATGGTGGACGCCACACCCCGGAAACCGTGCCCGGTCATTCTGCCCCGGTAGCCCATGCGGTATAGGGCATACAGAACGGTGTTATTGCTCATGTGTGTCGGCTTGCCGGTGTCAGCCGGGAACACGTAAGGCCGCCCGTAGGAAATCCCTTGCAGCTTCTGCAACACCGCCAGCGCCTGCTTACTCAGCGGCACGATATGGGGGGTACGCATCTTCATGCGTTCGGCGGGTATCTCCCACCGCGCCGCGTCTAGGTCAAATTCTTCCCACTTCGCCCCGATCAGTTCCCCCGTGCGCACGAACGTCAGCGCCATGAGTTGCAGGGCCAGCCGGGTATGTTCGCCCCCCACGTAGCCGTCAATATCACGCAGCAATTGCGGAAACTCTTTGGCACTCACGCGGGAATAGTTGCGTTTCTTTCTTGCGGGCAGAATGTCAGACGGCTGTATATCTGCTACCGGGTTGCGCTCAGCAAGGTCATGTGCCACCGCGTACCGCATGATCTGGCTGCACTTCTGTAGCTGGCGCTTGGCAATGTCCAGCGCCCCCCGCGCCTCGATAGCCTTGATACAGTCGCGCACCTTCGCCGCCGTCAGGGCATTGGCCGGGATCGCGCCGATTGCAGGCAGCACATCCAGTTCCAGACGGTGCCACACATCAGCCGCATGTTTTTCAGTCTTGCCCGGCTTCCAATGAGAAAACCATTTTTCGGCCACTGCCTGAAAAGTCATGGTATCGGCCATCTGTTCGGCCTTGCGTTCGGCCATGGGGTCAGTACCCGCCGCCAACACTTCCCGCGCCTCTTGGTGCAGCTTCCGCACTTGAGACAATGACACATCGGGGTATGCCCCGAAACTCATCAGCTTTTCTTTTCCCTCATAGCGGTACTTCCAACGCCACAGGCGCGAACCCTTCTGTGTGACATACAGGAACAGGCCGCCGCCGTCAGGCAGCTTGTAGGGCTTTTCTTGGGGTTTCGCTTGACGGACAGCGGTATCAGTCAGGGCCATGGTGGGGGTATCCAGAATGGGGGTATTCGTCGATACCCCCTAATCTACCCCCACTTGGGGGTAGTTGGCTATACCCTGCCGTATACGCATAGGGACGTAAAAAAACCCGCAATGCCTGTAAACATGCGGGTTTCTATACGTCAATCAACTGCTGTAGACTAATTCTTGGCGGACAGGGTGGGATTCGAACCCACGGTACGCTTGCACGTACGCCTGATTTCGAGTCAGGTACATTCGACCACTCTGCCACCTGTCCGCGAACCTTCGATCATATTGCATGAACAGAATCGAAGACCAAGGAATATAGCAGATTTTTCTGTGTATTGCTTGGGCCATGAGCCCGAACTTGGCGACACATGCTGATTCGGCTGGTTCAGAAGCGTTAACCCGGCTGGTTCAGAAACGCAACGCGATGCCCGGGTGAACCGGGTCGGGGCGGCCAGCGAACACAGCGCGTCGGTTGCCTTTTGAAGCTTTTGAAGGCCATTCCCCAACAATTGTGAAACCGTTTCTGCAGCACAATGGGTCATGTGACCGACAAAGAGGGCTTGCCATGAAGAAATTATTCGTACTTGGGCTGATACTGGGTGCGGGGCTGTTCAGCGCTCCCGCCAAAGCCGATGTGGACGTACACATAGGCATTGGTGTGCCAGGCGTCATCATTGGCACCCATGGCCACCATCACCATCATCACTACCACCCGCCGGTCAGGCACCGCCACTATGGTGCGCCGGTTTATTACTACCCGGACAGAGCCTACCGACACCCCCATAAACATTATCGGGGTAAACATGCGCACCGCCCACACCACGGGCATCACGTGCGCAAGGCCCACCGCCATGGGCCGCCGCCTCATGCCCGCGCTCATGGGCATTGGCACCGGTAAGAAGCTGTCTTGAGGCGTGCAGCCTCTAAAGCAAAAGCCCTGCTCTCATGAACAGGGCTTTTGCATTTCTACAAGGTAAACGCTTTATTCCGCCTTCAAGACTTCCAAGCCACCCATGTACGGATGCAAGGCTTGCGGAATAACCACGCTGCCGTCGGCTTGTTGGCCGTTTTCCAGCACAGCCACCAGCGTGCGCCCAACAGCCAGGCCGGAGCCATTCAGGGTATGCACGTATTCAGGCTTGCCCTTGCCAGCACGGAAGCGGGCTTGCATGCGCCGCGCCTGGAAGGCTTCGCAGTTCGATACCGAAGAAATCTCGCGCCAGGTATTCTGAGCGGGCAGCCAGACTTCAAGGTCGTAAGTCTTGGCGGCGCCAAAACCCATGTCTCCTGCGCACAGGGCCACTACACGGTAAGGGAGTTCCAACGCCTGCAAAACGGCTTCGGCATGGCCGACCATTTCTTCCAGCGCTTCGTAGGACTTTTCCGGATGCACGATCTGCACCATTTCTACCTTGTCGAACTGGTGCTGGCGAATCATGCCGCGCACGTCGCGCCCACCGCTACCTGCTTCGGAACGGAAGCACGGTGTATGCGCCGTCAGGCGGGTAGGCAGCGCTTCCGCGGGCAGAATGGAATCTCGCACAGATGCGGTGAGGGTAATTTCAGAAGTGGAGATCAGATACAACTCTTCGCGATCTTCTTCGCCATCGTCATCGCCCCCCTTGGTCACCCAGAACATGTCATCCTTGAATTTGGGCAATTGGCCGGTACCCATCAGTGTGGAAGCATTGACGATGTAAGGGGTGTAGCACTCCTGGTAACCATGTTTCGTGGTATGCAGGTCGAGCATGAACTGCGCCAAGGCCCGGTGCAAGCGCGCCACCTGAGAACGCAGCATCATGAAGCGCGAACCCGACAACTTGCGGGCGGTTTCAAAATCTAATCCAAGCGGTTCGCCCACGGCCACGTGGTCGCGCACTTCAAAGCCCAGTGCGGGCGGGTTGCCATCCGCGTCGGCCTGCATGCCCGGCGGCAGCCAGCGGCGCACTTCAACGTTGTCTTCTTCCGACAGCCCTTCCGGTACGCTTTCGTGCGGCAGGTTGGGCACCGTTAGCAGCCAGTCGGAAATTTCAGTCTGAATGGCACTCAAGCGCGCTTCGAGCTGCTTGAGTTGCTCAGGAATGGCCTGAGATTCGGCCATGACGGCGGAAGCATCTTCGCCACGGGATTTAAGCTGGCCAATTTGTTTCGCCAAGGCATTGCGCCGCGCCTGCAGCGCTTCGGTTTCCGTCTGAGCAGCCTTGCGCTCAGACTCCAGCCGGTTGAAGCGCTCGGCATCGAAGGACAGCCCGCGCAAGGACAAGGCTTTAACAACGGAAGGGAGGTCTCTGCGCAGCAGGTTCTGGTCTAGCATGGGTCAGCCAAGAAAAGAGTGAAAACACAAGTTATACAAAAGCGGTGCTTCAAGCCAGAGCTGATGCGCCGCAACGGCAGCGGCGCCCTGAGCGCCATATTATGTAGGTGTTGCCTTGCTGGCTCTTGCTTTTAATCACGAGGCCCGCGCCCGGATGATTGCGCATCCAGTTCGCGCAAGAAAGCCAGCTTTTGCTGAATTTTACCTTCCAGGCCACGATCTGTCGGCTCGTAGAATACGGCATCCAGCCCATCGGGGAAATATTGTTCGCCTGCAGCATAGCCGTGGGGCTCATCATGCGCATAGCGATAGCGTCGCCCATAACCCAATTCTTTCATGAGTTTGGTGGGTGCATTACGCAAATGCAAGGGTACAGGCGCACTGCCATG
This sequence comes from Achromobacter sp. F4_2707, assembly GCF_047501535.1. Classification (NCBI taxonomy): domain Bacteria; kingdom Pseudomonadati; phylum Pseudomonadota; class Betaproteobacteria; order Burkholderiales; family Alcaligenaceae; genus Achromobacter; species Achromobacter sp. F4_2707. Next base: position 62,210 of record NZ_JAZDRJ010000005.1, read on the forward strand.
TTGTTCCGCATAGCGGCGGGCGGCCTTGTAAGCGTTGTAGACGGCATTGGATTTCGCCGCGCACGCTAGATACACCACCGCTTGAGCCAACGCCAATTCGCCCTCCGGCGAACCCAGGCGTTCGTAGATGTCTGCAGCATTCAAGGTGAGCTGTGTGGCACGCGGGTCAGCCAGGCCGATATCTTCCACCGCCATGCGCACCAGGCGACGCGATAGGTAGCGCGGGTCAGCCCCGCCATCCAGCATGCGGCTAAACCAATACAGCGATGCGTCCGGGTCAGAGCCGCGTATGGCTTTGTGCAAAGCGCTAATCTGGTCGTAGAACGCCTCGCCCCCTTTGTCGAACCGGCGCAGGCTCTGCGACAAAGCGGTTTCCAGCCATGCTGGGTCAACGACTTCACGCCCGGCATTGCGCGCCGATTCGGCCACAATTTCCATGGCGTTGATCAAACGCCGCGCATCGCCATCGGCCCAGCGCGCTAACTGTTCGCGGGCCGCTGCTTCAAAGCTCAGTGCAGCCTGCCCTTCCTCGGCGTTCATGGTTGCCAAGGCGCGGTCCACCAGCTCGCCCAGTTCCTCGAAACTCAACGCCTGCAGCACATAGACGCGCGCCCGCGACAGCAATGCTGAATTAACTTCGAAAGAAGGGTTTTCCGTGGTGGCGCCAATAAAGGTGAACAGACCGCTTTCTACATAGGGCAGAAACGCATCCTGCTGGGCCTTGTTGAAGCGATGCACTTCATCCACAAATAGAATGGTACGACGCCCTCTGGCTTGGGCCACTTGCGCCGCAACCACGGCGTCGCGGATATCCTTAACCCCGCCCAATACGGCCGATATGGCGATGAACTGAGCGTCGAAGCCTTCGACCATCAAGCGCGCCAGCGTGGTCTTGCCCACGCCCGGCGGCCCCCAGAAAATCATGGAGTGCGGCCGGCCGGATTCAAACGCCACGCGCAACGGCTTACCCGGCCCCAGCAAGTGGGCCTGGCCTACCACTTCGCCCAGCGTACGCGGGCGCATGCGTTCGGCCAACGGAGAATAAGCGAGCGCTTGACTGGCCTGGGCCGGGCCCCCGGCGCCTTCGCCAAACAAATCTTTACTCATCGCCATTGCGGCCTACTGCATCCGTACGACATCTACATCGGCGGGCACGTCGAAAGCAAAAGCATCGGCTGACAGATCTGGGTTAGCAACAATGTTAGTCAGCCCAATGCGGGTGGTCTGCCCGAAAGCATCAAGCAGCTCAAGCCGGCGTGGCATCCCTTCAGCAAAACCAATATCGATATGCGCAAAACCGGCATCACTGCTACGCGGCTTGGCACGCAGCCAGGTCAGGCCATCCCGATCTTGCTGGGGCAAGAGTTCAAACGCTTCTTCAAGGCTGCCTGAGCCAAATAAGATCGCGGCAGGGGAAGCGCCAATCGAGGCATCGACCGGCTTTTCAGTGACTTGTGCCAGATCGGGATCGTATTGCCGGAGCACCTGGCCATCGGACACAACCAGTTGTTCGTAGGGTTGCAGGGTTTCCCAGCGAAAGCGCCCAGGGCGCTGGAAGGCGAATTCGCCTTGCTGAACTTGGCGCTGCTGGCCTTGATCGTCGGCCACCTGCTGGGTGAAGCTGCCAGTGGCAGACTGCACTTGCGCCACAAACCGTTGCAATTGCGCACGTGCATCGGCCGCCAGCGCGGGTGTGCAGGCCACTGCTAGCACGCCGGCTGCTAACCACTTTGCTGCGAATTTAATCATCATCACCTGCCTTCCCCACGGGAACGAGAATTTCACGATTACCATTGGACTGCATGGCCGATACCAGCCCAGACTGCTCCATCTGCTCAAGCAGGCGAGCTGCACGGTTGTAGCCAATGCGCAGATGACGCTGCACAGAAGAAATGGACGCCCGGCGGTTTTTCAGCACGATTTCAACCGCTTGATCGTACAACGGGTCGGATTCTGTATCTGTAAACCCTGTAACAGAACCTACGCCGTCGCCGGTTTCACCCTCACCGCCTTCCAGCAGGCCGTCCACATAGTTGGGCTCGCCCTGCTCTTTGAGAGAATCCACCACGCGGTGCACTTCGTCATCGTGTACGAACGCGCCGTGTACTCGCACCGGCAGGCCCGACCCGGGCGGCATGTAAAGCATATCGCCCAGGCCCAACAGGGTTTCCGCGCCCATTTGATCAAGAATCGTGCGGGAATCCACACGCGACGACACCTGGAAGGCAATGCGCGTAGGAATATTGGCCTTGATCAGGCCGGTGATAACGTCCACGCTGGGGCGTTGGGTGGCAAGTATTAAGTGAATACCGGCAGCCCGTGCCTTTTGCGCCAAACGAGCAATAAGTTCTTCGATTTTCTTACCGACCACCATCATCAGGTCGGCCAGTTCGTCAATCACCACCACAATGAACGGCAGAGTGGTCAGCGGCTCAGGTGCATCGGGTGTGAGCGAAAACGGATTCGGAATGGGCTCTTCGCGCTTCTGCGCTTCGCGAATCTTGGCGTTATAGCCCGCCAGATTACGTACCCCCAGCTTGCTCATCAGGCGGTAGCGTTTTTCCATCTCGGCCACGCACCAGTTCAGGGCGTTGGCGGCCTGCCGCATATCCGTGACCACGGGCGCCAGCAGATGTGGAATACCTTCGTAAACGCTCATTTCCAGCATCTTGGGGTCGATGAGGATGAGGCGCACTTCGCTGGGGTCGGCCTTGTACAACAAGGACAGAATCATGGCGTTAATGCCCACTGACTTACCCGAACCGGTCGTGCCCGCCACGAGCAAGTGAGGCATCTTGGCCAGGTCGGCCACTTGCGGGTTGCCAGCGATATCCTTGCCCAGTGCCAGGGTCAACAACGAAGAATTGGCGTGATACACCTGCGAGCCAATGATTTCCGACAGGCGCACAATCTGCCGCTTGGGGTTGGGCAGTTCCAGCCCCATGAGGTTTTTGCCGGGAATCGTTTCCACCACCCGAATATTGACCAAGCTCAGCGCACGCGCCAGGTCTTTGGCCAGATTCACGATCTGGCTGCCTTTCACGCCGGTGGCCGGCTCGATTTCGTAGCGGGTGATCACCGGCCCGGCCTGAGCGGACACCACGGTGACCCGCACGCCAAAGTCGGACAGCTTTTTCTCGATCAGGCGTGAGGTGTACTCAATCGTGTCGGCGCTGACAGTTTCCACATTGTCGCTAGGTGCGTCCAACAAACTGATAGCGGGAAGATCGCCGCCGCCCAAGTCGGCAGGCATGGCAAACAAAGTGTTCTGTTTTTCTTTTTCCACACGCACCGATTTCGGCACGGATGTAACGGCAGGTTCGATTCGCACAGGCTGCTCGTGAACCAGCTCTTCCTGTTTGGCAACAACGGTTTCCTCGCGTTTGGCCTTGCTGACCTGCCCCACACGCCGGTCATCGCGCGCGGTTTTCAGCTCAACCAGCTTGAGAAACCCCCGTTCAACATACAGCCCTACGCGTTCCGCCACATGCAACCAGGAAAAGCCGAAAAACAGGCTGGCCCCCACAGCAATCAGCACCAGCAGGCCGAGCGTACAACCGGCCAGCCCAAAAGTAGACGCCAGCACATCAGCCAGTAAACGGCCTAACTGGCCACCCGCCCCCGCGGGCAGATCAGCGCCAAGCTGGCGTAGATGCAGAGCTTCAATGCCCATACACCCAATGAATAAGAATGCAAACCCAATTCCGGTTTCCCAACGCACCCTGGGCAACGCTTCTGGAGGGGTCTGCGGTACAGAACCCGTCAGCCGCAGAAAGCCTGCCACCACGCGGTGGGCCAGCAACACCACCCACAGCCAGGTGGAGTAGCCGAAGAGGAATAGTAGAAAATCCGCGACATGCGCACCCAGAATCCCACCCCGATTCTGCGTGACGGCGGAGTGGACGGAGTGCGACCACGCTGGATCAGCGGGATCCCAGGTGCCCAGCACCAGGGCCAACCATGCCGCCAAAGCGGCGAACACGATCCAGCGCGCTTCACGAGCCAGACCAGACAAGCGGGTCTGCAGCGGTGAAGGGCCGTTTCTGACGTTACGGGAGGAGCGCGAAGGAGTAGCAGGTAGCCTAGCCATGTGGGCCATTATAATTGGCTGTTCTTCAAAATTAAGGATGCACTGTAATGACCACACCACGCCATGCCAGAGTTCTCATCCTCGGTTCCGGCCCAGCGGGCTATAGCGCCGCCATTTATGCAGCCCGGGCAAACCTTTCGCCCATGCTGATCACCGGCATGGAACAAGGTGGGCAGCTCATGACAACCACTGACGTGGACAATTGGCCGGCCGATGCCATGGGCGTGCAAGGCCCGGAACTCATGCAGCGTTTTCTGGCTCATGCAGAGCGCTTCAACACGGACATTGTGTTCGACCAAATCACGGAAGTCGATCTCTCCTCTCGCCCGTTCAAACTCAAAGGCGATGGCGGCCAGGAATACACCTGCGACTCTCTCATCATTTCCACAGGGGCTGCCGCCCAGTACCTGGGGCTGCCTTCTGAGCAAGCCTTTATGGGCCGAGGCGTTTCCGGCTGCGCCACTTGCGATGGCTTTTTCTACAAGAATCAGGATGTCATCGTCGTTGGCGGTGGCAATACCGCTGTTGAAGAAGCGCTTTATCTGGCGGGCATCTGCCGCAAGGTCACGCTGGTTCACCGCCGCGACAAGTTCCGCGCCGAGCCCATTCTGGTCGACCGCCTGATGGAAAAGGTCGAGTCCGGCAATATCGAACTCGCGCTTTTCCAGGAACTTGACGAAGTCTTGGGCGATGATTCCGGCGTTACAGGCGTGCGCCTGCGTAACAACCAGACAGGCGAAACCCGCGAGCTAGCCGTGATGGGCGTTTTCATCGCCATTGGCCACAAGCCCAATACTAGCCTGTTCGAGGGCCAGCTCGAAATGGAAGACGGCTACATCATCACGCGCAGCGGCCGCGAGGCTCTGGCTACCATGACATCCGTGCCGGGGGTCTTTGCTGCGGGCGACGTACAGGACAATGTCTACCGCCAGGCCATTACCAGCGCAGGCACCGGTTGCATGGCCGCGCTCGACGCACAGCGATGGCTGGAGAATGCGGCGGAATAAGCTCGGGCTGGCCGATCTAAAGAAACTGAGTCAAGCATCGCAGCCACCCGACACCTCTCCTCCTGCCAAGCCGCAACGCGCGGCGCGCAAGCGGTCACCCTTTCTTCCGCCTTCGTCCGCGCCCTTAACCGGCACGGGCGGCGCTGCTGCGTCTGTCAACCCAGCTAAGCACAGCGCCAAGGCAGTCACACCCAGCCTGTCTGCCCAGCCCGCCGGTGCCGGCCGAGCGCCCTCGCCAGCCTCGTCCGCCGCCCCTGCGTTCCAACTCAGTGAAGCCGACCGCCGGTTGTTTCAAAACGCTGTACGTCACGTAGAGAAAATCAAAGACCCTGGTCGCCTATTGCTGCCACCAACGGCGGTGGAGCACGACAGCATTCTTAAAGAAAGGCGTATGCGGGCTGCCGGCTTAGAAAGCCCTCCACCCAAAAAACGTGCCGCCACACCGCAGGAACGCCCTCAGAAAGCCACCGGCCCTCGCAAACCTCTTTCTGACAGCTACGCTTCTGCCGACCACGATCACGATGACAGCCGTTACCTGAAACCCGGGCACGGCACCCATATCCTCAAAGACCTTAAACGGGGGAAGTGGGCGATCGGGGCCAGCCTGGATTTGCACGGCAGCACACTGGAAGACGCCCGCGAGCGCTTCGAGCGCTTTTTAACTTCGTGCCTGACGCACGATGTAAAGTGCGTGCGCATTGTGCATGGCAAAGGCTATGGTTCCCGCAACGGCGATGCCGTGCTGAAAACCACAGTACGCCGCTGGCTGACACAGGTTGACGAAGTGATTGCTTATATAGAATGTGCGGAAGCCGAAGGGGGTTCGGGTGCGGTGCAGATTCTGTTGAAGTAAAGTTGCCGCTACCCCAACAAAAAACCGGTACGGGCGGGCTCTGACAGTAGACTGCAATAACTAAAGGCCGGCACACCGTGCCGGCCTTTTCGTTCTTTCTATTTCTTATCAGTACCGCTTTTTATTTTTATAGTTATTTTTGTTATACCGATTCAGATCGGTTTTTTGCCCATGCAGAGCCTGTCTCCTCACCTGCATGTTCAGTATTGTGCATGAAACATTCCCAGTACACACCTAGGGAATGCACTAACTCAGAATCCGGCACCGTATACTGCGCAACATCAGCACGCTACCCATCATCTAATCAAGAAGGAGACAACACGGATGGATCTTGCACATCTGTAGAACACAATTATGAACAACGATACACCACTGATTCTGACCGTCGCCCCCAACGGAGCTTACAAAACCCACGCGCAGCACCCAGCCGTACCTCTCACACCAGACGCCTTGGCCGACACCGCCAAGTCATGCCTGGAGGCCGGTGCAGCAATGATCCACATGCATGTGCGCCAACCAGACGGGCGTCACCTGCTAGATGCTCAGGCCTACCAAGAAGCCACTTCCGCCATTCGCCGCGCCGTCGGGCAATCGTTGGTGATTCAGATCACCACCGAAGCCGCACAGATCTACGAGCCCGCCGCTCAAATGGCTGTGGTACGCGATACGCGGCCAGAAGCCGTTTCGGTGGGGCTGCGCGAGCTGCTCAAACCTGATGTGCCTGAGTCTGAACTACACCAATTTTTTTCCTGGCTGGTACAAGAAGCCATCATGACGCAGGTAATTCTGTACGACGAACAGGATGTTGCCAGTTGGCAAAAGCTGCGAGCAGAGGGCGTTATTCCTGAAGGCCCGTGGTTTCTGCTGTTTGTGCTGGGCCGCTATACAGCCGGCCAGAAGTCCAGCCCTACTGATTTGCTACCCTTCCTGAACCAAGACGATGGCCGCTACCCGTGGGCCATGTGCGCGTTCGGCCCGAAGGAAAACGCCTGCGCGATCACGGCTGCCGGCTTGGGCGGCCATGTGCGCGTCGGTTTCGAGAACAATCTGCACCTCAAAGACGGCAGCGTTGCGCCCGATAATGCCGCTCTCGTCGCACAGGTGGTTGAAGGCGCGCAGGCGCTGGGTCGCCCGTTAGCCTCGGCACAAGATATCCGTCAGCTATTTGGCCGGAGCTAATCTTTTCTGTACAGCCATGCGCCCTTTAGGCCCGAGGGGCGCATGCCTGCCCTAGCCTTCCGCCAGCTTAGTCAGCATGGCGAGGTCGGCCTCAGATAAAGCCACACCCAATTCAAGCGATTCACGGCGCTGCCTGTAGCGTCGGTCGCCCGGCAAGCGGGGTTGGCCCGCATCATGCATGGCCTGCACCAGAGCTTCGGCTCGCTGGGCGAAGTTCGCTCCTGCACCACGCGCTGGGTCGATCACAATCAGTAGCTGCCCGGTGCGTGGAGTCTGCGCGCCAGGGTGGTCTGCCCACGAGAACCCGAACGAAAAGTTCCCACCAGTCAACGCTGCAGCCAACAGCTCCACCATCATGGAAAGTGCAGAACCCTTATGGCCGCCAAAAGGGAGCAAGGCGCCGCCATCCAGCATCGCTTGTGGATCACACGTAGGACTGCCCTCACTATCCACCCCCTGGCCGGGCGGCAGTTGACGCCCTTCACGCGCTGCGATCTGGATATCGCCATGCGCCATGGCACTGGTCGCCAAGTCGAACACCAGCGGCTCGCCGCCCGCCCGAGGCGCGGCGAAAGCAATGGGATTGGTGCCAAACAAAGGGTGTTTACCGCCATGTGGCACCACACACGCCATGCTGTTAACGAAGGTCAGTGCCACAAAGCCGTGCCGCGCATACGGCTCAACATCGGGCCACAGGGCTGCAAAGTGGTGAGAATCATGAATGGCCAAAAGCGCAATGCCCTGGCTGCGCACCTTCTCCAGCAAGAGGGGCTGTGCCGCCTGATGCGCCGGCTGTGCAAAGCCGTTGCATGCATCGACAGAAATAAAGCCGGGTGCCGCGTCGGTAACCACCGGCACAGCCTGGCCGTCCACCCAGCCACTGGCCAGGGTGGACACATAGGCGGGCATACGAAACACACCATGACTGTCCGCGCCATCACGCTGCGCATCAGCCACATTGCGCGCCAATATGGCAGCGGCTTCGGCCGATGTGCCATGACGCTCGAATATGCGAGCAAGTAGCGTCCGTAGCGCTTCTACCGGTATACGCACGGTATCTGCCGGTTCCTTTTGACCAGGCATTATTTGATCTTGCATGTCTCCCCCTGACTTTTTGCTATGCCCTGCCCGGCGCTTCCTCCCGGCGGGGCTCACGTTGAATTGTGGCATGCCGACACCATAAACACGAACGGCACGAAGGGCAGATACTCCCTTCGTGCCGTTCGTCAAACCCATTTCTGGGTTTTAAACCAGATGTTCACCTTTGCGCTTGGCTCTGCGGATATCTTTCCACACGCCACGCACCAGTGCTAGCAAGACCAACGCCGACATCACAGGCCACATCAGAACATAAATCGTCAGAATGGTGGTATTCATAAAACTCTCCTTATCAGGCTGTCTGAAAGTTCGTGACACGCTCGCTGATCACGTCAAAATCGAACTTCTTGCTGCTACGCAGGCTGACCGCCGTACATACGATGGCGCTCGTACCATAGGCCAGCAACGAGCTGAGCAGCACAGGATATTCACGCAAGCCATACAAGCCGGTCGGCAAGGCAGCCAATGCCGCCACCGCTCCCAGGACCAGACCGGCGCGCTTACCCAGCAAACCGAACGCCATCAAGCCGATCACCACACCAGCGCCCACGCAGGCCACAATTTCCGCTGCTAGCCCCAAACCGCCATCCAGGGTCACAAGGCCGAAACGGGTCAGCAAGAAAGCAAAGAACGCGATAAGCACCGAACTGGTAAACGCGAGGTTGCTCACACGATCCCAGTACAAGCTGATGATGACTGGAAAGACAATGGCTCCCCACAATGCACCCACAAATACCAGCATTGAGAGAATATCCAACTTCAGATAAGCGAAACACACGCCCAACGCAGTTGCGACAACCATGGTCAAACGGCCGATCCAAACCATGGTCTTGGGGTTAGGCTTACCACGCGCCAGGTTCTTGCCGTAGACATCAGTCATCATGATGCTGGAAAGCGCGGACAAGTCGGAGTCAGCCGTCGAAGACAGCGAACCGATAATCAGAATGAAAAACAGGCAGATCAGCGCAGGCGGCAAATAGGTCGCGGCCATGCCGGGCACCAGGTTATTGAGGTCGCCCCCTGATGGAACAATGCCCACCAGCAACGCGATAAAGCCCAGCATACCCATACCAATAACAATCGAACCATAGCCAATGGTGGCTGTGATAAAAGTTGGCTTGATCAGATCTTCACGCACTGCGAACAGGCGCTGGGCAATGGTTTGGTTACCAATGGCATAAGCCAGCACTGCCACAAAATAGGGTGCGCCCTGTTCCAGCCAGGCTTTTCTGGAGAAGAAATCAGCCTGTTCAGCATCCAGGCGTTCCCAGCCTTGAACAAAGATCTCAGTCCCTCCCAGCGTGAAAAACAGGAAGGGAACAATAATCACCACGGCCAATATCATCGCTGTCAGCTGGGCGAAGTCAGTCAGCACAGACGCGCGAAAACCGGACCACAAGGTATACGACAATACACCGAAGGCAACGATTAACACGCCTTGCATAAAGCTGAGCGGCGACAGCATCGACACCAAAGCGCCTGCTGCCGTGAAGTTCACCATCAAGCTGATGATGCTGCCCAGCACGTTTGAGCCTGCAAGAATCATCTGGCTCCAGCGGCCGTGGCGAGCATGCATAATTTCCGCCAGCGTATGCGCTTCCGGCGCCACCTCACGAAAACGTCGCCCGAAGGGGTAGATGAACAAAATCATCAGCGCGCCCCAGAAGCCATAGTGAATGGCCCCGGAAACCCCGTACTTGAAGCCCGAACTGGCTGCGGCGTAAATGGAAGCCGCCCATACCCAGGTGGCAGTCATACTGGCCGCTGACATCCCAAAGCCGATGGCTCCGTTTGACGTCATGTACCCATCAGCACACTCCTCCTTCTGGCCTATTCGCAAGGTCATGAAAAAGGAAAAACCATAGAAACATAAAAGCAGCACAAGTACCGTGGTCAGGGACAGCTGATACATGCATCCTCCAAAAGCCCTCGTCGCGGTGCATTAAGCCATCTTCAGACGCCAAGAAAAAGCGCAAGCCAGTACGGGCCGCGACCACAAGGCGCAGCTGTTCTCTCCGCACTGTGCACGAAGCAACGAAAGCGAATACGTGAATAACGTCCGGTCTGGAAGCTGTGGGGGCTTGCAGCACTGCGGCCACAGAGGAAAGCCTGCAATGTACAGGCTGACCCCGAAGGCCGGGGACGATGGGACGCCACACATAGCACGTGGCTAGAACAGCAGGCGGCTTGCTTTCTGTGTTCGTTTTGTGCGCGATGGCGAAACCATCTGAACCTACCGCAGCGGGTGCGGCCTGCCCTGCACTGATTAACGGCGCCTACCGTTCCAAAGCCCGGAATGTTAGCACCCGAATTATATTGGCGTCAACTATTTGATGGCGATCGATTGTAGATACAAGCTTCTCAGCGCCTGTTCATCCGGCCCAGGCGGTTGTGATGCCGTATTGGCTTTGCCACCCAAGAAATCGTGACACCTAATGAATCCAGCGTTCCTGTACAAGGTCATTGAGTACGAGCCGGTATAATGCTGCAACGCACAACACCTTTCATCCACCCCGGCTGCGCGTATGCCGCAGGGGCGCGACCCGTTTTCCCACCATGCTGACCAAATCCATCCACCAAGACTGGTTTTCGAATATCCGCGGCGACTTGCTCTCCGGGCTTGTCGTGGCACTCGCCCTCATCCCGGAAGCTATCGCCTTTTCCATCATCGCCGGGGTAGATCCGAAAGTCGGCCTGTATGCTTCGTTCTGTATCGCGGTAGTCATTGCATTCGCTGGTGGGCGGCCGGGCATGATTTCAGCGGCAACCGGAGCCATGGCCCTTGTCATGGTGACACTGGTGAAAGAGCATGGGCTGGAATATCTGCTGGCCGCCACGCTTCTGACTGGCGTCTTGCAGATCGTGGCCGGAGCGCTAAAGCTGGGAAACTTGATGCGCTTTGTCTCCCGCTCAGTCGTGACCGGTTTCGTCAACGCGCTGGCTATTCTTATTTTCATGGCGCAACTACCAGAGCTGATCAACGTTACCTGGGTTGTCTACGCCATGACCGCTGCGGGCCTGGGCATTATTTACCTGCTCCCCCGCTTCACGAAGGCCGTTCCTTCCCCTTTGGTTTGCATTGTGCTGCTCACGGCAGTCGCCATCGCGCTGGATCTGGATATCCGCACGGTGGGCGACATGGGTGAACTGCCGGACAGCTTGCCGGTATTTCTGCTACCCGACGTGCCGTTGAACTGGGACACGCTGGCAATCATCCTGCCCTACTCTCTGACTCTGGCTGTAGTCGGCCTGCTGGAATCCATGATGACCGCAACCATTGTGGATGACCTGACCGACACGCCTAGCAATAAGAATCGCGAGTGTGCGGGTCAGGGGATCGCGAACATTGCAGCCGGTTTCATGGGCGGCATGGCGGGCTGCGCCATGATCGGCCAATCAGTCATCAACGTGAAATCGGGTGGCCGCGGACGGCTTTCTACGCTGACCGCCGGTATTGTGCTGCTGATACTGGTCGTATTTCTGGGCCCTTGGGTTAAGCAAATTCCCATGGCCGCCCTGGTCGCCGTCATGATCATGGTGTCCATCGGAACGTTTAGCTGGGAATCCGTGCGCAACCTGCGCAGCCACCCAAAAAGTTCGAGCATTGTCATGGTATCCACCGTCATCGTCGTGGTCATTACACATGACTTGGCTAAAGGGGTATTTGTGGGCGTGCTGCTCAGCGCTCTATTCTTTGCCGCCAAGGTCAGCCGCTTGTTCCAGGTCAAGTCCGAGCTTCTGGACGACGGCAAGCATCGTCATTACATTGTTTCAGGCCAAGTGTTTTTTGCGTCCGCCAACCGGTTTGTGGCCGCTTTCGACTTCAACGAAGCGCTTGAGCGCGTCACGCTGGATGTCAGCCGCGCCCACTTCTGGGATATCACCGCCATCGAAGCGCTGGACAAAATCGTGCTGAAATTCCGTCGGGACGCCACACCTGTTGAGATTGTCGGGTTAAACGAAGCCAGTGCAACCTTGATTGACCGATATGCGGTGCACGACAAGCCCACCGCAACCCCCGACCTGACCGCGCATTGAGGAGCAATGACATGAATAAAGTGACTGCCTGCCTTGATGGAGCCAGCTACACCAAAAGCGTATGTGATTATGCAATTTGGGCGGCGCGGCGTTTAGACGCACCGCTGGAGTTCCTGCATGTTCTGATTCGTCAGAGTGATGTAGCGGTAGACGCCAGCGGCAGTATCGGTCTGGGCGCCCAAGAGTCACTTTTGCAAGAACTAGCCGACCTGGATGAACGCCGCAGCATCATCGCGCGCGAACATGGCAACCAGTTGCTGGATGGCGCCAGACAATTCGCCTTGCAAGCGGGCATCCCAAAAGTTAGCACGCATCAGCGCCATGGCGAACTCACCGACACGCTGGTCGCGCTAGAAGCGGAAACACGCCTCTATGTGTTGGGGCAGCACGACTCCGCCACCAAGCCGAAACGTTTCCTGCTCGACCACAACCTGGAAAGCGCGGTACGCACCCTGCACCGCCCTATTCTGGTAGCCAATTCCACTTTCACCGAACCACGCCGCTGCATGATTGCCTTCGACGCCAGCGAGACAGGCCGCAAGATGATAGACATGGTGGCTGAGAGCCCGTTGTTGCGGGGCATAGAATGCCAAATCGTGACGGTCGGCAGCGCCGCACAAGATGCCCTTCAGTGGGCGTCGGAGAAACTGGCGGCAGCCGGTCTCAAGGCCACCGCGCACCAGCTTGATGGCGAACCGGCCGCCGCCCTGGCGAACCATGCGCGACAACACGGCATGGAGATCATCGTCATGGGCGCCTACGGCCATTCACGAATCCGGCATCTGATTGTCGGCAGCACCACCACAACCATTTTGCGCGAGAGCCAGGTCCCGGTGCTGGTTCTGCGTTGATGATGCAGGCGCCTGCCAGGGGCGCGCGTGATCATCTCAAGGCGCGCAACCCGTTATCGCTGATTACCTGCTTCCAGACGGCCGTATCCTCGGCGATGCGCGCGGCAAGGGTTTCAGCATCTTCATACTGTGGATACGCCCCTACAGCGACAAGCCGCCGCATAACTTCAGGGTCCTGCAAGACCTTTTCCATGGTGGCGCTCAAGCGGGACACCACATCCGCGGGAGTCCTTGCCGGTGTGACAATCCCGCCCCAGGAAGCCGTTTTTGCACTTTGCACACCCAGGTTCGACAATGAAGGAACATCCGGCAACTCATCGTAGCCGTCGATGGTGACGGCCAGTGCCCGGAGTGTTCCAGCCTTGATGTGCTGCAGTACGGCGACGGAGTCCGCGAGCATGAGAGGCACCTCTCCAGACAACACGGCCGTCACAGCGGGCGCGCTGCCTTGGTAGCCGATATGCGTGCCCTGAAATCCCAGCTCCGAGCTGAGCAGTTCCAGCGTCAAATGCCCGATACTGCCATTGGCTGGAGAAGTGAAGCTCATGTCGTTGTTTTTTCCATGCCGAGCCAATGACTCCAAGTCTGTCACGTCTGGCAGAGCCTCTGGATTTGATACCAGGATCAACGGAGTCAGATAGGCAAGCGCCGTGGCCTCCACATCGGAGGTCAAATCATACGGCATTGACTCCTGCATCAACGGCGCAAGCAGGCTCGGGCCCGCCAGGGTGCCGATGGTGTATCCGTCTGGTTTGGCAGTGGCGACCTGCCGCATGCCTATGCTGCCCGAGGCACCAGACCGATTCACCACGACAAAGGTCTGTCCCAGCTCTTTCTCAAAGGCATTGGCCAGCACTCTGGACGCAACGTCCGTCGGGCCTCCGGGAGGGAAGGGGACAATCCAGGAAACAGGACGGTCGGGGTATTCTGCCAGCGCCACGCCCGTCGTCATTATCATTGCCGCCGAAACGGCCCCCATCATCTTCGTCACTGAACGCAAATTGGTAAACAAAATCATCTCCTCTTTTATTTTGACTCTGGGTCAATATTGCAAAATGGCGTCTATACGCCGCACAAGCTCACGAAGCAACGGAAAAACCTCTTTCTTCCGTTCTCCGAAACTGCCGCTTCCCGATGGCACTCCACAATTGATGATGTAAACCATCGAGTCACCCGCATGCACGAATGGAGTCGCGAATCCGTAGACGCTTTTCTTCCATTGACCACGGCTTGAGCAACAACCTGTTTTTTCAAATTCAGACAGCGCCAATTTCAAATCAGGAAAATACGAGCCGTATTCTTCCGGCATTCGCACCTTGAGCTCGTTCAAGGCCCGTTCCTGCTCGTCGGCGGAAGCCTGGCATAGCCAAGCCTTGCCGGCAGCGGTGTTGAGCATCGGCATGGACGACCCGATGTCCGGGTGTGTAATCAGTGATTCATTCGCCCGAGACGTCTCGACATGCAGCATCCGGCACTGATCCTTGACCACCAGAGAAACCGCGCCATCCACGCGCTCGGCGAGCTCCCGCATCAGGGAACGCGCCAACTGACGTAACTGCATGCTTGCCAATAACGGATAGGCTGTAGTCAATAACGCCGGGCCCGGGCGATACTTTGATTCTCCCGGCAGCTTGCGCAAGTAGCCCAACTGCACGAGCGTATAGGTGAGCCGAAAGACCGTGCTTGGCGACAGCCCTGTTCTTTCCGAAAAGTCCTTATTGCCCAGCGCTGTTTCACCATGTTGGAAACACGCTAATACGTCGATGCCATTGGCCAGGGTCGAGGCGAACTGAGGGTCAGACTTCTGCTCCTGAATCGGAAGCACGTTTTTCATGATGCTGCCCCACGCAGCAGCGCCTGCCGTTCCGCCCGGCCAGAACGCGCCTTCCTGCTACCAGCGCCTTGCACATCGGCCAGGGCCGTACGAATCTTGTCGATCATTTCCAGCAAAAGGTCGCCAAAAAGCTCATCAATCGCAGCAGTTTGCAACTGAGCCGCCCTTACCCCGCAATTGAAGATCAACAACTCGTTGTCAACCAGGCCTTTCATCGGAGCCGCTACCGCATGGACGTCCGGGTGCCACTCTCCCAGTGACACGCAATAGCCTTTCTCTTCATAGCCGCGCCGGGCGTTCTCAAGTGACTCCAGCACATGCGCGTCCAACATCCCCGCGTCGCGCGCCTGGAGCAGGTAATCCTCGCGTTCCTCCATGGAAGCCTGCGCATGCCAAGCACGTCCCATTGCCGTGGCGGCCAGCGGCAATCCAGCACCGATCTCGGGACGAAAGGCGTGGAGATCATGCCCTCTCACGGTTTCCACGTAGATCATATGCAACCTGTCGCGCATCCCCATGGACACCGTGCCACCGCTGCGATTGGCCAGTTCTTCCATGAAGGGCCGTGCCACCTGTCGCACGCGCAAGCTGGCCAGCATCGGATAAGCGATGCCCAGCACGCCCGCACCTAGACGGAAGCAACGGTTGCGCGCATCGTGGACGAGCATTCCCTTTTCAACCAGGGTTGAAGTCAGCCGTGAAATCGTTCCTTTGGAAAGCCCTGTCAGCATCACCAGCTCTTTATTGGTCAATGTGGGCTGTGCCGCCGAAAAACTCTGCAATACCTTCATGCCATTGGCCAAGCTGCTTGCGAAAGCCGGATGCCTGGACGCCTGGGCGGATGACTTTCGAGCGTGATTCGAAGATCGGGATTTAGAAATGGAATTCATTGACAGGGTTGATCAATATTTTCATGCCTGAAACAAAAGGGCCTGCCGATCAGTATACGTAAAGCAATTCGCTATTATTTCAACATATCGAAACCAAAGATTTGCCATGCCGAATTATTGCTATTCTTTCTTCACGGTTTCCATTCAATTCATTCAGATTGCCCGCGCAACCTTCAAAAATCGCGGGTGGGAAGAAAACATGATTCACAACCCCGACGAATTCTCTACCTTCCTGACTTCGCTTCGCCAGTTCGTGCGCGAGACGCTTATCCCGCATGAACAAGAGGTGGCCGACAACGATGAAGTGTCGGCTGAGCTGGTAGACGCCATGGCCGCCCAAGGCATGTTCGGCTATTCCATCCCCCAGGAGTACGGAGGAATCGGCATGACAACGGAAGAGCTGATCCTCGCCGCCATTGAGCTATCACAATGCTCCGTCGCCTTCCGCGCCCGCGTCGGAACCAACACGGGCATTGGTTCTGAAGCCTTGGTCGCGGACGGTACCGCCGATCAGAAAGCGCGCTACCTGCCGAAGCTCGCCAGCGGTGAAATCACCGGCGCATTTGCGCTCACCGAGCCTGACGCGGGCTCGGACGCCATCGCCCTGAAGACCTCTGCGGTTCGCGACGGCGAGCACTACATCCTCAATGGAACCAAATGCTTCATCACCAATGCGCCAGTAGCAGGCCTGTTCACCGTACTGGCTCGAACCGCCCCGAACAACCCAAAGGCGGACGGTATTTCGGCTTTCCTGGTCGAAAGAGAAACCCCAGGACTCACGACAGGCCGCCCCTATCAGAAAATGGGCCAAGCAGGATCGCCGGTATCCGAGGTCTACCTGGATGACTGCCGTGTCCCCGTCAGCAACCTGATCGGTGGCCGCGAAGGCATTGGCTTCAAGACCGCCATGAAAGTGCTCAATAAACAGCGCATCCACCTGGCAGCCCTGTGCATAGGCCCTGCTATCCGAATGCTGGACGACGCTATCCGCTTTGTGTCCGAACGCCAGCAATTCGGTGAAAAACTAATGAACTTTCAGCTCATTCAGGCCATGATCGCCGACTGTCAGACCGAAATTCAGGCTGCGAAAGCGCTTGTCATCCAAACAGCAAAAGAACGCGACGCTGGCATGGATGTCACGATGAATGCCTCAATCTGCAAATACTTTGCGTCTGAAATGTGCGGCCGCGTGGCAGATCGTTGTGTACAGATGTTTGGCGGTTATGGATATATCGCCGATTACGGCATCGAACGCTTCTATCGCGATGTAAGGCTTTTCCGCCTCTACGAAGGGACGAGCCAGATACACCAACTGAATATCGCCAAGCAAACACTGAAAGCCTCCTCTATCCAAGCCAACTGAAATATCATGCAAAACCAACCACTCACAGGCGTACGCATACTGGATATGGCCACCGTGCTGGCCGCGCCCTTTTCCGCCACTTTGTGTGCGGACATGGGGGCAGAAGTCGTCAAGCTTGAGTTACCCGATGGCAACGACACTCTACGCACGCTCGCTCCGGTTCACAAAGGAAAAGCAGTCTTCTGGAAGACCGCCAACCGCGGCAAGAAAGGCATTTCCCTGGACGTCCGCCAGCCCGAGGGCCGTGCAATCTTCCTGGATCTCATAAAAGGCTTCGACGTACTGGTAGAAAATTTTCGTACTGGAACCCTGGACCGCTGGGGCCTTGATATTGAAACACTGCATGCCCGCAACCCCCGACTGATCGTGCTGCGCGTTACCGGATATGGCCAAACCGGCCCACTGGCCCGCAAACCGGGCTTTGCGCGCATCTTTGAAGCCATGAGCGGCTTCGCACATTTGATCGGCGAAGCGGACGGCCCGCCCCAGCACATGAATTTTCCGCTTGGCGACGTGGTTACCGGTGTCTTTGGGGCTTTCGCCATCGCCACGGCGCTGGCGGAACGCAACGCCAAGCCTGTAGACGAACAATACGGGGTGGAAATAGACCTGTCCGCCACCGAGGCAATGCTGCGGCTGCTCGACCCGCTGCTGGCTGAATACGCCCTCACAGGCGTGGCGCGCAACCGGGCAGGCTCCAGAGCTACCTATACAGCTCCTTCCAATGTCTACAAGACGAGCGACGGCGCCTGGATCACCGTAGTAAGTTCAGGAAACAACATCTTCAAACGCTTGTGCACAGCCATGGAGATGCCCGACCTCGCATCGGAGCCACGGTTTTCCGACAACTTGCAGCGCATGGCCCATCTCGACGAACTGGATGACATGATTGCGCAATGGTGCGAACGTCATAGCCTGGAGCAGATATCCGCTGTGCTGGATAAAGAAGACGTGCCATTTACAAAGGTGTACTCGATGGAAGACATCATGCAGGACTCGCATCTTCAGGCCAGAGAAGCCATTATCGAGCTCACGGACGACGAACTGGGCAAACTGCCCGCCCCTGCAACGGTGCCCAGGTTTTCACACCGGCCTCAAGTCATCCCCTCATCCGGCCCGGAAACCGGTCAGCATAACGCCGAAATTTTCACAGCACTTGGGCTGACCCGCGAAACCCAGTCCGCACTCAAGGCTCGCGGCATCATCTGAACAGCGGTAAACAGATGAGCAGCAGGGGCGACACCCGTGCTGCTCATCATTCAACGTCACCGGCTTATGTTCTTTCGAAAGCAGCCATTACCAGACACTCAAGCGGGCTTGCGCGCCAGCATGGTGGCAAATTGCAGCCGGGCGCCATTGTGCATGGTGCCCAGATCTTCGTTGTATTTGAGCAGTTCCCATCCCTCGTAAGCGGCGCTCAACTGGCCGGGCTCAAAGGTGAAGGGGAAATTCATGGGACAGGGGTAGTCGGGGCTGTCCATGGCGCAAACAATCAGGTTGTAGCCCCCCGCCCGGGTGCGCTGCTGCATATCGGCCAGCACAGCATCCACCCTGGAGGGGTGGATGAACATCAGCGTGACCGTGCAGGCTATGAAATCGTAATCCGCGTCGAGCTCCGCATCGCTGATGTCATACAGGCGGGGCGTGATGGCATCCATGCCTTCCTGGCTGATGATGGATTGCAACTGCCCCAGCGCGCCCGGGTTGACATCCACCGCCGTCACCTTGAAGCCACGCTGCGCCAGATACAGCGCATTACGCCCATTGGAACACCCCATATCCAGCGCATCGCCAGGGCTGACAAGCTCGCAAGCCGAAACGACCTCGCTATGCGCCGGGTTCAATCCGTATTTCTGGTTCAAATCCGCAGACACTTTTGCTCCTTGTTTCATCAGCCTGGAAGTGTAGGGCAGCTCCGGATCTTTCTGAGTGATAACCCCACTCCCGTCATCCGTACCGGGCTTACGTGCTTGAGTCCGTTTTAATCCAAGCGCCCGTTACACTCTACAATCACACCCGCGAGGGTTGGAAACCACCACGAATTCCGCTGTCAGCGCAAACCTTTAGTATGAACAGATCATCGTGCCATCAACGCCGCAGCCTGTTGGGCCTGTTATTGGGAATGTGCCTGCCCAGGTCGTACGCCGCCTCAGCTCCTGTTTTCAGCGTTCAGACCGAGTCGTCACTGGCGCACGGCATGGCTTTGCTGCATGCCGCCTTGAGGGCTGCCGGGTTTCCCGCCAATCTGGCCAATGCCCCCCATGCGTCCGAAGCGCGCAATCTGCACGAAATCACTGTCGGCCGCATCCATATCAATATGCTGCCAGCCTCGCCCGAGCGTCTGGCCTTGGTGGAAGCAGGCCGATTGAGGATGATCCCCGTTCCGCTGGAGCGCGGTTTGCTGGGCTGGCGCACTTCCTTTGTGCCGCAGGGTCGGCAAGAGCAGTTCGCCCATATTCGCAACCTGGAAGATCTGCGAACCTTGACAGTCGGCCAAGGCGTAGGCTGGAAGGATCTGGAAATCTATCGTGCCGCCGGTATTGCAACCCGCGAGCTGCAGGCTTGGCGAAATGGGGAATTCGTCGCGCAAATGATGAATGGCGTCATTGATTTATTCCCCATGGGCCTGGAAGAGTCACTGAGTTATTTTCTGCCCTATTTTCGTGAACGCCATCTGCAACTGATGTTGGATAAGACGCTGTTGCTGCATTACCCGTGGCATCGTTTTGTCTGGGTATCTCCACATTCTGATGCCGATGAGCTTTACCATGCCCTGCAAGAAGGCTTCGACATCATCTGCAATAATGGAACCTTCGAAGCCACCTGGAACCAGACGCGCCGCGCGCCACCGGCAGACTCCTGGCAAGGGCGCACGGTCATTCGGCTGGAAAACCCCTTCTACAGCCCGGATATTGTGCCGCAACGCTACCAGCATCTCTTGCTGCGGCCGGATATATCGTGATGTCCTCTCAAACACTCTATTCACGATTCTGGCGCCGGTTATTGCCCCTGTTGGCCCTGGCTTATGTTCTGGCGGCTGCAATCACAGCGGGGCTGTATTATCAGGGCCAATTGGAAGAAGCCAGCGAACAGCGTCGCCAGACGCTGCAAACCTTCGCCAACGTGCTGATCAAACCGCTGTGGGACTGCAACAGCCTGACTGCCCGCGGGATTATCGAGGCCTTGATGCTGCAGCACGATGTACGAGGCGTGAGCGCATTGGATCAGTGCGCCCAACAGCCCATTCACGCGGGTGTGCTGCCCGGAAAGGACAGCAAAGACACCTTGAGCACTCCGCTGCGCTATATTGATGAAGCGGGCCGCGCCCATGCCTTGGGCGAACTGCGCATCGCTTTTCAGCCCATCTCCATTTTCACAGCGGCCGCGCGAGGCCTGGCGCCGCAGCTCGCAGTCTTCCTGTCGATGCTGACAGCAGTGCTGGCCAGCACCCTGTGGACGCTTGGCCGTACCGTCGGCCAACCGCTTTCAGATCTGCGACGGGCCATGCGGGATCACCAGACTCTGGATCCCATTCCGCCCGACTGGACGGAAGAACTCACGGAAGTCACTCAAACCTACAACACCCAGTTACGGGAACTGCGCCGCCAGGCCCGCCGCGATCCGCTCACTGGGCTGGCCAACCGCCTGCTACTGGAAGAGCACATGGAGCGCGCTCTCATTCAGGCGAAACGCACGGGCGCTTGCGGCCGCGTGCTGGTGCTTGACCTGAACAAGTTCAAGCAGGTCAACGATACGCTGGGCCATGCCGCCGGCGACGAGCTCTTGCGCACGGTTGCGCAGCGTCTGCTTGCCTGTGTGCGCAGCACAGACATCGTGGCCAGGCTGGGTGGCGACGAATTCGTCGTTGTGACCAGCCAGGCTTCCCCCGACACGGCAGCGGAAGAGGCCTTGACACTGATTGCGCGTATCAGAGAAGTCGTGAATCATCCCGCCATCTGGGAAGGCACGCCCATGGAACTTTCCATCAGTATCGGAGTAGCGAGTTTCGGCAAGGAGGGCGGCTCCATATCCGCCCTCCTGCAAGAAGCCGACGCCAATATGTACCTGGACAAGGCCCGGAGCCGCCAGGCCACTTAACCGCCCTGCTCAAGCCCCGCCAGCGCGATTACGAACAGCCCAAAAAAAGAAAAAACCCGCCAGCCTTTCAGCGAGCGGGTTTCGTGTACTGCAATGTACGACTGTGAACAGTCTTACATGTTCTCGATCATGACCTGACCAAAGCCCGAGCAAGACACTTGAGTTGCACCTTCCATCAGACGTGCGAAGTCGTAGGTGACCTTCTTCGACAGGATGGATTTTTCCATGCTGGAGATGATGAGGTCGGCGGCTTCCGTCCAGCCCATGTGGCGCAGCATCATTTCTGCGGACAGGATTTCGGAACCGGGGTTCACGTAATCTTTGCCGGCATACTTGGGAGCCGTGCCGTGGGTGGCTTCGAACATGGCCACGGAGTCAGACAGGTTAGCGCCGGGAGCGATACCGATACCGCCTACTTGAGCTGCCAGAGCGTCGGAGACGTAGTCGCCGTTCAGGTTCAGTGTAGCGATGACATCGTACTCGGCCGGGCGCAACAGGATTTGCTGCAGGAAAGCGTCGGCGATGGAATCCTTAACGGTGATTTCGCGACCCGTCTTGGGGTTCTTGAATTTGCACCATGGGCCGCCGTCGATAGGCTGAGCGCCGAACTCTTCACGGGCCAGCTCGTAACCCCAATCGCGGAAGCCACCTTCGGTGAACTTCATGATGTTGCCCTTGTGAACCAGGGTCACGGAGCTGCGATCGTTGTCGATAGCGTACTGGATGGCCTTGCGGACCAGACGCTTGGTGCCTTCTACGGAAACGGGCTTAACACCGATGCCGGAAGTTTCCGGGAAGCGGATCTTGTTGACGCCAAGTTCGTTCTGCAGGAAGTCGATGAGCTTGCGAGCTTCTGCGCTGCCGGATTCGAACTCGATACCTGCATAGATGTCTTCCGAGTTTTCGCGGAAGATGACCATGTTGGTTTTCTCGGGCTCACGAACGGGGGAAGGCACACCCTTGAAGTACTGAATGGGGCGCAGGCAGACGTAGAGGTCGAGCTGCTGACGCAGGGCCACGTTCAGGGAACGGATGCCACCGCCAACCGGCGTGGTGAGCGGGCCTTTGATGGAGACCACGTAATCGCGCACAGCGTCGAGCGTTTCTTCGGGCAGCCAGACGTCGGGGCCGTAAACCTTGGTGGACTTTTCGCCGGCGTAGACTTCCATCCAGTGGATCTTGCGCTTGCCGCCGTAGGCCTTGGCGACTGCAGCATCCACCACCTTGAGCATGACGGGGGTGATATCTGCGCCTGTGCCGTCGCCCTCGATGTAGGGGATGATGGGTTCATCAGGTACGTTGAGCGAGAAATCGGCATTGACCGTGATTTTCTGGCCCCCTGCGGGAACCTTGATATGCTGGTAGGACATGAATGCTCCAGGGATAAAATCTGACAAGCGACAGGGCACGGAGACACCGCACCCTAGTCTTATATAAGAGTACTCAGTAGTTTAGCCTAAATTAAGGGTTTACATCAGGACCCCGTTAAAATAGGTTTATTCCTCAAAGAACGGCATCTAACATCCATGTTCAACCCATCTCGCGAACAAGTCCGGCAGTTTTTCACTGACGCCTGGGCACGACATAAGTCTGGGGGCGTGCTGACACCGCTCGAAACCATCGCTGCCCGCATTATGGAGCAGCACCCAGAGTATCAGGCCGATCTCGAAGACCCGCAAGCAGAACATCGCGATTACAGCGTGGAAGAGGGAAAGACCAACCCTTTCCTGCATATGTCCATGCATATGGCCATTCAAGAACAGGTGTCGATCGACCATCCGCCAGGCATACGCGCCGCCCACGAAAAACTTTCGGCCCGTATCGGCCCACACGAGACCGAGCACGTCATCATGGAAGCGCTTGGGCAGGTGATCTGGGAAGCCCAGCGCCTGGGCGCCCCACCCGACAATGACAAATACCTGGACCTGATACTGCGCCACACCACCCGCTGACGCCACCGCTGCCGGCCCGATTCGCCGCGAACTTATATCGCTCGTCTATCTTCTATATAGATATGCAAGTCGAGCAAGATCGACAGACTGGCCACATGCCGGCAGCCGGCCGCCTTACTAACGTCGTACGCTTAGATCGGATGGCAGGCTGGACAACCAGGCGGCAATATTCTGAATGTCGGCATCGCTAAGTTGCGGCACCAGCGCCGTCATGACGGCATTGCTGCGCGCATTGACCCCGCCGCCACTCGCACCGCGCTGGTACGAACGCAAAGCATGGCGCAGGTAATCGGCATGCTGACCTGCCAGTACCGGATAAGAAGGCAGCACTGAAGACTTGCCGTCGGCTCCGTGACAGGATGCGCAAGCGAATTTTTCAAAGGCTGCCTGCCCCGCCACGAGGTCAGCCGCGGTAGAAGGGCCACAGGCAAACGCAGACGCCAAGCCGATGGCCGCCCCAAGTTTGATGGTGGGTAGTTTTATCATCGTGCGTTCCCCCTTACCTCAGATTGGAATAATAGGCAGCCAGATCAGCCATATCTTGGTCAGACAAGGTTTGGGCAATGGCTTGCATGGTAGGGAAGGTACGTGCGCCCGTCGCGTAATCCCGTAGAGCGGTCACAATATATTCAGCGTTCTGGCCGGCGATCTTCGGAACGTGGTAAACCTCAGGGAAGCTGGCCTTGTAGCCAGGGATGCCATGACAGCCAATGCACATGGATACTTTCGACCGGGCTGCCTCGGCATTTCCCTCGATTGCCGTGTTGCCGGTTTCTTCCTGTGCCGACGCCATGCTGAGAAATGTCGCGGCCAATACAGCAAAGGCGCGTGTAAGGGAACTTCGCAACTTCATGACTGATGGCCCTTATGAAATTTACAGATAATTGATTTTTATCAAACAAACCCCATAAAACTGTCAGTGTACGATAATCCAAACTCTGCACGATGACCAGAAACAAGTTGTCACGGATACCGTGAAGCAATTAAAGAAGGATGAGAATGAGCCCCGTTTCCGCCACCCCCCAGCCCCGCTTTGAAGGTACTGATCGCTACGTCGCCACCGACGATCTCAAAATGGCGGTTAACGCCGCACTGGCCCTGCAAAGGCCTTTGCTCATCAAGGGAGAGCCCGGCACCGGCAAGACCATGCTGGCCGAAGAAGTCGCCGCCGCGCTGGGGCGCCCGCTGCTGCAGTGGCATATCAAATCCACCACTAAAGCCCACCAGGGCCTCTACGAATACGACGCGGTTTCACGGCTACGCGATTCACAACTGGGTGACGAAAAAGTCCGCGATATTCGCAACTACATTGTGCGCGGCACCCTGTGGGAGGCTTTTGAGTCGGATGAGCCCGTTGTCGTGCTTATCGACGAAATCGACAAGGCTGACATCGAGTTCCCCAACGATTTGCTGCGCGAACTGGACCGCATGGAATTCCATGTGTACGAGACCCAGCAGACTGTTAAAGCCCGCCATCGCCCCCTCATCATCATCACATCCAACAATGAAAAAGACCTGCCAGACGCCTTTCTGCGCCGCTGCTTTTTCCATTACATCGCCTTCCCGGATCGCGACACCATGCAATCCATTGTGGACGTGCACTTTCCGGGTATCCGTGAAGATGTTGTCCGCGCCGCATTGGACACCTTCTTCACCCTGCGTGATGTGCCCGGCTTGAAGAAAAAACCCTCCACATCGGAATTCTTGGATTGGCTGCAACTGCTGGTAAGTGAAGGCGTACCTGCCGATAAAGTAGCCGGCGGCCCGGATAGCGAGCTTCCCCAACTGGCCGGGGCGCTGCTCAAGAACGAGCAGGATCTCTCCCTGCTTGAACGGCTGACCGCTATGACTCGCGCCACCCGTCGCCATTGATTCCGGGCTCTCATCATGCTGCTTGATTTTTTCTACCACCTGCGAAAAAGCGGCCTGCCGGTTTCGGTGCAGGAATACCTCACGCTATTGGAAACCCTGCGCACCGACATCATGCAGCCTTCCGTTGATGATTTCTATCACGTGGCCCGCATGACGCTGGTCAAGGATGAAACCCTGTTCGACCGCTACGACCGCGCCTTTGCCGCTTTTTATGGCCAGATCGCCGCCATGTATCCGCAGGGCAAAGAAATTCCTCTGGAATGGCTGGTAAAGGAGTTCCAGAAAAAGCTCACGCCCGAGGAAAAAGCCGCGCTTGAAAAGCACGGCTGGGACAAACTCATGGAAATGTTCCGCGAGCGTTTGGAAGAACAAAAAGGGCGGCATGCAGGTGGGAACAAATGGATAGGCACAGGCGGCAGTTCACCTTTCGGGCATGGGGGCTATCACCCGGAAGGCATACGCATAGGCGGGCCGTCTGCGGGTAACCGCACCGCCATCAAAGTCTGGGAAAAACGCGAGTTCCGCGACTACGACGACCAACAAGAACTCGGCACGCGTAATTTCAAAGTGGCGCTGCGGCGCCTGCGGCGTTTCGCCCGCGAAGGTGCTGAATCAGAGCTCGATCTGGAAGACACGATCGCCAGCACCGCCCGCAACGCGGGGCTACTCGATATTCGCATGGTGCCGGAACGGCATAATGCCGTGAAAGTGCTTATGCTGCTGGATGTCGGCGGCAGCATGGACGATCACATCGCCCGCGTAGAAGAACTGTTCTCAGCGGCGCGCAGCGAGTTCCGCAACTTGGAAGTCTTTTATTTCCACAACTGCCCATACGAAAACTTGTGGCGCAACAATGCGCGGCGCCACACCGAACGCTTTGAAACCTGGGACGTTCTGCGGCGCTTCAACGAAGATTGGCGGCTCATCATTGTGGGAGACGCCACAATGAGCCCATACGAAATTCTGCAACCCGGCGGCTCGGTCGAGCACTACAACAAAGAAACCGGCGCCGCCTGGATGCAACGCCTGCTGGACGCCTGGCCCAAAGCTGTGTGGTTGAACCCCGAACCCCAGGGCTATTGGCAATACCGCCAATCCATTGCCATACTGCGCGACATCATGCACGACCGCATGTTCCCCATCACCATGGACGGGCTGGAACGTGCCATGCGCCTGCTGTCCAAGTAAGACAGTCCTTTGCTTCCCGCCCGCACCTCAGATTGCCGTAACAAAAAGGAAGTCATGACAACTCACACTGCGATGACCTCAAGGCTGCCGCTCAGCCTGATCAAACGCCCTCTGATTGCCTGCTTGCTGGCAGGGGCCATCATTCTCCCCACGCAGGCTCGGGAAACATCACCCTCCAGCCCTCCCCCGGCCACCGAACAGGTCGCTACCCTGCCCGCGGGTGTCGAGCGCGGCCCCAGCATCGAAGGGGTCACGGAATATCGTCTGGAAAACGGTCTGCGCGTGGTGCTGGCGCCCGATGCATCAAAAGCCAGTACTACGGTGAACATGACGTACCTGGTGGGTTCCCGCCACGAAAACTACGGCCAGACCGGCATGGCCCACCTGCTGGAACACATGCTGTTCCGGGGCACGCCCAGCTTGCGCAATGCGCTGGCGGAGTTTTCCCGGCGCGGGCTCGCCGCCAATGGCACAACCAACCCGGACCGCACCAACTACTACGCCACGTTCGCCACCGACCCGGACACCCTGGACTGGTATCTGCGCTGGCAGGCGGATGTGATGGTGAACGCGCTGATCGACCCGGACGACCTACAGGCCGAAATGCCGGTTGTACGCAATGAAATGGAGCGCGGTGAGAACAACCCCTTCCAGGTTCTGATGCAACAGATGCAGGCTTCGGCTTTCCGCTGGCATAACTATGGAAAGAGCACAATTGGCGCGCGCTCTGATGTAGAAAACGTCGATATCGGGCAATTAAGGGCGTTCTATCACGAATACTACCAACCCGATAACGCCATACTCATCGTTGCAGGAAAGTTCGATGTCGCCCAGACTCTGGGCGTCATTGCCGACGCGTTCGGCGCCATCCCTAGACCTGAGCGCCAACTGCCGCCCGAGTATACGGTCGAGCCCACTCAGGACGGTGAACGCGCCGTTACCTTGCGACGCCAGGGCGGCACCCCACTCGTTGCGGCGCTGTACCGCGCTCCGGCGCTGGCCGACCCAGACTTCACAGCTCTGGAGCTGGGGGTGGACATCCTCTCCGACACGCCTTCAGGCCGCTTGTACCAGCAACTGGTGCGCGAAAACCTGGCTTCGGAGACCTTTGGTTTCAGCGCCACCATGCGGCACCCGGGCTACGTATTCTTTGGCGCAGTGCTGGAAGCCGGCATGGATCAGGATCTGGCCCTGGAAACGCTTACTGGAACCCTTGAAAACCTGGCCGATACCCCGCTGGAAGAAGCTGACCTGGAACGTTCCCGCAATAAATGGCTGACCGCCTGGGAACGTAACTACGCCAACCCCAGCAGCCTGGCTGCGTCGTTATCGGAAGCCGTTTCAGAGGGCGACTGGCGGCTCCACTTCCTGCGCCGCGACCGCGTAGAAGCCGCCACGCTGGAAGAGGTACAACGCGTCACTTCAGCCTGGCTGACCTCCAACAACCGCACCTCCGGCCGTTATATTCCCACTGAGGCTCCAAAACGTGCGCCCACCGCCGCCTACCCGGACATTTCGGCTTTGCTGAGCGATTACACCGGCCGTGAGGAAAGTGCGGTGGTAGACATGTTTGATGCGACCCCTGCCAACATTGATGCCGCTACGCAGCGCGACACTGTCGAATTACCAAACGGCACATTACGCCTGGCCCTGTTGCCCAAGCCCACTCGGGGCGACCGTGTAGAAGCACGCCTGACGCTGCGTTTTGCGGATGCCGAAGCCCTGTTGGGGCAGCGCAGCGTCGCCAGCGCCGTTGCATCTCTGCTGCACCACGGCACCAACGACATGAGCCGCCAGGAGATTCAGGACCGCTACACCCAACTGCGAGCCTCGGTCAATGTGGACGGCGGGGGCAACACCGTGGCGGTGACCCTGTCCACCATCGGCGAAAACCTGCCGGCTTTGATCGAAACGGTGCTACATGTGCTGCGCGAGGCCAACTTCCCTGATGAAGCCCTCACGGAATATCGCAACCAGATGAATACCGCGATTGCCGACATGGAATCACAGCCCGGCCCACTGGCTGCGCGTGCGCTGGCCCGCCACGACAACCCCTGGCCGAGCGACGACATCCGCTATACCCCCACTTTTGAGGAATGGCGCCAGGAAATCCAAAGCCTGCAACCCGCAGCACTGCGTAACTTCCACAAGAAGTTCTACGGTGCGGGCCTGGTAGATTTCAGCGCAGTAGGTGAGTTTGACCCCAAAGCGGTGCGTTCAGCCCTGGAAAAATCTCTGCAAGGCTGGCAACAGGCCCCTGCTTACACGCGCATCAGCGACCCCTACCGGCCAGTAAAGCCCGAAACGTTCCTGATCGACACACCCGACAAGGCCAATGCCGTATTGATGTCGGCCATGCCGCTGAACCTGCGCGACGACGACCCGCGTTACCCGGCGCTGGTACTGGCCAACTACCTGTTGGGCGGCTCGGAAACCTCACGCCTGTGGACACGCGTGCGGGTAGAAGAAGGCCTGTCCTATTCTGTGTACAGCAGCGTTTCTGTGTCCTCGTACGAACCTAGCGGCACATGGTCGATCTATGCGATTCACGGCCCCGAAAACAGCAGCAAACTGGAACGCGTGATTGAGGAAGAGTTCACTCGCGTGCTGACGCAAGGCTTCACAGAAGAAGAAGTCAGCGAAGGCATCCGTTCGCTGTTGAATTACCGCAAGCTGGGGCGCACAAATGACAGCACTCTGGCAAGCGTCTGGCTGCGCTATCTGGATAACGGCCGCAGCTTTGCTTGGAACGCGCAGCAGGATGAACAAATCGCCGCTCTGACGGCCGATACTGTTAATACTGTGTTGCGTGAGCTGTTCCAGCCCGACCTGTTCAGCACCGCCATCGCCGCCGACCAAGCCAAGCAGAAGGAAGCGGGCACGCAGGTGGAATAAAAAAAACCCAGGCCGATGGTATTCGGCCTGGGGAAAAAGATGGCGCAACAGCCAATTACTGAAGGCGGTTAAACACTAGAACTCACCGGACTCCAGCACTTTTGCGACAAAAGCCGTATTGATTTCACCCGACTGAAAGGCCGGATGGCTGAGCAAAAAGTGGTGGAGATCCGCTGTGGTCTTGATACCAACCACTTCTGTCTCTTTCAAGGCCCGCAGCATGCGGGCAATCGCTTCTTCGCGGTCATTACCCCAACAAATCAGTTTGCCGACCATGGAGTCATAATAAGGGGGAATCAGATACCCCGACTCAATATGACTGTCCATGCGCACACCAAAACCGCCAGCAGCTCGGAAGTATTCCACCCTGCCTGGAGAAGGCATGAAGTTCTGCTTGGGGTCTTCTGCGTTGATGCGACACTCGATAGCATGACCACGGATCTGGATGTCAGATTGCTCCAGCTCTAATGGGATACCACTAGCGATCAACAACTGCAGTTTGATGAGGTCGATACCAGTGACCATTTCCGAAACCGGATGCTCGACCTGGATACGGGTGTTCATCTCAATGAAATAGAACTCCCTCGAGACGTTATCGAAAACGAACTCAATCGTGCCCGCGTTCTTGTATTTGACGGCCTCGCACAACCGAATGGCGGCTTGGTACATCCGCTCGCGAATCGCTTCCGTTAGAACAGGTGAAGGGGCCTCCTCCACCAGTTTCTGGTTACGACGCTGAGCCGTGCAATCCCGCTCTCCCGTGTGCAGCGTTTTAACGCCGTCCGAGATAACCTGAACTTCAATGTGACGGATATCAGTCAGGTATCGCTCAATATAGACTGCGGGATTACCAAAGGCTGCCTCCGCTTCGGCCATGATCTCGGTCAGGTCTTTTTCCAGGGATGCACGCTCGTGCACAACGCGCATGCCACGCCCGCCACCACCAGCCGATGCCTTGATTAGCAGTGGAAACCCAACCTCATCAGCAATTTTCATTGCCGTTTGGATATCCGAAACTTCACCATCCGACCCAGGAATCGTGGAGACACCCGCCGCTTTTGCGATTTTTCGTGCTTCGATTTTGTCACCCATTTTTCTGATGATTTCAGATGCAGGGCCCACAAAATTGATGTTTTCCGTTTCGCAGTACTTCGCAAAATCGGGGTTTTCTGCCAAGAACCCATAACCCGGGTGAATGGCGTCCACCTTAAACGACTTAGCCGCACTGATAAGGGCTTGCTGGTTCTGATAACTGAGCCTGGCTTGCGCCGGGCCTATGCAGACCGTTTCGTCGGCCAGCCTCACGGGTAGGGAATCAGCGTCGGCTTCCGAATAAGCCAGCACGCTGCGGATTCCAAGCTCTTTACACGCACGGATAACACGCAGCGCGATTTCACCCCGGTTGGCAATCAGAACGCTGCCCAGAATTTCTGACATAGATATCTCCGCTGATGCTCTGGACCTTATTGGCTCAGCTTGATGAGCATCAGGGGTTGCCCATACTCCACCGCCTGCTCGTTCTCGACAAAGATTTTCTCTACTGTCCCGTGTACACCCGCCTCGATGTTGTTCATGAGTTTCATAACTTCCACAATGCACAGCACGCTTTGGGGGTTAACAACATCGCCTTCCTTAACGAAAGCTGGCGCACCAGGCTTGGGGGCAGCGTAGAACGTTCCTACCATAGGTGCCTTAATCAGCACCTCATCTGCGGCGGCCTCAATTTTGCCAGCGACAGCTGGCCCGCTCTTCGCGACGGGTGACTCCGACGAAACGGGAGCCGAAACTGCAGGCGCAGCAGCTGCAGCTGCTGCAGGGGCAGGAGCGGGAGCCGCGACCGGCGCCAGGGCTGGCGCAGAGGCGGAGGGGCCTCCTTCCTTGCGCGACACAAAAATCTCTAACTCGCCGTACTTCAGGGAGAATTCTTGAACGTCATCGCTCAGATTCAACCAGTCCACAAGCGATTTAACCTCATGCAACTCCACTACTTTAGACATTTTTTCCATCTCCTTTATCGATGCAGACCTCTAGGCCATTTAATTTCACAGTAATTTTTCCAGTATCCCTCTTCGCCGACAGGCTCTTCACAAGGCTGACGAGTGAACCTGCAGCATCCTCAGAACGTTCGCCGTTCTTGATAGCACGACGCATTTCATCGACTTGCGTCCCTGCGAACATGGCGCGCAACAGAAGGTCGTCAATGCTGTCGTTGGGGTAACGCTCCTGAAGGTCAGGCAAAGCAGGCGGAATTTCGGTAGGAGTTTCTGAAATATCTGACGAACCATTTTCCAGAATCAACTTAAGTACGTCTGGATCGATATCGGTCAACAGTTTGCCGTAGTAACCCAAAGCGTATTTTTTGATCTCGTTCGGAACCACGCTGTAGCGCTCACCCGAAATAACGTTCATGACTGCCTGAGTGCCCACAAATTGCGCGAAGGGGGTAATCATGATCGGATACGCCAGCTCGGCGCGGACACGTGCCGTTTCGTGCAGCAACTCGTCGAAGCGATGCGACAAGCCCGCCGTGGCTAATTGAGAATGGAAGTTCGACAGCATGCCACCGGGGAGTTGGTGCATGTAATGCAGGCCGTCGTACTCCAGGGGAGCGCCCAAAGGCTTATTCTCAGTTTTGGCAATGGTATGTATGTCTTCACTGATCGCATCAACGAGCTGATCATCGACGTTGACTTGGTAACCCAATGCACGCAAGTCACGCACAATGCGTTGCGTCGAAGGCTGACCGGCGCCGTTGGCCAACGGCGCAATGGATGTATGCAACGCATCGACGCCGAGCTCGACGGCCTCCAGATACATGTAGGTTGTCAGCCCGCTCAGGCAGTGACTATGGAGTTCGAGCTGGCGGTCACCTATGACTTCCTTAATGGCCGGCACCAAAGTGCGCACACGTTCCGGCGTCAGCAAGCCACCTGCATCCTTCAGCATGATGGAGTCAACGTCAGTTTTTTCGATGAGCTCCTTCGCCTTACGAACGTACAGCTCATCGGTATGCACCGGGCTCTCGCAGAACGACAAGGCACCGAATGTCTCTGCACCCAGCTCTTTGGCCAGGCGCAAGCCTGCTGCGATGTTGTCGATATCGTTCAGGCCGTCGAATGAACCGATCACGCGGAAGCCATTAGCGTATAGCCGCTCCACCCATTTCATGATGACGTCATCGGGTAAGAAATCGAATGACGCAATATTTCTGGAGCGCACCAGCGCCCGGAACTTCGTGTTGGGCGCATGCTGGTGAGCTAAGCGTACGCGTTCCCAGGGGTCTTCCTTCAGATACCTGACCGACACATCAAACTGAATGGGTGCCATCAGATCAACATGCAGGAAACCTGCCTTATCGAACTTATCCGCCATGGCCAGAATATGTTCTGTGCGCATGCGCGTCGCCCACAGACTCTGGTGGCCGTCGCGAAGCGTCGTATCAATGATCTTGATTTCACGGCGGCTATTTGCCGGACGCCCCCCCAAACTCATGATCGTGGAGACCATCTGCCTGTCTTCTACTTGCATATTTAACCTACCTAAAAATTTCTCAACTACTTCAGCACGTCGTTTCTAGAACTCAAGCAACCGACAAGTAGCGCTGCTGAAGTTCTTCGTTTTCTCTCAGCTCCTGACTGGTCGTGCTGCAGACCACCTGCCCCTTTTCGAGGATGTAGGCACGTTCCGCATGTTTGAGCGCAAAGTGCACACTTTGATCAGTGAACAAAATAGTGGTTGTTTTTTTCAGCTGCTCGATCAGCGCACCGATTTGATTCACGATGACCGGCGCCAGCCCTTCATTTGGCTCGTCGAGCAGCAACAGCTTGGGCTCGCTCATGAGAGAGCGGGCGACTGCCAGCATTTGCTGCTGACCACCAGACAAATTGCCTGCCTTGCGATGCTCGAGTTCCGCCAGCATGTCGTATTCGTCAAAAATACGTTCGACTGACCACTGTGGCGTCGTGCCCGGCCGCACGTATCGCGCAACCTCCAGGTTCTCTCTGACGGTGAGATCCGGGAACATGCGGCGGTCTTCAGGCACCAAGCCCACACCCAAACGAGCCACCTTATAGGGCGGCAACGCGGTGATATCCACCCCTTCGAACTCGACTGTTCCGCGACGCGCAGGCGTTAAACCCACAATGGTTTTAAGCGTCGTACTTTTGCCAGCGCCATTGCGACCCAACAGGCAAACGGTTTCTCCCTCGTTCAACTCGATGGATACGCCTTGCAACGCATGGCTTTCCCCATAATAGGTATGAACGTCATTCAGTTTGAGCATCATGCGCTTTGTTCCTCTTCGAGTTCTTCGCCCAGATACGCCACGCGCACCTCTGGGTTCTGACGCACCTCCTCGGGCTCTCCAATGACCAGCGGCGAGCCGCGATGCATGACCATGATCCGGTCGGCCACCGAAAACACCACTTCCATGTCGTGCTCTGTAATCAGGAATGTGTATTCACCTGTCGATGACAGGTTATGAATCAGGTTGATGACTTTCCGGGTTTCCTCGGGCGTCATACCGGCGGTGGGTTCATCTAGTAAGACAATGCTAGGTGCAGTCGCGAGCACAACGGCAATCTCTAAAAGACGCTTGTCGCCATAACTAATGGTTCCGGCACGCTGATGAGCCAGGTCCTTGAGCGCCAGGCGCTCAAGGATTTTTTCGGCTTCTTCCTGAATCTGGCGGTTATTGCTGGCAAAGTTGTACCAGCGCCGACTCTGCTTGTGTAAAGCAGTCAGGGCGACCTCAACATTCTCACGAACGGTGAAATCCGTAAAAATATTGTTGATCTGGAATGAGCGCGAAATCCCCATGCGGCTGACCTTATGGGGCGGCAGCCCAGTGATATCTTGCCCATTCAACAAAATGCTGCCACCTGAAGGCACCATGCGCCCGGAAAGCAAGTTGTAGAAAGTGGTTTTGCCCGCGCCATTCGGCCCAATGATGGCCAGTGTTTCCTTTTCTTTGACAGTCAGGTTAACGCCGGAGACTGCATTCACCCCACCGAAGCTCTTGCGCAGGTTTTTTATTTCCAGAATCGGCTTGCTCATGATTTTTTACGCTCCTCACGCCACATAATGATGGTTCCCAGCACGCCGTTACGGAAAAACATGACAATCAGGCCCAAAATAATGCCCAGAATCAACATCCAATTCTGAGTGAAGTTGGTGATCCAGGTTTCAAGCAATACAAATGCGGCAGCACCGACCAACGGCCCCAGGAAATACCCTGCTCCACCCAAAATGCTCATCAGTACAGGTTCAGCAGACATGGACCAATGCACCAATTCGGGGCTTGCAATACGTAGGAAAGGAGCCATCAAACCACCCGCCAAGCCCGCGAAGCCACCGCTAATGGTGAAAGCGGCCACCCGGTAGTGACGTATATTCAAACCGCAGAAAGAAACTCTCTCGCTGTTCATACTGATTGCGCGCAACACCATTCCAAATGAAGAACGCGTAATCAGGTAAAGCACGCCAATAGCAATCGCCGTTATCACTAGGACGACTTGGTAATAAACCACGGGATTACCCATTGTCAGATCGAGCCCCAGACCGAATTCCCGCACACGGAAACCCGATATTCCATCACTGCCATTCGTTACCGAACGCCACTGATGCACCACGCTATACGTCAACATGCCAAAGGCCAGCGTAAGCATGGCGAAGTAGACCTCATTCAGCCGTGCACACAATGCTCCAAATATCAGAGCCAATAGAGCGCCCGACAAAGTCGAAATAACAAGGCACCAAATCAGTGGCCATTGCAGCCACAGCAGCAACATGCCGGTTGCATAAGCCCCTACACCGAAGAACGCCGCGTGTCCGAAGCTCAACATCCCTGTATAGCCAAATGACAAATTAAAGCTCAGGGCAAATAACCCGAGAATCAATATCTCCGTAGCAAGAAAGATATAAAAATACGGGGCGTACTTAGGCAGCAGGATCAACGCGATCGCTACGAGCAGAAAAGAAAAAATTGCTACAGGCTTTTTCATTAGCGACCTCCGGATCCCATGAGACCGTACGGTTTGAACAGTAAGACAAGGGCCATGCCGATAAAGGGCAGAAGCAAATTCACCTCAGGGAAGTAACGGCTTCCGAAACCATGAATCAGGCCGAGGATGATGGCGCCGAGCAACGTACCCGTAAAGTTACCCAAGCCACCGATGACGACAATAATGAAGCTTTCAATAATGATTTTGTCGCCCATACCCGGGTCGATCGCCCTCATTGGTGCGGCGACCACGCCCCCTACTGCCGCCAACCAGGCGCCAAAAGCAAAAACAGCGGTAATAACGAATCGCGTATTAATGCACACCAGTTGAGACATCTCGCGGTCAATAGCCGCGGCTCGGATGATATGCCCCACCCGTGTACGGTTGAACATCCACCACAGGCCAGCCAGCACCAGCATCCCCATGACAATGACGAACATGCTGTATTTCGGGTAGGTCACATTGCCGAATAAGGTAACGGTTCCTTGCAGCATCGCAGGGGGGTCAATCACGTAAATACCGGTGCCCCACACCATTCTTATGGATTCGTTAAGAATCAGCATTAACGCAAACGTGAGCAGTAATGAGTCGGCAACATCCCGATCGTAAATTCTGCTCAATACCAGGCGCTCTATAACGATAGCAAGCAATACTACCGGCACGGGCGCAACAATCAGCGCCAACCAGAACGGCAAGCCAAGCATTGCCATGCAGGAATAACCTGCATAAGCGCCCAACATATAAATGGCGCCATGGGCAAAGTTGATGACATGCAGTACACCGAAAACAATGTTCAAACCTATTGCGATGATGAACAGCAACAGCGCTATATCTAAACTGTTCATCAAGGCCGCAAAAAAGCTAGCCATGGGGGATCTCCGATATGGCAAGGCAACGCCCGACATTTAGCCGGGCGTATTCGATACTATTTAGACAAACTTAGAGCGTGCACCCTGTCTTTTCAACAGGCGGAGTGATATCTGCACCCTTGAAATTATGGATTTCGGTGAGTGAACGAATGCCATCGGCACTCATTGGACCAGCACGCCCCCAGGTCGGGCCGACCAGTGCTTGGTTGTCACCCACGCGGAAGGTGCGCTCGCTTGCAGCAGGTGAGTCGATTGTCAGGCCAACCAAGGCCTTCGCGACATCCTTAGGCTCAGCGCTACCAGCTTTTTCAATCGCGGCTTTAACTGCGTAGACGGCAGAATATGCGCCTTCAGCGTTATAGCTTGGTGGCGTCTTGTAACGCTCGCGGTAATCGTTGACGAACTTGGTATTACGCTCGGAATCGTGGCTTTCATACCAGTAGCGGGTTCCCAACCACACGCCCTCGGGCATCTGGTCACCCAGGGCTGCCAACGCTTCGGTTGCAGCGCCAACGGTGAACATCAACTCGTAGCCTTGGTTGAAAAAGTTCAGGTTGTGCGCTTGGCGGATGAAGTTAACCAGGTCGCCGCCCCACACGGAGATCAGAATACCGTCGGGCTTCTGTTCCATGATGTTATTGATGAAGGGGGTGAAATCTTCCGCACCGAACCGAGGGAAAGCAGTTTCCTTCATCATTTCGGCATCGGGCGCGAGCTCCTTCATGTTCTCACTGAAGATTTCCCAGGACTCATGGCCGAAGGCGTAATCGGGGCCAATGGTGGTCCAGCGCTTAGCATCCAGCTTAGACGCAATTTCGGCCGCGGCACGCATATTCTGCGACTCGTTCACCGAAACACGGAAGCTGTACTCATTGCAGAGCTTGCCAGTTGCGTGTGGCGTAGCCGCGTGAGTAATGATGAGCGGAGTTTCCAGTTCTGGCAGCACAGGTACCAGGCCCAGAGCCACGCCTGAGCTGTCCAGCCCGATCAGTGCGCTGACGCCGTCTTGATACACGAGTTTGCGAGCGGCTTGAATGCCGGTAGCAGCACGGCCTTGATCGTCTTCCATCAACAGGTTCAGGGGACGCCCGAGTACACCGCCCTGCTCGTTGATTTCGTCAATCGCCATTTGCAGCCCTTGCGATGCGAATTCGCCGTAGCTTGCAGCGCTACCGGAGAGAATGTACAGCCCCCCGAGTTTGATGGGCTTGTCGTTAGCGGAGGCTAGGCCCGATGCCATTGCCCCAGCTGTCGCAACGGCTAGCAACAAAGACTTCAGTCGATATGATCTCATTTAATGTCTCCTGAGCGTCAGCCTATCAGAGATGATCTTTGGTAAGTTGACGGTTTTACTGAATGAACTGTTTGGGAAGCCCAGTACAGATCGGTAAACGCGATATAACTACTCTCTCGAGTTACCGCATTGAAAAGGTTCGTATTACGAACTTTTATTCTTGGTTAGAACCCGAAACATGATTCTAGAATCCCTGCTTAGCGGTCTCAAGAAGGGTAAACCCGATCCAAAATCCAGAGCCTATTTAAAGTTTTTCGATGTTGTTGGTCTCAACAACTTTACGCCAACGTGCCACCTCGTCTTTAATATGTTGAGCGAACTCTTCTGGCGTATCCCCCACGGGGCGCGCGCCCAGGGCTTCCAGACGCGCAACGACCTCTTCTTCCTTGAGAATTTCCACAATGGACTCATTGAGGAGGGAAACAACTTCTTCAGGTGTGTTGGCCGGTGCTAATACGCCGAACCAAGATGTCACCTCATAGCCGCTCACCCCTTGCTCAGCAACGGTTGGGATATTCCCAAAACTCGGCCAACGTTCCTTGGTCGTCACGGCGATGCCTTGAACATTGCCAGACTCAATATGCGCTGCAGACGACGGCAGATTGTCAAACGCAATGGGGATCTGCCCACCAATGACGTCAGTCAGCATTGGCCCACCCCCTTGATACGGAACATGGACAATATCGATACCCGTCAGGGCTTTAAGCAGTTCGCCCGCCATATGCGGACTGCCACCCATGCTGGTAGAACCAAAGCTCAGCACGCCTGGGTTCTCCTTGGCATAGGAGACCATCTCGTTAAAGTTGCTGAACGGCGCGTCCTTGGAAGCAACCAATACGTTGGGCGTATTTGCCACCCGGACGACTGGCGAGAAATCAGTTATCGAGTCGTACGCCAGCTCCTTGTAAAGCGCTTCGTTAATCCCATGGGAGTTGATTGTTCCCATTAACAAGGTGTAGCCATCCGGCTTTGAGCGCGCCACAGCTCGTGAGCCGATTTGCGCGCCAGCTCCGGGGCGATTCTCCACGACAAAACTCTGACCGAGTTTTTCACTCAAGCGGGCGGATACCAGGCGAGCCAGCACATCAGTGGTGCCACCAGGCGGATAAGGCACCACCATCGTCACGGCTTTCTCCGGATAACTGGCCTGTGCAGCGACATGCCCACCCGCCATCACTCCGATACTTAATGCCAAGCAAATCCATTTTGCACGCATGTTTTGTCTCCTCAAATGTTCTGTACAGTGGATAGTCCACGCAATTTCGCCCGCATGGAATCCGGTACCTCGACCGTGAACCCCAATATGGCTGATGACAACGCCTTTCCATAGTTGTCGAGGCATAAGCTACGCGACACGCCGCCGCCCAACGCACCATGCGCCACGAAATTCAGCGCATGAATGGCTTCGACTTCGTAACGAATAACCTTTCCTTTGATGGCGTCACGGTGAAACGCTTTGAATCGTTCCGCCGTTAATTGCGCTCTCAAAAGCTCATAGAACTCCGGCTCGTAGGCGAACACAGCGATATTTGAGGTGTTTCCCTTGTCCCCGGAGCGAGTGTGTGCCAGATGCTGCAGTTGTACTCGCATAATCAACTCTCAAAATAATGAACGTGCGCCTTCACATGCTCACGCGGAACCAATGCAGACCACACACCAATCACCTCTCGTGTGCGATCCTGATGGGGTACGCGCTTGCCTGTCTGAGCCACACCGGAGACCGCCATGCCGTCTACTTCGCGCCCCACTTTCATGGCTTCCTCTCGCGTTTTAGTACGAGCTGCGACCCGGACTGCTACCTCGTAAGGTTCAGGCGCATCCGTCGGTGTCGCATCGCCATGTATGGCGTTCATCCCCAGAAAATCGATACGAATCTCTTCTGCATCCAGCTTCACAATGCGAAACCGCTCTTCCAGTATGCGTTTCGCCAACCGAGCGCGACGCAAAGCGCCTGGCCCTGCGTAAAAGAACATATCTTCACCAATATGCCCTTCAGTACATCCCATCGATACTTTCAAGGTAGATGTGCGCGGCTTGCCCCGCAGGTTAGAGACCTTCACTTGATCAGGCCCCACTTCTTCAATATTTACGGAAGTGAAATCCACGACCACATCGGGGGTGATGTAATTTGCAGGGTCATGTACCTCGTACAGGAGCTGCTCTTTCACAGTGCGCACATTCACGGTACCCCCTGTGCCCTCAGCTTTTGTCAGGATGGCTGAACCGTCCGCGCTGACTTCCGCAATTGGAAAGCCGAAATTCCAAGGTTCATCGACATCCTTAAAGCCGGGGTCGGCGAAATAGCCGCCTGTCACCTGGGCACCGCACTCTAATAGATGCCCCAGGCCACTACCCGCGCCTAACCGCTCGTAGTCGGACGCCTCCCAGCCGAATTCATGCATCATCGGTGCCATGAAGATAGATGGGTCGGCAACTCTGCCCGTGATAACGATCTGAGCGCCGTTCTTTAGGGCTTCGACGATGGGTTCAGCTCCCATATAGGCTTCCGCCGAGATCAGGGTATCAGCCAAGCTCGATGTGGGCTGGCCATTCTCCAAAATGGTGTCAGTCAGCTCAAGAACGCGGTCGGTGATCAAGCTGCCAGTAACCGCTGCCACTTTGACACCGGTCACGCCCATTTCTCGTAGAAGTTCAGTAACCCGCTGTGCAGCGCCCTTGGGGTTAATCCAGCCCTGATTGGAAATGATCCGAATGCCCTGCTCAACACAGGCTGGCAAAACGGCGCGCATCCTATCTTCAAGATAGGTGTCATAACCGGGAAAGCAGGGATCTCGCCGGCTGCGTACCTGGGCAGCGGATACCGTAGCTTCAGCCATGGTCTCAAAGCATAGGTAATCCAGCTTCCCGCGTTCCGCGTTGATCACCGCCGGCTCTACTCGGTCTCCCCACCATGCTGATCCGGACCCGATGCGTATCGTTCTAGTCATTAGTAGTTGTCCCCTCATGTTTTGCGCTGAAGTCTACTGATAGAAGTTACAAGCCGCCAGTAGCAAAACGAACAAAGGTCTGTGAATTATTTTCACAGACCTTTGGGAAATGATACAAATGACGACCTCAATGGGCCGTATTATTCGGAGAAATTTTCTTTCAGAAAGTCGATGACTGCGCGCACCCGGGGAGCGATTGAACGGCCCTTGAGGTATAAGAGATAGAAGCGATCCTCTTCAGAAAAGTCCTGATATTCCCGCAAAAGCGGAATCAGAGCGCCCTTTTCCAGGTCAGATTTCAAATGAAACTCGGCGAGCCGAACCACTCCCAGACCATTCAACGCCATCGTGCGCAGCAGTTCACCCTGGTTGCAACCTATATAGTTAGGCGCATCGACAGTGGTGAGCTCTCCGTCCTCAACAAACGTCCACATATTCCACTGGGTGCGGATTGTGAAGTTCAAGCAGCGATGATTCAGAAGTTCTTGGGGTTTCTGGGGCGTCCCGTATTTGCGCAAATACTCGGGCGCGGCCGCAATCACCCAAGGCCGCCTCATTAAGGGCAAACCGACCAAAGAGAGTTCAGTAGGGCGACCACTATGCACGGCGAGGTCAATGCCCTGCCTGATAAAGTCGCCCCGCTCGGTGTCCAGCAAAAAGTCGATCCGTAACTGCGGGTGTCGTTCCAGCAGCGCGGGGAGTTTCGGCACAATCAAATACTTGGCAGTCGTGAGCGCAGTATGGATCCGCACCGTGCCAGAAACTCCGGCCTTCGGGTTGGCAACCGCGTTCTCAGCCTCTTCCATGGCATCGACGACATGCTGTCCAGACTCCCTCAGAATCTCACCTTCCTGAGTGATGCGGATCATGCCCCCAAGTCGCTCAAACAAACGCACATTCAAGCGCTGTTCCAGGCGCGCGATCACCTTGCTCACCGCAGAGGGCGACATCCCCAGCGTCCTGGCCGCCGCTGAAAAGCTGCCGTCTTTAACAACTCTCAGAAAGACGACCAGTTCGTCAAAGCTGCTCATGCGTTAATCAGGAAAAGAAGTTCTTTACCCGATCACGCCATGACTGGCTGTTGGGCGAGTGCTTTTCCCCGCCTTGCTGCAACGACGCCTCGAACTGGCGCAGGATTTTCTTCTGCTCTTCGTTCAAGCGCACGGGCGTTTCGACTGACACGTGGCAGTAGAGGTCGCCGGGGTAGCTGGAGCGTACGCCGCGTATGCCCTTGCCGCGCAAGCGGAACGTCTTGCCGGTCTGCGTGCCTTCGGGGATGGTGATGGCGCCACGCCCGGTAAGCGTCGGGACTTCCAACTCGCCACCCAGTGCTGCGGTGGTGAAGGGGATGGTCAACTCGCAATGCAGATCGTCACCATCGCGCTGGAAAATACCGTGCTGCTTAAGGTGAATTTCGACATAAAGGTCGCCCGGAGGCCCGCCATTGACGCCCGGTTCGCCGTTGCCGGCCGAGCGGATGCGCATGCCGTCGTCGATCCCGGCGGGAATTTTCACCTGCAGTGTTTTGTTGCGACGCACACGCCCCACCCCGTCGCAGGAGGTGCAGGGGTCGGTAATTTCTTTCCCCGTACCATGGCAGGTTGGGCAATTCTGCTGCACGCTGAAAAAGCCTTGCTGCATGCGCACCACCCCAGCGCCGTCACACGTATGACACGTGCGGGGCTGAGTGCCGGGCTTGGCGCCATTCCCATGACAGACGTCGCAGCTTTCCCAACTGGGCACCCTGATTTCCGTATCGAAACCATTGGCGGCCTGTTCCAGGGAAATGTCCAGCGTGTATTTGAGATCGGCTCCACGATACATCTGCGGACCACCGCCGCGACGGCCTGCCGCACCGAAGATTTCTCCGAAAATATCGCCGAACGCATCTGCAAAACCTGCTGCGCCACCGCCCATACCGCCGCCCATGCCGGCATTGGGATCAACCCCCGCATGGCCGAAACGGTCGTAAGCCGCACGCTTTTGATCGTCGGACAACATCTCGTAGGCTTCTTTAGCCTCCTTGAACTTTTCCTCGGCTTCTTTGCTATCCGGATTGC
This sequence comes from Achromobacter sp. F4_2707, assembly GCF_047501535.1. Taxonomy (NCBI): domain Bacteria; kingdom Pseudomonadati; phylum Pseudomonadota; class Betaproteobacteria; order Burkholderiales; family Alcaligenaceae; genus Achromobacter; species Achromobacter sp. F4_2707. The sequence goes on from NZ_JAZDRJ010000005.1 coordinate 104,591, forward strand.
GGTCCGGATGGTATTTCATAGCCAGTTTTCGATAAGCCTTCTTGATCTCATCGTCGGAGGCGTTCTTCGCTACCCCCAATATCTCGTAGTAATCGCGTTTTGCCATGTGTATTGCTTGCGTCTGTGACGTGCTCCGTGTCTGAACGGGAACGCCCGGTTTCCGGAAAACAGGCCAGAAACCGGGCTTTAGGAAGCCTCTGTATCAGAGGTTCACTAGGCGACTCACAAACCTCTTAGTCGCGCTTCACTTCCTTGAAGTCCGCATCCACGATGTCGTCGTCAGCCGGACGGGCATCGGCCTGGCCTTCCTGAGCCGCCTGGGCCTGCATGTCTGCGTACATTTTCTCGCCGAGCTTCTGGGAGGCCGTGCTCAAGGCTTCCACCTTGGCGTCGATCTGCGCCTTGTCGCCCGACTGAATGGCTTCTTCAAGTTCCTTGAGAGCCGCTTCAATCGCTTCCTTCTCGGACTCTTCCAGCTTGTCGCCGTAATCGGTCAGCGACTTGCGGGTAGAGTGAACCAACGCATCGGCCTGGTTGCGGGCCTGTGCCAGTTCGGCAACGCGGCGGTCTTCCTCGGCGTTGACCTCGGCGTCCTTGACCATGCGCTCGATCTCTTCTTCGCTCAGACCGGAGTTTGCCTTAATGGTGATCTTGTTTTCCTTACCAGTGCCCTTATCCTTGGCGGACACATGCAGAATGCCGTTGGCGTCGATGTCAAAGGTGACTTCGATCTGCGGGGTACCACGTGCTGCGGGCGGAATCCCTTCGAGGTTGAACTCACCCAGCGCCTTGTTGGCGGCTGCGATCTCGCGCTCGCCCTGGAACACCTTGATGGTTACGGCGGGCTGGTTGTCGTCAGCCGTGGAGAACACCTGCGAGAACCGAGTAGGAATCGTGGTGTTCTTCTTAATCATCTTGGTCATCACGCCGCCCAGGGTTTCAATACCCAGGGAAAGCGGGGTGACGTCCAGCAGCAGAACGTCCTTGCGGTCGCCCGACAGTACGGAACCCTGAATGGCGGCACCAGCGGCGACGGCCTCGTCGGGGTTGACGTCTTTACGCGGTTCACGGCCAAAGAACTCCTTGACCTTCTCCTGTACCTTGGGCATGCGGGTCATGCCGCCCACGAGAATCACGTCGTCAATGTCGCTGGCCTTAATGCCGGCATCCTTGATGGCCACGCGGCAAGGCTCAATGGTGCGCTCGATCAGGTCTTCCACCAGGGCTTCCAGCTTGGCACGCGTGATCTTGAGGTTCAAGTGCTTGGGGCCGCTGGCGTCTGCCGTGATGTAGGGCAGGTTGATTTCTGTCTGCTGAGTGGAGGACAGTTCGATCTTGGCTTTTTCAGCCGCTTCCTTCAGACGCTGCAGAGCCAGAACGTCCTTAGACAGGTCGACGCCGCTGTCTTTCTTGAACTCACCAATGATGTAGTCAATGATGCGCTGGTCGAAGTCTTCACCACCCAAGAAGGTGTCACCGTTGGTGGACAGCACTTCAAACTGCTTCTCGCCATCGAGATCGGCGATTTCAATAATGGAAACGTCGAACGTACCGCCGCCCAAGTCGTATACAGCAATCTTGCGATCGCCCTTCTCGGACTTATCCAGGCCGAACGCCAAAGCGGCGGCCGTGGGCTCGTTAATGATGCGCTTGACTTCCAGGCCGGCGATGCGGCCTGCGTCCTTGGTCGCCTGACGCTGGCTATCGTTAAAGTAGGCGGGCACCGTGATCACGGCTTCCGTCACTTCCTCGCCCAGGTAGTCCTCGGCGGTTTTCTTCATTTTTCGCAGCACGTCGGCAGAGACCTGCGGGGCGGCCATCTGCTTGCCTTGCGCTTCCACCCAGGCGTCGCCATTCTCAGCCTTGATGATTTTGTAGGGCATCAGCTCGATGTCCTTTTGCACCGCTTTCTCGTCGAACTTGCGACCGATCAAGCGTTTGACTGCAAACAGCGTGTTGGCAGGGTTGGTCACTGCCTGGCGCTTGGCCGGCGCGCCGACCAACACTTCGCCGTCGGGCATATAGGCCACGATGGAAGGCGTAGTGCGCGTACCTTCTGCGTTTTCAATGATCTTGACACTGCTGCCTTCCATAACGGAGACACAGCTGTTAGTCGTGCCAAGGTCGATACCGATGATTTTTCCCATGATTCGTGATCCTGCGAAAAGAATAGATAAATTCGTTAATACTGTGGATGATTAGCTAACTGGGGACGATTTCGCCGTTTTCAAGCTTGGCCGGAAGAAACCATGACCAAAGCCGGGCGCAATACGCGATCGGCCAGCGTGTAGCCCTTTTGCAGCACCTGCACAATCGCCCCCTCAGGCTGATCGGAGGGCACTGAAGAAATCGCCTGATGAAAGTGGGGGTCGAACTTGTCGCCCGGCACCGGAGCGACCTCGCGCATCTGGTTGCGTTCGAACGCGCCGTTCAACTGGCGCAAAGTGGCTTCCACCCCTTCCTTCCAGGCTTCGGCGCTCTGGTCTGTGAGAGCCAGCGCGGCCTCCATGCTGTCGCGCACGGGGATCAGACTTTCGGCAAATGCTTCCGTACCGAATTTCCGGGCCTTGGCCACATCTTCCTGAGCGCGGCGGCGCACGTTCTCGACTTCGGCGCGGGCGCGCAGCAACTCTTCGTGATAACGGGCGATTTCCTGCTGGGCGGCCTGCAACATGGCGTCGAGATTCTCTTCTTCGGCTGCGCCGGACTGATCAGCACCTTTTTCGCTGGATTCCTCGGCCTGTTCGGTTGGCGCTTCATTGACCTCAAGCTTTTCAGATGTGTCCGGTTTCTGGTTTTCCTGCTTGGGGTCCACAGGTTCCTGGGTTGCAGACATAGAAGTTCTCCATTAACAGAAGTATGCAATCCAGGAACTATGGGGGTGTTCAGGGAAATTTCAAGAGCCTACTTCCAGAGATTTCGCTCCACGATATCCGCCAGGCTGCTGATCCAGGTAGGGTTGCCGTTCAGGCAAGGAATGTAGCGCAGGGTATCGCCACCTTCTTCCACAAAGGCATCCCGGCATTCAACTTGTATTTCTTCCAGGGTTTCCAGGCAGTCAGCCAGAAAGCCCGGGCACATCGCATCCACTTTCTTCACCCCCTCCTTGGCCCATTGGCGCAAGGTGGGCTCGGTGTAGGGCTTGAGCCATTCTTGAGCGCCGAAGCGGCTCTGAAAGGAATAGTGCACCAGGCCGCCGTCTTCCCCCAGCGCCTGGCGCAGCGCCCGCACCGTGTCCATGCAGTCACGATGGTAGGTATCGCCCTTTTCCACCGTGATGCGCGGTATGCCGTGAAAGCTGAGCAGCAGGCGTTCGGGTTTGCCGTGCTCACGCCAATGTGCGTGAATGCTTTCTACCAAAGAGGCGATATAGCCAGGATCATCCGGGTAGCGTTTCACAAAACGCAGTTCCGGCTGGTTACGGCGCCGTTTGGCATATTCATTGACTTTGTCGACCGCCGTTGCGGTGGTGCTGGCAGCGTACTGTGGGTACAGCGGCACCACCAAAATACGATCGCAACCCGCATCGCGTAACGAGTCCATGGCTGATGCGATGGAGGGATTACCGTAGCGCATGCCCAGTGCGGCCTTGATCTGAATCCCACGGCGCGCGAGCTCCTGTTCAACCCCTTCAGCCTGCCAGCGCGAAGCAACCAGCAGCGGTGAACCTTCTTCCCACCAGATATCCTGGTAGCGGGGCTGCAGGGCGCGCGGGCGCCTTGTCAACACGAATAACCGCAGTATTACCTGCCACACGGGCTGGGGAATTTCTATCACACGCGGGTCTGAAAGGAATTCGGCCAGATAGCGGCGAATCGCTGCGGGGGTCGGCGCATCGGGCGTGCCCAGATTAATGAAAAGGACACCGGTTTGCGTGTCCGACCGAGCGGGCGGGTCTGCATCCAGTGCGTGTGGATCGACCGGCTCGGCCATATAGCGTGGCGCAAAAAAGCTCATGTTGTGTGGTGATGACTCAGGGCGTTGGAAAGAAGACGGGCTGTGATGTCCACAATAGGAATAACGCGATCATAGGCCATGCGAGATGGCCCGATCACCCCCAGCGTGCCGACCACTTGGCCGTCTACACCGTAAGGCGCCGTAATGACCGACACATCTTCCAGGGGCACGAGTTCTGAGTCTCCACCAATGTAGATCTGCACACCTTGCGCATGACTGGAAACATCCAGTAATTGCAGCAGGTCCGTCTTTTTCTCGAACAGGGAAAACATGCGCCTTAAACGATCCATATCCGACGCGATGTCAGATATATCGAGCAGCTTACGCTCACCCGCTATCACGACAGACTCATCGAGATCAGGGTCGCTCGTACCGGTTTCAACGGCTGCCTGCATTAACCGTGAAATATCGACCTGCAGCGAAGACAGTTCCTTTTTGAGCGCGCCGCGCACTTCCTCGAAAGACTTGCCGGAAAAATGCTGGTTGAAGAAATTACTTGCCTCAATCAGTTCCTGTTCGAGATAGTCACGCCTCACGAAAAGAATGCGGTTCTGCACGTCGCCGTCGGGCGTCACGATAATGAGCAGCACCCGGGATTCCGATAAACGAATGAACTCGATTTGACGGAATATCTGCGAGCGCTTGGGTGCCAGCACCACCCCGGCGAATTGCGACATATTCGACAGCAGCGTAGCGGCTGCCGATACCGCACGGGAAGGGTCGGTCGTCGGGAGTTTGCTAGGCAGATTTCCCGCTTGCCGACCCTGCAAGCTCTGTACCGCCAGCAACCGATCCACAAACAAGCGATAGCCCTGTGGGGTAGGCACACGCCCCGAGGAGGTGTGCGGGCTATGAATCAGGCCGAGGTCTTCGAGGTCGGCCATGACATTGCGGATTGTTGCCGGAGACAGATCGAACATCTTCGACAGAGTGCGGGACCCCACCGGCTGACCATCCGCGATATAACGCTCTATCAGCACTTTCAACAATGCCTTGGCTCGATCATCCATATTACAGTTCAGTACGACATTAATAAAAATTCACGCCTCGCTTAGCTCAATAGGGCAAAGCACGGGCTCAGGCAGGTAGTCACAACTCTATAATCAACTCTATTATTCCATCAAATATTCGGGCTTCATTTTATGCACTTCAAGACTATCGCCCTTATCGGCCGCTATCAGGACAGCGGCCTTGATGAACCGTTGCGCGAGTTGGCTACCGCCATCACCGCCACGGGGCGCCAAGTATTGGTCGAAGCCGACACAGCCAGCAACACCGGCGTCAATGAATTCATGGTAGCCGATTACGCTGGGATTGGCGCACAGGCCGATCTTGCCATCATCATGGGGGGCGATGGCACCATGCTGGGCGCGGCCCGCCAGCTGGCCGTCTACGATCTGCCTATGGTCGGCATCAACCATGGTCGCCTGGGCTTCATCACCGACATCCCATTGCACAACGCTCTGGATGCCGTACACCGTATTCTTGACGGCCAGTACGAAGGCGAAGAACGCATATTGCTCGAAGGCCGCGTCATCCGCGACGGCCAAGTCATGTTTTCCGGCTTGGCCCTGAACGACGTTGTGCTGAACCGCGCCGGGCGCGGCGGCATGATAGAAGTGCGTGTGGAACTGAACGATACCTTCATGTACAGCCAACGCGCCGACGGCCTCATTATTGCCACGCCCACGGGCTCTACCGCTTACTCTCTGGCTGTGAACGGCCCCATCGTCCACCCCAGCATCAAGGCGCTACTGCTAGTGCCTGTCGCACCACAAACCTTGTCGAACCGCCCTATTGTCCTGCCCGACGACGGTACCATCGGGCTGACCATTACCGCGCTGGGCCGCGTTGAGTCGGGCGCCAGCGTGCACTTCGACATGCAAACCTGGTCAGAATGCCAGCCGGGCGATCGCATTGAAGTGCGCCGCGCCAACCACGGCGTACGCTTTGTACATCCCAGTGGCTACAGCTATTTTTCCACGTTGCGGCGTAAGCTGTACTGGAATCACATGCCCCAACCCTCAGACGACACCGAATAAACAACCATGCTGCGCCTTCTGCACGTTCGTGATTTCGTCATTGTCGATGAAGCGGAAATCAGCTTCTCGCCAGGCTTTACTGTCTTTTCCGGAGAAACCGGCGCAGGCAAATCCATCCTGATCGACGCCTTGTCGCTGGCACTGGGCGCTCGCGGCGACACCGGCCTGCTTCGCACCGGTGCCGATCGGGCAGAAATCAACGCCGTCTTCCAGGCGCCTGACTCCCTGCACGCCTGGCTTGAAGAGCGCGATTTCGACCCCCAAGACGATCTCGTCCTACGACGCATCATCGACAACCAAGGGCGCAGCAAAGCCTATGTGAATGGGGTCCCCGCCAATCTGGGCATGTTGCGTGAATTGGGCGCGCACTTGGTCAACATCCATGGCCAGCACGCCCACCAGGGTTTGCTGAACACTGCCAATCAGCGCGACATGCTTGACCAGCAAGGCGGCCTGAGTGAACTCGCACGTGACACCCTACACGCCTGGCAAAGCTGGAGGCGGGCTCTGGAAGCCTTGCAATCGGCCCAACGCAACGCCGATACCATGCAACAAGAACGCGAGCGCCTGCAGTGGCTGCTGAGCGAACTCGAAACCCTGGCGCCTCAACCCGGCGAGTGGGAACAGATCAGCAACGAACAATCGCGACTCGCCCACGGTCAGGCTTTGCTTGAAGGCTGCGGGCGCGCGCTGGCGCTGCTGGACGACGAATCCGGTTCGGCTATACAGGCGCTCAATAGCGCGACCCAGCAAATCGAACCTCTGCTGCGTCACGATAGCCAACTACAAAGCACCCTCGACGCCCTGGAGTCTGCGCGAATTTCCGCGACAGAAGCCGTATCCGATCTCAATAGCTACTTGGGCCGTCTGGAACTCGACCCAGATGCCCTGGCACGCGCCGATCGCCGCGTTAGCGAGCTGTTCGAAGCTGCGCGCAAACACCATGTCGAGCCCGAAGAACTACCCGCTTTACAAGAACGCCTGAGCGCCGAGTTGGCTGCCAGTAATGCGGCCATCGACCTCGAAGCCCTGCAAGCCAACGTCACGGTTGCTGAAAATGCTTATCACAGCGTAGCCGACCGTCTGAGCAAGGCGCGCCGCAAGACCGCCCAGCGGCTTGGCCGGGAAGTCACCGCCGCCATGCAGGAACTCGCCATGCAAGGCGGCTCTTTTGAAGTTACGCTGGAAGTCTGCCCTGCAGGCCCGCATGGTAAGGAAGCTGTCGAATTCCGAGTGGCGGGCCATGCGGGCACGCCCTTGCGCCCATTGGCTAAAGTCGCATCAGGCGGTGAGCTCGCCCGGCTGTCACTGGCGTTGTCAGTAATCGCCAGCCAGGCAGCGCAAGTGCCCACGCTGATTTTCGACGAAGTAGATACCGGCATCGGCGGCGCGGTGGCTGAGTCCGTGGGTCGTCTGTTGCACCAATTAGGCGACCGCCACCAAGTACTATGCGTCACCCACCTGCCGCAAGTCGCGGCGTGCGGTAGGCATCATTTTGAAGTCAGCAAGTCATCCGCAGAAAGCGGAACCTTGTCGGATATCCGCCTGCTTGATGAACAGGGGCGCATTAATGAAATCGCCCGCATGCTGGGTGGCATGACCATCACCGACACCACCCGCAAGCACGCTAGCGAAATGTTGGCAGGTTAAGAACGTTTCCGGCAGTTTAGTTACCGGCTGCGCTTTGTACTGGCGCAGTCGGGGCACATGCCATACAACATCATGGTGTGGCTTTCCAGGACAAAACCGTGCTCTTCCGCCACCTTGTACTGGCGGGTTTCGATTTTTTCATCACTGAATTCCACCACCTTGTTGCAGTGGGTACAGATGAGGTGATCGTGATGATCGCCATCGTTCAGTTCGAAAACGGCCTTACCGCCGTCAAATTGGCTGCGCACCAAAATACCGGCCTGCTCAAACTGAGTCAGCACGCGGTAGACCGTCGCCAAGCCAATATCAACATCCTCAGCAATCAGCGTGCGATACACATCTTCAGCGCTTTGATGACGCTCATCGGCTCGCCGGAAAATGTCGAGGATCTTGAGACGGGGAAAAGTCGCCTTCAAGCCGGCATTCTTCAAATCAACGGAATCGGTCATACGTATGGATAATTTCTGGCGAGATTAAGGCGTCTGACGGAAATTACAGCGACAGACGGCGACGAACGCTCATGCGTTTCTAGTTTAGCCTTTATGATAACGTTTTTACTCGTTCTGAATCAGGGGCGTTTCGTGCTGACAATTGCTAACAGAATTTCAAAAACGCTGCGTGCCGGTATAACAGGCACCGTGCTAGCACTAGCCTTAACGGCTTGCGGCAGCACCGAGTGGGGGTTCCCATACCGGCCAAATATCCAACAAGGCAACTGGATCACAAGCGAGCAAGTGGCTCGCCTCGAGCCCGGGATGTCGCGCGAACAAGTACGTTTTCTGCTGGGCACTCCCACCCTGCAAGATATTTTCCGCAGCGACCGCTGGGACTATCCCTACTATAGCAAACCCGGCTATGGCGACATCGAACAGCGTCGCTTCAGTGTCTGGTTCGAAGGCGACTATCTGGTACGCTGGGAAGGCGACTCACAGCCTGACCGCCAGCCCTTCCAGAAAACCGACACGGGCAAGGACGGGCGCCAAAGCGTAACGGAATCCACCCCAACGTCTTCGGGCGCCGGCGCTGAACCCCTTAGATAATTTAAGTTTCAAGGATACACAATGCGTATAGCAATCGCGGGAGCTGACGGCCGCATGGGCCGCATGCTTATCGAAGCCGTGCTGCAAACTGAAGACCTCACGCTTGCCGTGGCGCTGAATCATTCCGACTCTCCTAGCATCGGGCAAGACGCCGGTGCGTTTCTCGGCATAGAAACTGGGGTACGCATCACTGACAACCTTGCCGCTCTGGCCGATGCCGACTGCCTGATCGACTTCACCCGCCCCGAAGCCACGCTCAAGCACCTGCCCGCCTGCATCGAGCATGGCGTCAAATGCGTGATCGGCACCACAGGCTTTGACGATGCGGGAAAAAAAGCCATTCAGGCCGCCAGCCAGAAAACCGCTATTGTTTTTGCGCCCAACATGAGTGTGGGCGTAAACGTCACTCTCAAGCTGCTGGAAATGGCGGCTCGCCTGCTCAACAGCGGTTATGACGCGGAGGTATTCGAGGCCCACCACCGCAACAAGGTCGATGCGCCATCCGGCACAGCGCTGGCCATGGGCGAAGCCGTAGCCCACGCTTGGGGCGAAGATCTCGACAAAATCGCGGACTGGGCCCGCCACGGCGATACCGGGCCTCGCGAAACCGGCCGCATCGGGTTTTCAGTGGTACGCGGCGGCGATATCATCGGCGATCACACCGTTTACTTCTGCGGGATTGGCGAAAGAATCGAAATCACCCACCGCTCCAGCAGCCGCACGACATACGCGCAGGGCAGCATTCGCGCTGCCCGTTACCTGGCACGCAAAGATTTCGGCCTGTTCGACATGCACGACGTGTTAGCAAGCTGACGCCTCACTCGCACGCCCCGCATGGGTGAAGCACACCCCAAAAGACGGACAGCAGTCCGAATTTTGGGGTGTTTTACATGGTGCGGGGCGTTTTACGTTTGTTCTGAAGCCGCCGACCCCATCTCGACCGGCTCTTGTTCGAGTCGCACACCAAAACGTGTCGCCACTTCGGCGCGAATCACATCGGCCAGTACCTGAATATCGCGAGCAGTCGCTCCGCCATGGTTGACCATCACCAGCGACTGTCGCTCGTGCATGCCCACCGGTCCCAGCCGCCGCCCCTTCCAGCCGGAACGCTCTATCAGCCAACCTGCCGCCAACTTGAAATGCGTGCCGCCATCCAAGGCATAAGCGACCATGCCGGGATGCAGCTCGCGCAGCGCGTTAAAGGTCTTGGCATCCACAATGGGGTTCTTGAAAAAACTGCCTACGTTGGCAAGCTCAGCGGGATCCGGCAACTTGGCCCGCCGTATTTCACAGACTGCATCGAATACCTGACGGGGCGTAACTGCGGCACCCGCCAAGGCAATGCCTGGATGCCGGGCAAGATCGGGATACGCCAGTTGCGGCCGCCATTCGTGCGGCAAGCGATAGCGCACCGCCAAAATCAACCAGCGGCCTGGTTCGGCATGTTTGAAAAAACTGTCGCGATAAGCAAACAGACAGTCGCCCGGCCCCATTTCAACCTGTTCGCCGCGCTGCATGTCCCAAGCCACCAGACTATGAAAGAACTCACTTTGTTCGACGCCATAGGCACCGATATTCTGAATGGGCGCCGCGCCAACGGTACCGGGTATCAGCGCAAGATTCTCCAGCCCCCGCCAGCCCTGATCAATACACAGGCCAACAAAGTGGTGCCAGGATTCGCCTGCTTGAGCCTCAACCACAAAAGCGTCAGTTTCCTGATCGACCAGCGTCACCCCGCGGGTTTCCACATGAATAACCAGTTCATCGACCTGAGGCGCAAGCACGACATTGCTGCCGCCCCCCAGCACGACCACGCCGGGAAAGCGGGGCACGATATCGGTGAGCGCAGGCAAATTAGCCGTGGAATTCAGGCGCAAAAACGACCGGGCAGATGATTTCAAGCCCAGCGTGTTGTAGTAGGTGAGATCCTGTTCTGTAATATGCAGCAAGGGGCCGCCCCCCAAACAATTTCGTCCCTCACATGTTACTGCAATCCGGCCGCTTGCCCATGCTCGACACCCCCCATCTCAACTTGCCCAACACCGCGCCAGCGCGCCCCGCCAGTCTCGCCACGCACCGACAGAGCACCAAACAGAAAAATCAGAAAAACATTTGACACACGCTAGATTTTCGTCATAGAATACAAATCTTCACGCGGGAATAGCTCAGTTGGTAGAGCGCAACCTTGCCAAGGTTGAGGTCGCCGGTTCGAGACCGGTTTCCCGCTCCAAATTCTCTAAAAATGCTCAAACCACGGTTTGGGCATTTTTTTTCGCCCTCTTCCTTACAATTAGCTTAAACCGGGACAGACCCCATTATTGGCTATAATCGGCGCTGCTCCGGGGTGTGTTGCGGCCTGATTAGGCGGGCACTGAGATGAAACCCGTGAACTTGAATCGGATCATGCCGACGTAAGGAGAGCGATTGTGGGGAAGCGCCCTGTTTCCCCATGTACCGGCGGCGCGGTTTTAGGCGCTGCCGCTTTTCACTACGTATGGCGGCCATTGTCCACGGCCCTTTCGGAGCACCCTTTCCGGCCCTGCCGGTCACTCCTGAACGAAAGGTAGCCGTGACACAAGCCCTTGATGCCACTCCTGCGATCGCACCCGATCTTCTTGCTGACCTAATGGATTTCATGAGGCGGCCCGATGACGGCGATGATGTCTTCAACAGCCTGGCATTACGCCTGTTTACCCACCAGTTCCAGCACAGCCCGGCATTTCAGCGTTACTGCCGACAGCAGCGCAAGACCCCGCGCACAGTAAAGCATTGGCGCGACATACCGGCCGTACCCATCAATGCACTGAAGGAACTCACCCTTTCTTGCGTGCCACCAGAGCAATGCGAACGGGTTTTCATGACCAGCGGCACGACCCGGGCAGATAACCGAGGGCGCCATTATCACCCCCACCTGCGGGTGTACGACCTTTCCATGAAGCTGTATTTCGCGCAGCGCTTCATGCGAGGCACCCCACGGATGCGTATGGGTATTCTATTCCCCACCGAAGCGATGTTGCCGAACTCGTCCCTGGCGCATTATCTGGCATTGGCCTTGAAGGAATTCGGCACCGAAGACAGCGAGTATTTCATCAGCCCGGACGGACTGGATATTGATCGCTTATGCCATGTTCTGGAACAGGCGCAGCACACACAGCAGCCCTACGCTTTGCTGGGGGCCAGCTACAGCTTTGTTCATCTTATGGACGCCTTGCGGGAACGAGGCCAGAGCTTCAAGCTGCCCAAGGGCAGCCGTTTGTTTGATACCGGCGGCTTCAAGGGCCAGTCGCGTGAACTATCGCTGGAAGACTTCTACAGCCAGATGACCGCGTGCTTCGGTGTCGCCGCTGAAGCCTGCACCAATATGTATGGCATGACGGAACTCAGCACGCAGTTTTATGACGATGGCAATGCCACTCAACCTGCGGTGAAATCCGGCCCGCACTGGATTCGCTCACGCACTGTGGACCCTCTTACCGGCCAGGATGTGCCTGCGGGCGAGCGCGGCGTGCTGGTTCATTGCGATCTGGCGAATTTCAATTCGACCACCACCATTCTGACCGAAGACATCGGTGTGCTGGTAGATGGCGGCTTCCTGCTCCTGGGGAGAGCTGAAGGCGCTCAGGCCAAAGGCTGTTCCCTGGCCATGGACGCCTTCCTGCGGGCAGCCCGGGAATGAGAAAAACTTCCGCGACCCGCACTACTGCGCCCAGCGCGCAGAACGCCTTCAAGGCTCAGGCAGGCTATATCCCTGGCATGGAAGCAAACGGCATCCACCGGCAAACATTGCGCTTTGAAGCGCATGGGCAATGCGTGGAGGTTGAAGTATTGCGGCCCACGCCCGCGCAACTCGCAACCCTGGCCACCTCCATTATCGCGGCACAAAAGCAACTGGCCGCCCTGCCCGTCATGGAGATTGTGGACGCCATTGACCGCAGCATTGCCCGGATGCTGGAAGCCGACACGCCGGAACGCCGGGAGATCGAACGCCTGCTGCCCATCATCAGCGGGTTCAGCCCCGAAATGACCCGGCTGGGCATCAACGCCTGCCTGAAAGCCTTTCGCCGCCCACAATTGCTGCGCTTTCTGGTTGAGGACTTCGGCGACCCGGGGCTGCTGGACGACTTTCGCCCCCGCCCCAAGGGGGGCTGGACCCGGGCTTGCGGCCCCGCCCTACTCGCCCATGTCTGGGCCGGGAATGTCCCTGGCCTGCCCCTGTGGAGCATGGTGGCAGGGCTGCTGGTCAAGGCGAGCGGCATTGGCAAAATGTCCAGCGACGAACCTCTGTTCGCCTCCTGGTTCGCGCATACCCTGGCCGAAGTCGACCCGCGGCTGGCCAATGCCCTGGCGGTGGTGTGGTGGCCTGGCGGCGACACCGGGCTGGAACAAGCGCTCTGCCAGCATGCGGATGTTTTGAAAGTCTATGGCGGCGACTCCGCCATTGCCGCCTGGCAGCGGCGGCTGCCCGCAGGCAAGCGCTTGCTGGCGCACGGCTACAAGCTGAGCGTCGGGCTGGTGTCAGGCACCGCCCTGGATACCCGCCAATCTCAAGCCACTGCGCGGCAGGCTGCGCTGGACATCCTGCGTTGGGATCAGCAAGGCTGCTACTCGCCCCAGACTCTGTTTGTGGAGCGCGGCGCCCAGGTCTCCCCCAGCGAATTCGCCTGCCATCTGGCCGGAGAGCTCGCCACGCTGGAGCACACTTTTCCCCGCCGTGCCTTGGCGCTGGAAGAATCGACCTCGGTCGCGCATTGGCGGCAGACACTGGAGCTGGAGGAACTGCGGGGTGAAGCCATTGAGTTGCTGGGGTCCACCGATGCGCCCTGGGGCATCGCCTATATGGATAAACCTCAGGCGCCGCTGCCCACCGCCCTGAACCGCACGGCCTGCGTCATGGCAGTGGACAGCCTGGAAGATGCCATGCCGTTGCTGGCCGGGCAGCGCGCTGTTCTGCAGACGGTAGGGTTGGCCGCCAGCCCTGAAGAACTGTTCCGCCTGGCGCCCCTGATCGCTGAAGCTGGCGCCACCCGTATCTGCGCTCTGGGCGCCATGACGACACCCGAGCCCGGCTGGCACCATGATGGCCGCTTCAGTCTGCTGGATCTGGTGCGCATGGTCGATATCGAGACGTCGGCGGAAACCGCGGCCGAAGCATTGGCCTCGTATCGGAATTAGAGCCGGGCCATGATGAAAACAGACTTGTGGAGATCCCCTTCGCTGTGGTCGGTCCTGCTGCTGCTCGCCATGCTGCTGACATGGGAATGGGCCGTCCACGCCTTTGGCTGGTCCGAGCTTGTGCTGCCCTCGCCTTCCGCCGTGGCCCGATCTCTCTGGCGTGGCCTGCTTACTGGCTATTTCTGGCCGCACATCATGCAAACTCTGGTGGAAGTCGTGGCAGGCCTGGCGCTGGGCACGGCAGTGGGGTTTTTGTGCGGGCTGGCGCTGGGCGAATCGGCCTTCGGGCGCCGGGTCTTCATGCCCTACGTTCTGGCCAGCCAGGTCATTCCCAAACTGGCCCTCGCTCCTTTGCTGACCGTATGGCTGGGTTTTGGCACACTGCCCGTCGTGGTCATCACCGCCTTGGTGTGTTTTTTCCCCTTGCTGGAAAGCACGATGACCGGCATCTCGCAAACCGACCCCACACGTCTGAAGCTGTTCCGTATGCTGGGCGCCACCCGCTGGCAAACTTTGTGGCGCCTAAAAGTGCCCGGCAGTTGGCCCGTTATCTTGGCGGGTTTTCGCATTGCTGCGGTGCTGGCTTTGGTCGGTGCGGTGGTGGGCGAATTCATTGGCGCCAGCCAGGGGTTGGGAGCCTTGATTATTGGCGCCCAGGGTTCCATGGATACCGCGTTGATGTTTGCCGTTCTGATACTTATCACGCTAATGGGGCTGGCGCTTTACCTGGCCGCATTGTGGATACCGAACCGCTTGCTGCGCCCCTATATCATTACAGAACCAGGAAATAAATAATGTTCAAGCACATGCTGCGCCGTTTGGCCACGCTCGCAATCGTGTCCGCCCTGGCATTTTCCGCGCAAACCGCCGCTGCTCAATCACCCTCGCCTGACAAAATCACCTTGGCGGGGTGGAGCAAGCCCATTACGGAAATCATTCATCTTCTTGCCGAGCCCGATATGGGTTTCTTCAAGAAGGAGAATCTGGCACTGACTTATCTGCCGGGCGCCGGTGGCGGCGATGCGCTACGCAACCTGTTGAGCGGCCAGGCGAATGTGGCATTCACCGACCCCGGTTCCTTCTTTGCCGCCTTGGATAAAGGCGCAAAGTTGCGCGCCATCTACGATATCTACCCGCAGAACGTCTTCAATATCGTAACCCTGGCTTCCAGCGGCATTACTCAGCCATCAGAACTCAAAGGCAAGCGCATTGGCGTCTACAGCCTGTCTAGCGGAACCCGCCAGAACCTGCAGATTCTGCTGCAGCAAGTCGGGTTGAGTGAGGATGATGTCACCATCATCGTGACCGGCTTGCTGAATTTTGCCCCACTCATACAAGGCCGGGTCGATGCCACGGCCGCCACGGATACCGGCCTGGCGCTGGCGCGACGCCGAGGGCTGACCGACGTCAACGTTATCAATGTCGCCGACTACCTGAACTATTCCAGCGATCTGCTGGTGGTAGAGGAATCGTTCTACCAGGAAAATAAAGACATGCTGCGCCGCTTTCTGACCGCCTGGCGCCACAGCGTCGAATGGATGATGGAAAAGCCAGAAGACGCCGCGCGACTGGCCGTGCGACGCGCCATTGATGGCCAGGACGAAAGCCTAAACGCTGACATCATTGCCTTGCGCAATCGCTCCAGCACTTCCGCACTAACCCAACAACACGGCTTGGGCACACTGAACTTGGAAACCCTGCAGGCCGCAGCCGACGCCTACTTCGAACTGGGCCTGATTTCGCGACGCATCGCTGTTCAGGACGCCATCGCCACCGATTTGCTCGCCAATACCCAATAAAGCCCCCTGAAGGAACACGCTATGGACTTCAAAAACAAGGTCGCCCTGGTGACCGGCGCCAGTCGGGGCATAGGCGCCGCCATCGCCCAGGCTTTCGCCCGTGAAGGGGCCATGGTGGTGGTGAACTACCTCAGTAACGATGCGGCGGCTGCCCAAGTCGTTGAGCGCTGCATGGCATCGGGCGGGGACGCCTGGGCGCAGAAAGCCGACGTTATGGACGCGCAGGCGGTAAACAATATGGTTACCCAGGTATTGGCTGAAACGGGCCGCATCGACATCGTGGTCAATAATGCCTTGCGCGCATATCGTTTCAACCCCGATACACGCAACCGTTTTCAGCAGTTGGAATGGCAAGCGTATCGCGACCAGTTCGACGGTGCGGTGCAAAGCGCCTGCAATGTCTGCCAGGCGGTGGTACCGTACATGCGCCAACAGGCAAGCGGCAGCATCATCAACATCGCCACCAACCTGGTGGAGCACCCTGTAGTGCCCTACCATGATTACGCCACGGCAAAAGCCGCTCTTATCGGTTTCAGCCGCCATCTGGCCGCCGATCTCGGCCCGTCCGGCATACGGGTAAACTGCGTAGCTCCAGGGTTGGTCTGGCCAACTGACGCCAGCCAGGAAACCCGTGAATCGTTGCGCGAACAATTGGCCGGCCAAACGCCGATGCGCCGCATCGCCACGCCTGAAGACGTCACCGGGCCCGTGCTGTTTCTGGCCTCTGAGTGGAGTCGTTTCATGACGGGTCAGGTTCTTTACGTGGATGGCGGCCTTGTAATGCGCTGATTTTAAGAAGCAGGAAACTAAGGAAAGCAGTTCATGGATATGGTATTGACGCTGTTGATGATTGCGGTGGTATGGCGGGTATTTACCCTGCGCTATCAACGCGCGCACATTACCTTGTTGGCCGGCAACCTGGCCAATCTTCAGCTGGAACGTCAAATCGCCTCTCTGATGGAAGGCTATGACCGCGCCCTCAAGGAAGACTCCGAAAACCGCCAAGTACAAATCCTGGAAAACTTTGCCCAGACGGAACGTACGATAGCCATCCATGCACAATCCTTGGCAAACGCCATGCAGAAGGAAGGTGAGTTGGAGACCCGGGTGGGCATCCTTGCCCTATGCATTCCTTACATTGAACGCTTTCTTCCCGGGCTAACGCGAGATTTCCGCCAGTTGCTGGCCATCCATGCAGCAGGCTTGCGCCATGTCGTCGATAACGAAGAAAATTGGAGCGCGAAAGACCGCGCCTTTCACTTGTCAGCCGAGGTGTTTCTGTTCCAACACAGTTGCCACTGGTTTTGCAAATCTCGGTCTGTTGCCGATGCGCGCTTAATGATGCTGCACAAAATCAACCACCAGAAAGTCCTGGAATCGGTATCGGAGCGCACCCGCTCGGCCTACAGAAGCTGGCTGCAAGGCGGGGGGGCCTGACGTGCGCTGCATCGCACACCACAACACCTCAAACCGGGAAACGCCGTGCTGAAAAAAGGGTTGCTGATCGCTGTGGGCCTGCTATTGTCGGCCTGTCACCCACCTTCTCTGGAAGACAGGAAGCCCTCTCAAGCACTGACCCGGCAAGAAAGCGCCGACACCCTGCTAGGGCGAGCGCTGACTCTACAGGTCGAACAGCACCCTGGCTTATCCGGCGTCCTTCCGTTACCCAACCCCATTGATGCTTTTGCCGCCCGCATGCTGTCGATTGAGGCAGCACAGCGCAGCATCGACATTCAGTATTACATCTGGCGGGACGACATCACCGGCAACTTGCTTTTGCAAGCCTTACACAAAGCCGCCCAACGTGGCGTGCGTGTCCGGTTGCTGCTGGACGATAACGGGACCAACGGGCTGGATGGCAAGCTGGCATTGCTGAATGCCCACCCCCATGTGGAAGTGCGATTGTTCAACCCCTTCCCCTTCCGCACGCTCAAGCAACTGGGGTTTCTGACCGACTTCAGGCGCCTGAACCGGCGTATGCACAATAAGTCATTTACGGTAGACGGCCAGGTCACAATCGTAGGCGGCCGCAATATCGGCGATGAATATTTCGACGCCACCCCAGGCATCACTTTTACTGATCTGGATGTCATGGTGGCCGGCCCCGCCGTCGATGAGGTGTCGGAAGACTTTGACCGCTACTGGAACAGCGAATCTGCCTACCCGATCGAACAACTGGTTGCCATGCCTCGCCAACGCCTTAGCGAGGCGAGGCAAAACGAGGCAGCTGCCCCTCCCCTAACCCCGAAAGCCCGGGCTTATGTCCAAGCCGTCACGCAATCCAAACTCATGGAAAACCTGGTTAACCAAACGCTGGAATACCAGTGGGTACCCGTGCGCATGATTAGCGATGACCCCGGCAAAGTACTCGGCAAAGCGCCCCCGGAAACCATGCTGCTCGCCCGGTTGGTGGAGGCACTGGATAGCCCCGAACAGTCAGTGGACCTTATATCGCCCTATTTTGTACCCACCGAACAGGGCGTCGAAGCCTTTGGCTCCTTGGCTCAAAATGGGGTGCGAGTACGCATACTGACCAACGGCATGGAAGCCACTGACGTCATTGCCGTCCATGCCGGATATTCAAAGTATCGACTACCGCTACTCAAGAAAGGGGTTGCCCTATATGAAATGCGGCAGGTACCCGACCCGGACAGACCCAAAGAAAAGGCGGGGCCCTTCGGTAGCTCGGGTTCCAGCCTGCACGCCAAGACGTTTGCCATAGATGGCAAACGTGTGTTTGTGGGTTCCTTTAATTTCGACCCACGCTCCGCCCGCCTGAACACCGAATTGGGTTTTCTGATCAAAAGCCAAGAAATGGCCCAAGCCATGTCCAACGCCTTTGAGCAGCAGTTGCCATACGAGGCCTACGAACTGAAGCTGGGCGACGAAGACAACATCATCTGGCTAGACGGAAACTCAAGCGGAAACCGCAGCTTAACGACAGAGCCTTCATCCTCGTGGTGGAAACGCGCATATATTGGATTCTTGTCGCTACTGCCGATAGAGCCCCTGCTTTAAACCGCCCACCTTATCTATTTGACTAGACCAGCATTCCGACCCCTGAGCAAATCAGCAGCACACACACCAGATGCTGTAACGTCTTTCTAGACACAGGGGGTTTGCGATTGGTCGAAAACGCCGTAATGGCGAACACGACAGGAAGCGCTTCCACCCCCAACAGCACGGCCTGGCTGCTTATTTGCCCCGTTACCACCATGAATACCAGCCTGAGCGCAGCACCGACTCCAAAACAGAGCACCAACGATTCCTGCATGGTTTTCAATGGCCAGGGCTGCCGGTATACGGCGTATACAAGGGGTGGGCCGGGGGTTGAGAACAACCCGCCCAAAACACCGGACAGCCCGCCTGCCAGCGCAAACGCTGGAGCGCTGTAGGTGGTGTCGGAAGGTTTGGCTGTCCGCCACAACAGCAAGGCACAGGCGATAATACACAGCCCCAACAACACCCTGAGCACCCCAAAAGATTGGGCTGACAAAAGCGTCAGAGCACCCATGCCGGGAAAATAGCCGATTAAGCTGCTGACCACCGCCGGCCTGAATGCCGGTTCAAATCGCAGCGGCCTGCGCCGGTACAAGAAAAGCGCCGCATTAACCACAGCGATGATTGTGACTGCGTTAATGGCGTCTTCCAACGGTACGATATTCGTAAACCCGACCAAGCCCAGAAGCACCAGAGCCAAGGCAAAACCGGTGAGATTCTGGGCGTATACCGCAATTCCGGTAAACAGAATAAAGATTAAATGTATGTGAAGCGCTTCTGGAAACAACATCAACTCTCAACCCAACAGCTTCTCAAAATCGAAAAGCTATATTTGAAAACGTGATATTGGGTGTGCTCAACCAACACCTGGATGGCAAGCAATGGATAATGGGAGACCAATACACCATCGCCGACAGCGCCATCTTCCCATGGGTACGTAACCTCATCGGTTTCTACGAGGCAGGCAGCGCCCGCTTGCTCCTGGCAAGCGTGGTCGCCAGTATCACCACAGCCAGCACCAGTGGGATGAACGACACCCACAAGACCATTGCCCAATCATAAGCCGCCAACAACGTGCCGGACGCAAACGAGCCTGCCGCCATGGTGCCAAAGACGATGAAATCATTAAACGACTGAACCCGGGTT
Source organism: Achromobacter sp. F4_2707 (assembly GCF_047501535.1). Classification (NCBI taxonomy): domain Bacteria; kingdom Pseudomonadati; phylum Pseudomonadota; class Betaproteobacteria; order Burkholderiales; family Alcaligenaceae; genus Achromobacter; species Achromobacter sp. F4_2707. Next base: position 124,397 of record NZ_JAZDRJ010000005.1, read on the forward strand.
TTCTCTTCCGGCCTATGGCATTCCAAGACCAGAGCCGACGCCCCCACAAACCCGAAATTCCAACCCACGCCCAGCAAAACCAAAGTAGCCCAGAAATGCGCCACTTCAATGCCAGTCAACCCAACCGCTGCAGACAAGCCCGTCAGGAGCAAGCCTGCCATTACGACCCGAGCGGCACCAAAGCGCGTGATGAGATGCCCGGTGAAAAAACTGGGTGCATACATGGCGATGACATGCCATTGCAGCCCTAAATTGGAGTTTTCCTGGGTATGGCCGCAGAACTGCATGGCCAGCGGCGCTGCAGTCATCAAGAAATTCATGAGCATGTAGGACACTGCCCCACATGTGACCGCAGTGATGAACAGGGGCTGGCGCACGATTTCGCCCAACGGCCTCCCCCCTCCGGCGATTTCTTCCGCTGACGGCTTGGGCAGCTTCACCCCCAGCAGCACCATTGCCGATAAGGCGGCCACCACAGCCTGAGCGATAAAGGTTGCCGCGAACATATAGGCAGGCCACATATACATGGTGTGGGTCACCAGTTGCGGCCCCACAATGCCCGCCAGCACCCCACCGCCCATTACAAAAGAAAGCGCACGCGCTTTTCTCGCCGGACTGACGCCGTCGGCCGCGGCAAAACGGAATGACAGCACCACAGCGGCATAGGCGCCGCCAAAAAAGGTCGCCAGGCAAAACAGCCAGAATGAACCCCATATGATGGCCAGGGTCGATAGCAGGCCGACCAAAACCCCACAGCCCGTACCCGCTAGAAATACCGTCCGACGCCCGTAGCGACGGGCAATCGCCCCTGCGGGCAGAATGCAAGCCGCCATGCCCACCACAAAGATACTGATGGGCAGCGTAGCGAGCGACTTATTTGGGGCAAGAATATGGCCAATGATGGACCCGGTGGCGTACACCACGACCGAGTTGGCACCGGCCAAAGCCTGCGCGACGGTCAAACGGATGATATTGCCGCGCTGGTCACGGTCCGGCAGTAGAGAAGCCCCTGTATCAGGGGCGGTCGAAGAATAGGCCGACAAGGTATGTCTCGTTTAATAATGAATTATGGTTATATAGAATGCCACGTTTTTCAGGACTAAGCATCCAGAAAACGTTCCGCATCCAATGCCGCCATGCAACCAAAGCCCGCTGACGTAATAGCTTGCCGGTAATGCTGGTCGGTCACATCACCCGCTGCGAATACCCCTGCCACCGATGTTTGCGTCGCGTTTCCATTCAACCCCGACTGAATAACCAGATAGCCGTTGTTCATTTCCAGCTGCCCCTCGAACAAGCTAGTATTGGGGTGATGGCCAATCGCCACGAAAAAGCCGTGAGCGGCGATATCGCGCGTGCTGCCATCAAGAACCGACTTCACCCGTACACCGGTCACGCCCGCATCGTCGCCCAGCACTTCCTCAACCGTATGGTGCCAGACGGGCTCTACTTTGCCCTCAGCGATTTTCTCAAACAGCTTGTCCTGCATGATTTTTTCAGCGCGCAAGGTGTCGCGGCGATGCACCAAATACACTTTGCGGGCGATATTGGACAAATACAGGGCCTCTTCGACCGCCGTATTGCCGCCCCCCACTACCACGACATCCCGCCCCTTATAAAAGAAACCATCACACGTGGCACACGCCGACACCCCGCGCCCCATGAATTCCTGTTCTGATTCAATGCCCAGATACTTGGCCGTAGCGCCCGTGGCAATAATCAATGCGTCGCAGGTGTATTCACCGCTATCGCCCACCAGCTTGAAAGGGCGCTGCGACAAGTCGGCGGTATGGATATGATCAAACACCACTTCGGTATCAAAGCGTTCCGCATGGGCTTGCATGCGGGTCATGAGCTCTGGCCCCATCAGGCCGTGGGCGTCTCCAGGCCAGTTATCCACTTCCGTCGTGGTCATCAATTGCCCGCCCTGCTGCAGCCCCGTAATCACCATGGGCTGAAGATTGGCGCGTGCGGCATATACGGCAGCGGTCCAACCCGCTGGGCCGCTGCCCAGAATGATAAGTGAGCGATGTGTAGTCATGAGATTTACGGTTCCCCTGGCATAACGCCAGCGCAATCGTGAGTTGATACGCCAGCACGAATGAAATAACAATCAATTTCTTGATTGATTAACAGAGTAATGATAGTCTTTTCTCCCATGGAGCTGTCAACCCCCTCTTCCTCTGATCCTGATTTCGCCGCGCAAGCGGAGGTCGCCAAGGCCCTGGCACACCCGCATCGTCTGGCCTTGTTGCGCCAGATTGCCCTGGGTGAATGCCCAGTCGATCAGTTGGCGGAACTCACAGGCCTCAGCCTGGCGAATGCCTCACAGCACTTGCAGCAGCTCAAACGCGCAGGGTGCGTGATCACCCGGCGCGATGGCAAGCGCGTTTTCTATCGCTTGAGTTCCGCAAAAATGGCTAATGTGCTTGTCACGCTGGCAGACTATGTGGAATTCCAGCAAACAAAAATCCGGGAAATTCTGCAGCGCAGCCGAGAGTTTCCCGAAGACCTGGAATGGGTTTCTATCCGCGATCTCGTCAGCCGAATGCACGACGGTACGGTTGTGCTGCTGGATGTGCGCTCTGATGAGGAATTCGCAAAAAACCACCTGCCGGGCGCTATCAATATCCCCATTGAACAGCTCGAACAGCGTGTGGGCGAACTATCGGAGAACGCCAACGTAGTCGCCTACTGTAAAGGGCAATATTGTGTATTGAGCGTTGAGGCAGTCCAGCTACTGCGCGCCCAGGGCTTACAAGCAAACCCTTTAGCAGGTGGAGTATCAGAATGGCAGGCTGCTGGCCTGGCCGTTTCAGCAGCTCCCCGTTAATCCGTTACCGAGGGCGGCCCACGCCGGGCGACAATCTGGGCCAGTACAAACAAGCCAATGCCGGCGATCAGAAAAGCCAAGGCCCCCGACAGGTGATCCGCCGCCCATGCTGCAACGGACACACCCAACGACTGCCCTATGAACAGACAACAGGCAAACAACGACATGGCGGCACCCCGCGCCGCAGGCGCCATTTGCGTGGCATTGGTCTGCAAAGTGTTGTGCAAACCATAAAAGCCAAAGCCCGCTAAGGCGCAGGCTACCGGAGCCCATGCCAGCGAAGGAATATAGGCGAAAGACACCAAACCCAGAAACAGCAACAGGCCACCCAGACGCGCCAGCCCCGACTCTCCGAAACGCCCCAGCAACCGGACGGCCAGGCGGGTATAAAGCAAGCCGCCCAAACCATAGCAAGCGGCTATCGCCCCAGCCATGGCCAGCGACACACCGTACTGGCGCTGCAAAAAGCTGGGAATAAAGGCCATGGCGCCAAGTGCCAATGCCCCTTCTATTGTCACCACCGTCAATATCCAACGGCTGGCCGGTCGAGAAATGATGTTGCGCAGCCCTTGCAGCACACTGAGCCGCGCTTTCACAGGACCAGGCTCAACCTTTTGATTCCTCAGGGCATGCAATAGCATGCCGCCTGAGACCAAAAAGAGAAAAGCCAGAATGAGAAAAGCGAAACGCCAGCCCACCCACTGCGCAATCAGCCCGCTGAGCCATTGCCCTGACAACATGCCCATCACCCCCGCGCTGACCAGCCGGGCCAGTGCCGCCTGCCGCTTCTCGTAGGGAAGGTTGTCGCCCAACCACGCCATGGCCAGAGGGAAAATACCCGCCGCGCACGCGCCAGACAGGATGCGAGCCGCCACCAGCGCATCCAGCCCGGGCGACAGAAAAGCCGCGATATTGCCGACCATGGAGGCCAGCGCGCCGAGAGCGATGATACGCAGCTTCCCATAACGATCACCCAGTGGACCGAAGAAAAGCTGAAACAGCCCGTAGGCGATTGCAAAGGCAATGACTACACGGGCGGCCTGGCCCAGCGTTACTGCAAACTCATCGGCCAGAACCGGAAGCAGCGTGTCGCACGCGCGCAGTGCAGCCATGCTGCTGAAGCAGCATGTGCCCAGAAGAAATGGAATATTGGAAGCAGCGCCGCCCTGCGATGAATGATCACGAGACATGGTGAAACTTTTGTGAAGACATGGAGCATGAGCGGCAGATGATTACTTGTTCGCGGCGACAAACACCATGGTCGCCTGCATGAGCGCGATCACTTTGTAATCGGGACCTTCATCCGCAAAGGCCCGCACTTCGCCGGTACACACAGCCAGCGACCGGCCCGCGTTTTCCACCCTGCCGATGGCCAGAAAGCGCTGGCCCAGCGCGGGGCGCAGAAAATTGATCTTGAATTCTGCACTGACGATCTCATGATCCTGGGGCGCTTTTGTCAACCCGGCATAGCCGCAGGCGCTGTCAACAATGCTGGTAATGGCCCCGGCGTGTATATAGCCATGCTGCTGGGATAATGCGCGGGAAAATGGCATGGTGATATGGACTTCGCCATCCGCCACCAAAGCCAGCTCGGCACCCAGGGTGCTCATCAGCCCCTGAGCCGCGAAGCTCTCGGAAATACGCTGCTCAATACTATTCATGGTTCTTTATGCCTTTTGCAGATTAAACCCGCCCGGCCCTGTTACGCCACGCATAGCCAGGGCCGGAAAAATCATGGACGGACTCATTACGAATACGGGCTCGCAAGCCACGCTCACAGAACGAACGGCTATTTTGCCGCCCCGGTGGATGGCGGAATCGCGTAAGTTCCCACAGCATGGGCGACGACCTGATCGCTGCCTTCCGAATAGAGACTGACCTCGCCCACAGCCAGGGAACGCCCCAGCTTCAGCAACTTGCACACGCCGATAATGGCGGCATCCGCTGCCGGCTTGCGCATGAAGTTGATATTCAGGCTGGTCGTGACCGTGAGCGGCACAAGGCCGATTTCGTTCAGAATGGCGACATAAAGCGCCACATCTGCCGTCATCATCAGTACCGGCCCTGACACCGTGCCGCCCGGCCGCAGTTCCGGCTCTCCCACCTCGTGGCGCACGGTGGCAGTAAGGTGTCCCACTTCCTCTACGGTGCATTTGGTCTGGGGAAACTCCCGAGACAAGAATTCAGCTATTTCTTGTTTTCGTGTCATGGCTGTCTATTGGCTGTGTAACCTGGTTAGTCTTATAACTTATAACCTTAATCTGCCACAGCCCCCCGGGCCAGCACCTTGTACAGATGTGAACGGGAAATCCCCAGCATCTCGGCAGCCCTTTTCTTGTTGCCCTCCAGTTCTTCCAGGGTTTCCAGCACAATCTGATATTCCCGCTCCTTCAAGCTGAGCGTAGATTGCCGCGGGGCCGCTTCCGCCGATTCCCATACCGGTTTCTGCTCAAACACTGCCTCAGGCGGCGTCTGCCCGGATGCCGAATGGCGCTCAAAATCCACCCTGCGCAGTTCCCGCAAATTGCAAAAGACCAGCGCTTCCTCGATACGCTGCCGTAACTGGCGCACATTGCCTGGCCAGTTCTGTGCAGCCAGATAAGGCAGAATGTCGCTGTCTATCGCAGGTACCGTCATATTGTTGCGTTGACAGAAATCACGCACAAAATAGTGCAGCAGTTCGGGGATGTCTTCACGCCTGTGGCGCAGGGCGGGTATGTGCAGCACTACGCCACTCAATCTGTAATAGAGGTCAAGGCGGAAGCGCTCAGCCTCGATGAGCTGCTGCATATTCCGGTTCGTGGCGGTTATAAGCCTGAACTGAACCTGCCTGCTTTCCCTGCCGCCCAGTCTTTGCACACGCCTGTCTTCCAACACGCGCAGCAGCTTGACCTGCATTTCTATGGGAATATCGCCAACCTCATCCAGGAAAAGCGTGCCGTTATGGGCATGTTCTATCCGCCCTTGCCGCCCCTGCTTGCTGGCGCCGGTAAATGAGCCCGGCTCATAACCGAACAGTTCCGCGTCAAGCAAAGTAGCAGGTATGGCCGCCAGGTTCAGACTGACAAGAGGCGAAGCGCCATCGATATTGGCAAGCTGGTGAATTGCACGTGCCACCAATTCCTTTCCCGTACCGCTTTCACCCAGAATCAGCACAGGAATATCGAGATGCGCCACGGTTGCGATCTCGCGACGCAATCTTTGCATGGGTGCGCTGTTACCCAGCAAAGAGGTGCCTGCGCCAGGCTCGTCGGGAGAGGAGGCTCGCTGCACCAGCACTTCTCGCACCATGTGCTGTAGTGATTCAGGATCTTTGAACAGCACTTGACCGATGGCTCCCACTACCTGGTCGCCACGATAAATCGGCAAACGATTTACAACCCGGGTGATGCCACGCATCGACTGAAGCTGGGCGATCTCTGCGCGACCACTGCGAGCCACATGGGCAAGTCGGGAATTAGGAATGACCTCCGCCGCTTCCCGTCCAGCGGCACCGCCGCGCGGCAAGCCCAGGAACTGTTCATGCACCGGACTGACGTAACGCATTTTGCCTGCGGCATCCGCAACCGTGATTGCCTGAAAGGGGTTGCTGATCATGAACTCCATGATTTCAGTAGCGAAAGGCACTTGCGCCAGGAAGTCGATCAGAGGGCTCGTTGCGTTAAGAGGGCGCAACAACACACATAACCGCACATCGTCCGGCAGCGCCAGCGCCATCCACACCCCTCCCTGCCCCTTGGTCTCGATAGTGAATAAACGCGGTGGCTGGTGCTGCCGCACCAAATCTGAAAGTGAACCCGTCCCACTTTCCTTTTCTATGAGCGCGCGCGTGGCGTCCTGCATGCCAGGGTCAGCACCGACCCCCATGCCCCAAGCGGTATCACGCTGCGTATCAAAAATGATGAGTCCAACGCGATCACCCGTCACACCACCACAAAGTGTGTTTTTTGAATACATGTCTTCATATCACCCAAAATATGTCTGCATGAAAGACATAATAACAACCAAGACCTGATAAAAGCCTATAAAAAACTGGCACACATATTGCTTCTAAGTATTCTGTAGCTACTGAATACACCTATAAAAGGAGCAGATGTGTCTTGGCAACCTGAAATCGACGAACTGGACTACCGAAGGAAGCTCTCCCTGGAAATGGGAGGAGCGGAGAAAGTACAGCGACACAAGAACGCAGGAAAACTGACGGTTCGGGAACGCATAGAGGGTATTGCAGACCCCGGCTCATTCAATGAAATCGGCGGCCTGGCAGGTAGCGGCCAGTATGACGCTCAAGGCAAGATCCTTGGCGTCACCCCTTCCAACCTTGTGATCGGACGCGCTCTGTTGGATAACCGTCCAGTCGTCCTCATGGGCGACGACTTCACCGTGCGAGGCGGCGCCAATGACGGCGCGGTCGGAGAGAAGCTGCTTTACGCAGAGCGCATGGCCGGCGACCTGCGCCTGCCTGTGGTCAGACTGGTGGATGGCACGGGCGGAGGCGGCTCGGTCCGCAATATCGAAACCAAGGGTCACACTCTGATTCCCACCATGAAAGTGTGGCAACACGTTGTCGAGAACATGACTATCGTGCCGGTGGTTTCTCTGGCGCTGGGCTCCGTGGCAGGCATGGGCGCCGCACGCGTAGCCGCAAGCCACTATTCCGTCATGGTCAAGGAGACTTCCCAGCTTTTTAACGCCGGGCCGCCCGTGGTGGCTCGCATCGGCCAGAACGTCACCAAGAACGAGTTGGGTGGCAGTCAGATCCACACTCGCAATGGAGTGGTTGACGATGAGGTTTCCAGCGAAGCTGAAGCGTTTGAACATGCCCGGCGCTTTCTGTCCTACCTGCCTTCCTCGGTATTCGAAACTGCGCCCCGCGGCCCACTTCCCCAGACGGAGCAAGACCAGGAATGGCTGCTCGGCGCCATCCCGCGCGACTCCCGCTCGGTCTACAAAATCCGCCCCATTGTCCAATCACTGGTGGACGAAGGCTCCTTCTTTGAAATAGGCAAGCGCTGGGGCAAGGCCCTGGTAACCGGTTTGGCCCGCATCGACGGCTGGCCAGTGGCTGTCCTGGCCAGCGACCCCTACCATTACGGAGGTGGCTGGGATCGCGCCACGGCGGAAAAACTGGTGCGCTTTGTTGACATGGCACAGGCGTTTCAGCTTCCTGTTGTGAACCTTGTGGACATTGCGGGCTTCCAGATTGGCGTGGAGGCAGAAAAATCCGGAGTCATGCGCGCCGGCGTACGCGCCCTGGCTGCTGTTTACCAGGCTACCGTACCTTGGTGCTCCATCATCCTGCGACGCGCCTACGGGGTAGCGGCCGCGGCCCACCAACACATGGGACGACACAATTTTCGCTACGCCTGGCCTTCGGCCAACTGGGGCTCCCTGCCCATCGAAGGCGGCCTGGAGGTGGCCTACAAAGCCGAAATTGAAGGCGCAGACGATCCACAACGCAAACGCGATGAAATCGAGCAGCGCATACGCAGCTTGACCTCTCCCTTCCGCAGTGCCGAGGCTTTTGTGATCGAGGACATCATCGACCCTCGGGAGACACGCAGGCGCCTGGTCGAATTCGCAAACCTGGCCGCGAAACTTCGCGAACCAGGCCACAAGACTTTCGGCCTGCGCCCATGACGACCATGCAGACCATTGCTCCACACAGCAACTATGAAGCGGGTGACCGCTCTTATCCAATGAGGAGACTTTTCATGTATTTTCAGAACGCTTCCACACCCCTGGCATCCGGTCTCAAGAAAACACTCGCAGCTACGATGCTGACGGCCGTGGCCTCTGTGGCTCCCATGCATACGGCCGCCGCCGAAGAATGGCCCAGCCAACCCATCACCATTGTGGTGCCCTTCCCTGCCGGAGGCATGACCGACGTCTTGGCGCGTCGCCTGGCCCAGCACATGCATGACAAACTCGGCCAGACGGTTGTTGTGGAAAACCGTGCGGGCGCCAGCGGCCAGATCGGAACTGCCGTTGTAGCCCGCGCCAAACCTGATGGCTATACCTTGCTCGTATCAGCTACCCATCACTCCATCAACCCGGCTGTACGCTCGAACCTGCCTTATGACACTCGCAAGGACTTCACCAATCTGGCCTTGATGGCAACCACCCCCAACGTGCTGGTTGTAAACAACGAAGTCCCCGCCACAAACCTGAAGGAATTCTCGGAGTACGTCAAACAACAACCCAACGGCGTGCTGTATGGCTCCTCCAGCATTGCAGGCGCCACCCACCTTTCGGGTGAACTCCTCAAACTCGAAACCGGGCTGCCCATAGCCAATGTGCCATACAAAGGCGCCACACCTGCTATGACAGACCTGTTCGGCGGACAAATCCCCGCACTGTTCCATGACGTCACCACCATGACGCCCCACATCAAAGACGGTCGAGTCAAGGCTATCGGCGTAACTTCCGCAGAGCGCAGCCCAGCTCTGCCTGACGTTCCGACCATTGCTGAACAGGGTGTACCCAACTACCTGGCTATCACCTGGATCGGCTTTTACGGCCCCGCTGGCCTGCCGCAAGATATTGCAGAAAAGCTCAACACCCTGGCACGCGAAAGCATGCACACCCCAGATGCGCTGGAAGCCTTCAAGGCCAATGGAACCGAGCCCGGTGATCTGAACCTGAAAGAATATGACCAGTTCGTCAACAGCGAACTGGACAAGTGGCAGGATGTGGTTGCGCGCGCAGGAGTCAAAGTTGAGTAAGCCCAGCGAACACACTATCTCCAGCATGTCGCAACCCACCGACATGCTGGATATCCTCTCGCCACGACGGGTTGCCATACTGGGCGCATCCGACAACCACATCAAGGCGGGAGGGCGCCCGATCCACTACATGCTGCGCCACGGCTATGCAGGCGAGATCTATCCGGTCAACCCCGCGCGTGACTCGGTTCAGGGGGTGAAAAGCTATCCGTCATTGCTTGATCTGCCCCACTCACCCGACGTCGTTGTGGTGAGCATCGCTGGGAAAGACGTTCCGTCGGCCATCGACCAGGCGATTTCCATCGGCGCCAAGGCGGCCGTGGTGTATTCATCCGGTTTTGCTGAACTGGGTGAGGAAGGCCTCAAAGCGCAGCACCAACTGGTCGCCCAGGCACGCGCAGGTAATCTCAGACTGTTAGGGCCGAACACGCAAGGAATTGCCAACTTTAAAAATCAGGCCATTCTTAGCTTTTCGACCATGATCAACGAATGCCCTCCACAAGACGGGCCCGTTGCCATTATCAGTCAAAGTGGCGCAGGCGCAGCGATTGTTTACGGTGGCCTGCGCCGCCAGAACCTTGGCGTACGCTATCTGGTCGCAACAGGTAACGAGGCGGACATGAATGTAGCCGACGTCACCAGCGGCCTGCTACAAGACCCCGACTTGAGGGTCATTCTCATGTATGCCGAATCGCTACGCGACCCTCTGCTATTCGCCCAGTGCGCACAGGTAGCCGCCACCAGGGATATCCCCATTCTTGCAGTCATGGCCGGCCGTACCCAGGAAGGTCAATTGACGGCCAGCTCACACACGGGCGCCTTAGCCACCGAAGACGCCTTGACGGACGCTTTCCTGCGTCAGCACAACATCATTCGAATGAACGACTTCCACGAGCTGACCGAATACGCCCATCTGTTCAGCAAGCGCGAACGCCCACGCGGTAAACGGGTGGTCGCCATCAGCAACTCCGGAGCCACTTGCGTACTGGCAGCAGACGCCGCACAGCAAAACGGGCTGCAACTCGCCCGGTTTGATGAGGCTCAAACTGAAGGCCTGCGCGGCGTTCTTCCCTCATTCGTGTCACCTCGCAACCCGATAGACATGACCACCGCGCTGCTCACCCAGCCACACATCTATGGTGAAACCCTGCAGCAAGTAGCGGAAAGTGGAGCCGCGCACAGCGTCTTCACCGGCTTTCCTATTGGAGGTGAAGGTTATGACATGGACGACTTTGCTCGCCAGACCGCTGATTTCTCCGCAAGGGCTGCGGTACCGGTCGCCATTGGCGCAGTACAGGACTGGGTAGTGGACATCTTCCGTAAGCAAGAAGTCCCGGTCTTTCCCAGCGAAGCCCGCGCCATGCGTGGGTTGGGCCTGTTGGCTGATTATGAAGCGCGACGTCGGCGCTTATTGGCATTACCCCCCAAGAATGAAGAAAGACGTCAGCATCAGGCAGAAACGAGCGGGTATACGTTGGACGAGCCGTCCAGCTTGGCGTTTCTGTCCAATGCGGGGCTGAATATCGTGGCTCACCGCGTCTGCCGCGATAAGTCTTCGGTCGACGAAAACTTTACCCAACTAAACACACCCGTGGTGGCCAAAGGCGTTTCCGCAGCGGTACCTCATAAATCGGATCATGGCCTCGTCAGACTGGGCTTGCGCAGCCCAGACGAAGCGCGCGATGCTTGGCAAGCCTACCAAACAACACTGGAAGCGCTGCGACTGCCCTTTGAAGGCATGCTGTTGGCCGAACAGCACAAGGCCGACTTTGAGCTCGCCCTGGGGGCGCACTGGGACGCCACTTACGGCCCCGTTGTCATGATAGGCCAGGGTGGTGTTCTGGTTGAGGCGTTGCGCGACACACAGTTCCTATGCGCCCCCTTCACTCAGGAAGACGCGCTGGAAGCCATCGACCGGCTCTTCATCTCCCGCGCCTTTATTGCCACACGCGGCATGCAGGCTGTCGATGTCGAAGCCATCGCAACCTTGTTGGTGAAATTGGGCGACTGGTTTGCCGCCCAGGCAGGCACAGTGCTGTCTGTGGACGCCAACCCCGTGCTGGTTTCACGAAACGCCGCACCCGTCATCGTTGATGCTGTCGTCGTCAAAAGCAAGGAACAACCATGAATTCTTCTCAATCAGCAAGTCGCGCCTTGCCACAACGGCTGCTCATCGCCAACCGCTCGGTGGTCGCCGCCCGCATCATGCGTGCCGCCCAAGCCTTGGGCATGGAAACTGTCGTCATTCATTCGCCGGTGGACGCTACGCTACCCTATGTGAGCCAGGCTAGCGCAGCCTATGAATTGCCTGGCAACTCCCCGATGGAAAGCTATCTGAATCAGGATGCCATCCTGAATATCGCTGCGATTTCGGGTGCCGACGCCATCCACCCCGGCTATGGGTTTCTCGCCGAGAACGCCGAATTTGCCCGTCGCGTGACCAACGCTGGGCTGTGCTTTATCGGCCCCCACCCTTCCTGGCTGGAGCGTCTCGGCGAAAAGACCGGCGCGCGCCGCTTCATGCAAAAGCTAGGCATGCCGCAAACCGCCAGCTCGGACATTCTTCCCAACGATCTGGAAGTAGTGCGTGCAAACGCCCGTAGCATCGGCTACCCGGTCCTGATCAAACCGGCCGCTGGCGGCGGCGGTATCGGCATGGTACCTATCTACGATGAGGAAGAACTCGGAAACGCCTGGTCTTCAGCTCAGTCCATTGCCAAACGCAACTTTGGCGAGGCCAGCCTGTATCTTGAAAAGCTCGTACAAAAACCCCGCCACATCGAGTTCCAGTTTCTGGCTGACCGCTACGGCAATGTGGCCGCTTTGTACGAGCGCGACTGCAGCGTCCAGCGCCGTAATCAGAAAGTGCTGGAGGAAACCCGGGCGCCTGGTCTGCCGACCGAAGTTCTGGACCAGATGGCTGAGCGCCTGCGCGAGATTCTGTCCCAGACAGGATATGACGTAATCGGCACTGTGGAAATGCTTTACACCCCGGAAGATGGCTTCTGCTTTCTGGAAGTCAATACGCGCTTGCAAGTGGAGCATGCTGTTACCGAACAGCTCACCGGTACCGATATTGTGAGTGCGCAAATCCGCCTTGCAGCCGGGCAACACCTGTCCGAAGTCCTGCCGTCGCACCCTGTCGCACAGGGCCACTCAATACAAGCGCGTATTTATGCCGAGGACCCGCGCCGGTTCATTCCCTCGCCAGGCTCTCTGAGCTGTTTTGATATGCCAGAAATGGAGGGTATCCGGGTAGAAACCGGCTACGCTGCGGGTTGCGAGGTTCCCAGGTTCTATGACCCTCTGCTGGCCAAAATCATTGCCACAGGCAAGGACAGAGCAGAGGCCATATCACGCCTGCAAGCCGCCCTGCGCGCCACCCGCGTTGAAGGCGTGAAAACCAATATTCCTTTTGTGTTGCGCTCTCTGGACGATCCCGACTACCAAGTCGGCATGCTTGACGTTGAAATCGTCGGTCGCATTCTGAGCAGGCCCGAGACCGTCGCAGAATCATCGTCCCCCCATTCCTGATCCCTTATATTTTCACGACAAGGTAATTCCATGAGCACCATCAAATCCACTGTTTCCGGCACAGTTGTCAAAATTCACGCTGCTCCCGGTGATACACTTTCCAGCGGCGATCCAATCATCACTGTGGAATCCATGAAAATGGAAATTCCTGTTGAAGCCGAAGACGATTGCGTCATCAAGGAGATTCTAGTCGCCGAAGGCGACACCATTGAGGAAGACGACGACGTCGCATCCCTTGGCTGAAGCAGGAACACGGTGAATGGCGGCCACGCTCTCCTGAAGAGAGCGGCCGCCGCTTTCGTCAATTTTCATTCCGGCCCGCAACAACCCAAGCAACAAATAACGTGACGACTTCCCAAACTGCCCCACTCCATTGCACCGAGGACGCCCCTTACTTCGGCCTGGCCATCCCCTTCATGAGCTATCTCGGCCTGCAGGCCGAGCATATTGAAGAAGGATACGCCCGCGCCCGCCTTCCCATGAACGCCGACCTGGTCAACAGCCGCGCCGATACCCATGGCGGCACGCTGATGAGCGTGCTGGACTTCATCATGAGCGCCGCGGCCCGGGGCCATGATCCGCTCAATATCGGTGTCGCCACCATAGAAATGTCCACGCATTTCCTGGACGTCGCCCGCGGCGATCTCATCTTTGAAGGGCGTGTCCTCAAGAAGGGGCGCAGCACCGCCTTCAGCGAAGGCACGGTCACCGACACACACGGCACCAGAGTCTGTGTGTCGCGCGCCACCTTCAGGCTGATCCAGCTGAACAAATAGTTGTTCAGCTGGACTGCGCGCTGGAACGAACCCGGCACTTCGCAACAAAGCCGCCCAACCAGGAAGGGGACAATCGTAGCGCGTGACGGCGCGGGCATCTGCCGCCGCCGTTCGGCCTTGCCGGGTTCCACTCCGGCATACATTGACAATTGTCATTCCCGCCAGCCGCTCCCTGGCCCTAGACTTTGTGCATTATGCAAGCGATTCACATTCTCATTTCCAGATTTCGCCGCATTGCACAAAGGGTTGCGATGCGTGCCGCATTGACTGCCTTGCTGTGCTTGCTGGCGCCGCTGCATGCCGGTGCCGAACCCACCCAGCGCGAACGCCTGGTGCTGGCTGGCCCTGCCACGGCTGTATCGTTTCCACTGCTGCACATGGTGGAAAGCGGCGCCCTGGCGGACATTGCTCCCCAAGTGGAATTTGTGGCCTGGAACAACCCCGACCAGCTCCGCGCTTTAGCCATGGAGGGCCAGGCTGATTTCATGGCCATGCCCACCAACGTGGCAGCCAACCTGTACAACCGGGGCTTACCGCTGCAAATGGTGAATGTGTCGGTCTGGGGAATACTGTGGATGGTGTCGCGCAACCCTGACATGAAAACCCTGGCCGACTTCAAAGGCGAGGAAATCGCCGTGCCGTTCCGGGGCGACATGCCCGACATCGTGTTCGGCTTTTTGGCGGAAAAGTCCGGGCTGGACCCGCGCCGGGATTTCACGGTGCGCTATTCCGCCACACCCATGGATGCCATGCAGCTGCTGGTGCCTCGACAACGCCCAGGCCTGCGCGCAGTTGGCGGCCAAGTACATAAAAATGCTGGAACCCGAAGCCGTGGCCGATTCAATTGCCGTACTGCCCCGTCACTACACCACAGCCGGACAGGCCCGCGAAGAACTTGAGGTTTTCTTCAACCTCCTGCTGGAGCGGCAACCGGCAACCGTAGGCAACAAACTTCCAGACTCAGCATTCTACGGGCCGCAACCATGAGCCTGCCCGCACGGCTGCGCGGCGCACTGGCTGCCGCGCTGGCCTATCTATGGAGCGGCTGGGGCGCCATCACCAGCCTGCTGCTGTTTTGCGCACTGTGGGAACTCGGTGGCCAGGTCTATGGCGATCTCGTTCTGCCAGGGCCGGTGGCCACCCTGTCGCAACTGGGCAATATGTTCGACACCGGCCTGGCCTGGCCCGAACTCATGATTTCCGCCAGGCGGGCCCTATACGGCCTGGGGCTGGCTCTGGCGGCAGGAACCATGCTGGGGCTGGTGGCGGGCCGTTCACTGACCGCCGCCATGGTGTCGCGCCCGCTGATCACCTTGCTGATGGGCATGCCGCCCATTGCCTGGCTGGTGCTGGCCATGCTGTGGTTCGGCATGGGCGACGCCACGCCTGTCTTCACCGTATTCGTGGCCTGTTCCCCGATCGCCTTTGCCGGCGCCATGCAGGGCTCGCGCACAGTCGATAACAAGCTGCGCGACATGGCCACTTCGTTCCGCCTTCCATGGTGGATGATGGTGACGGATGTCCACCTGCCGCACGTTACTTCCTACCTGTTTCCTTCCTGGATCACAGCCCTGGGCATGTCGTGGAAAGTCGTCATCATGGCCGAACTTCTCACCACTGTGGATGGCGTGGGCGCCGCCATGGCGGTCTCGCGGGCGCAGCTTGATACCGCCACTTCGATGGGCTGGATCATCGCCGTGCTGGGCTTGCTGCTGATGGTTGAGTATCTGGTTCTGGAACCCGTCAAACGCCATGTGGAACGCTGGCGCACGGAGGCGGCCTGATGAGCGGACTGACCATCAGTCACCTGTACCACCGTTATGGCGTAAAGGAAGTGCTGGCCGATGTGGGGCTGGATTTACACGCTGGCGAAACACTGGCGCTGGTGGGGCCTTCGGGCTGCGGCAAGAGCACCTTGCTGCACATTGTTGCCGGGCTGCTGACTCCTTCTGAAATCCAGATGCGCTCCACCTTCCGAAGCATTGCCTGTGTATTTCAGGAGCCGCGCCTGATGCCCTGGAAAACCGGCCTGGACAACATCGCGCTGGGCCTGCAAGCCCAGCGGCTGCCCAAGGCGGCGCGCCGCAAGCAGGCGGCCGAGCTGGGACACCGCATGGGGCTTTCCATGGAAGACCTGCTGAAGTATCCCCACGAACTTTCCGGCGGCATGCAAAGCAGGGTGTCCCTGGCCCGCGCACTGGTTACGCGGCCAGATCTTCTATTGCTCGATGAGCCATTTTCCGCGCTCGACGTTGGCCTGAAGCTGGAACTCTACGGCCTGCTGGCTGAACAGATACAACAGCACAGCACCGCCGTTCTCATGATTACCCACGATCTCATGGAAGCTGTTCGCCTCGCGGACCGCATCCTGATGATGGTTGCCGACCCAGGCCGCATAGTGCGCGAATTCAAGCTGCATACTCCCGCGAAAGAGCGCACCAGCACCTGGATTCACCAGACCACCGACGAACTGATGCAACTGGACGAAGTGCGCATTGGCTTTGGGCTGATGGAAGGCGAGCTTCCCAAGATTGAATTGCACGATCACGCGCCGCGCCATGGAGGGTGCTCCGTTTGAAAACCCCTCTCCTCGATCTGCGCAGCGGCCTGCGTGGCGAATGGCCGGTTTTCATGTGCGGCTTCCGGCCCTTCTTTGTGCTGACGGCGGCCAGCGCGGTAGTCATGATGGCCATGTGGCTGCTGATGTTGCGCGGCCTGATGCCCGATGTCATGCCTGGCGGCAGCATGCTGTGGCACAGCCACGAAATGATTTTCGGGTTTGTAACGGCGTCAATTGCCGGTTTTGTGCTGACGGCCATCCCGGAGTTCACCCACACAGCTCCCGTAAGCCACCGCAGGCTGGCGCGCCTGGCCATGTTGTGGGTAGCCGCCAGGTTGGCATACGCCCTGAGCGGCTTATGGCCTGCCTGGCTGGGCTTGTGGCCAGCGGCGCTGTTCAATCTGGCGATTGTCTGCGTTGGTTTGTGCAGCCTGGCGGAATTTTCGCTGGGCGACAACCTCATCACCGGCTGGACGGCCCTGGCCGCTGCCGCCGCCATGCTGAACCTGCTGAACGACTGGCATGTAGGCAGGCCGCTCTTCAATCGCTGGGCCTTAATGATGTATGCCTTCTATTGGCTGGTGGCGGTGGGCTACGGGCTGATGGGCGCCGCCTGGCTGGGCGCGCCGCTATTGCCTTCGGCCGGACGGCACGTATTGATGGCCGGAGCCATGGGGCTGTCGATTTTCACCATCATGGCAATGGTGGGGCGCATTCACGCGGGGCTATGGCTGGATCGCCGCATCTGGCTGCCGCTTACCGCCATGACTCTGGTATTGGCCACGCTGCTGCGCGCTATCGCGGGCTTTTACGCCGCCGCCTGGACAGCCACCCTGCTGCTGGTATCGGGCATGATGTGGGCCGCCTGCTTTGCCACCTACTTGCTGGTCACCTGGCCAGTATTGACCGGCCCGCGCAGCGATGGCCTGGTGGGCTGCCAGGAACCGATGCAGCGCGACGCCGGGCATACGGCAGACAAGATTTCCTGAAGGTGCGGCACTGGGGTGCCTATGTCGTGATCGCGCTGGGCATCGTTACGATCTAGATGCCCTAGCCGGAAAAAAAAGGGCTTGCGCCTTAAGCGTAAGCCCTTTATTCATTTGGAGGCGCAAGCCGGAATCGAACCGACGTACACGGATTTGCAATTTCTTTTTATGACGGAATCCAGTATGGATTTTATCCGTTTTCGCTGGAAAAACAAGTGGTTGCGCTAAATTCCCCTACTTCTCTCTAATGACTTCTAACCTTGTCTGTGTCGCATCTTGCCACCATTCTTGCCACCATTTTTTGGCGAATGTTAATGGGAAGTAGAGGTACGTACTCAGCCGCCCTGCCCGCACAGCGTCGGGCGGGGTGGAATTATCTGTGGCGCTGACGCGTGGCTGGTGCTGGTTGTCCAGAGCGTATATGTTGTGCTGCAGCCCGTCGTCTGGATTGTTCTTGCTCTCGAATGTGTGGGTGGGTTTCTAGTAGACGGTTGATAGTGCGTGCTGCTGCCTCCTTGCGCCATCCTTCTTTGCTTCCTCTTAAGGTCTCAAGAGCTGCGCTGTAATCGCTCTCAGCGCGTTCCTGAGCGTGTTGCGCTGCTTCCTGGTGACGTGCAGCTTGTGCTGCTTCTAGTGCTGGCAGGCGTTCGATTAGATCGTTGCGTGTTGCTACGTGGGCTTCGATCCTTTTGATTTCATTCTTTGCTTCTTCGATTATCCGAGAGCGAGACTCGAGCTCTGTTTTCCAGAATTTGTGCGCCCTGCTTTCAACCTCCACACGACGCCCTAGCCATGTAGTGCGCGTTTCTCTATGAACAGGTTCTTCTTGGCGGTGACGGCGTAGCTCCTTCTCTAAGCGTTCTAGGCGTTCCAGGGCGAGCGCATGTGGGCCGTCGAAAGTGCCGCTCTTGGTAGCTTCCTCGTTATCCCATTCCTCGATAAGCAGCGCGACTTGATTACGCGTTAGTGGGCCACGGCTCACGAATTCTTGTGTAGCGACAATCGCGGCTGGCTCATCTTGAATTGTGGAAAGTTCTTCTAATAGCTTGTTTACGTTCATAGTCTTATCTTTATCCTTTGGTGGGGTTGTTGCCGCCCCATGGGCGGCCCTGGCCGTCCCTGCGCCCTTGGGCGCGGTAGTTGCAACAACGGGCTTTTTGTTGAAAGCGGGGTCATTGCTCTTGCGTTTTGGGCGCGGCTTGTCCTGCTGCGCCGCTGGCGCGGGCGCGGCGACCGGGGCCGCCTGTGGGGGCGGCGGTGGTGCTGCTACTGCTTCTGCTTTAGTCATGAGATCGTTAGCTGTACGTATTCGTAGTGCTGCTGATATGTCTGATATATGTTTAGGAGTTGGAATTGACTTTAGAGCGGCGCTGTATGCTTCTTTTTGTTCTTCTGATAGTCTGAGCCTTTGAGGTGCTTTAAACGTATTAGGCAGCCCTAGGCGCTTCTTGATAGTGGGCAGCGAAGCGCCGGCACTCTTGCCAGTGATCTTGGGGCCGTCGCTAAGCTGAAAAGATACGCCTGAGGCTCTACCTTGTTTGTTTTGATTCCAGCTCATCTTGATGCCGTGGTCGCGCATGAGCTGGCGTAGTAGCTCTGGGTCTTTGATGTTTGCTTTTTCTGCGCGGGTTAAGACGTATTGAACTGCGGCTTTTGTTACTAGCTCTGACTGAGGTACTTCGATACCTGTCATTCTCTTGATTTCATGGTTGTGCAGAATGGCTGCATCTCTACGTGAATCATCTGAGCCGCCCTTCCATTTAGATGTGTCCAGGCCCTCTTTCTTCGTTGGGTCTCTGTACATCTGATCAAGCACAAAATCAACGTCACCGCGCTCGGCTGCTTTTTCTACTTGCTGATGAAGTTGCAAATGTCCGTGGCGCCATCTTTCGCAGTGATGGTGTGGCATGCCTTCCTTTGCGAGGGCGTCGGCTATTAGTCCCGCGATGCTGGCTCGTAATTGACGCAATTCAGAATGATTTGTTTTTGGCAGTCCAGCGGCAGCTCTAATGGCGGGTCGCTGTTCATATAGAATGCGATCCCCCATTTTAAAACCGTCATCGCCTGTTGATATGATCTCGCGTAATGGGTGGCTTAAATGCATGTGCCAATTTCTTTTGCCAGCGTCGGGCTGGTGGATAGCAAAGAAGACTGGCACCCCATCCATTTTTTCTCGAATAGCATCTGATATCTCTATAGCTAGCTTCCGCCTGCCTTCTGTAGTCATTCTATCTGGCAGTGCTATTGTGTCATGCGACATTTGGCGGCTATTGCTTTGCCTGCCTGCTGTGCGTTCAGCTTCAATTGCTACAAGTTCGGGGTCAAGTGCGAGGCGTGGCGTGTTGTGCGAGTGTGATACGTGTATGAAGTCAACGCGACCATCATCACGCTCATCCATTCCGAAGTCGTATCTAATCTTACGTAGTGCGGATGTAGGCGTAAAGCGTCCGCCCTGTCCTTTGCGATTGCTGTACTTTCGATTGAAGTGAAATTGAGATGAAGATGAGGGGGCGCGGCGTTTGAAAGCCACAGGTAAGCGCCATGTTCCGCTTTTACTTGAGCGAGCAGCATTTCTTTTTGCTCTTTCGCTAGCAGCATCTGTGGCGCGCGCTGCCTTTGCGAACTCGCGTCGGATTTGCTCTTCTTCAAACTTATTCGCGTATCTCATAACACTGCACCGCTAATGGTTGAGCAGGGGGACCCACGAAGTGGGGGCGGCACGCACCACCCCGAAGGGTGGTTGGCGATCCAAGCGCAGCGTTGGCGTACTGTACTCGATGAAATCGAGTGCTAAGTGCGCCCTTCATGACTCGGCTACGCCTCAGGCCGGGGTGCCGGGGGTATTGCTTAATGCGAAGTGGTATTGCTGGGTGCAGCTTTAACTATTTGCGCTAGTTCGTCATGAATGTCTTGTAGCGCTTGGATATCTTGATCACGCAGCTTCGCGCTACGCATGTGTGCTAGCACACTTCGTGCGGCGCTGGGATCATTGCGAACCCAATTCATAATTAACCCGCCTAAGACGATTTTGGAGCGTGTGTCATGTTGGCGTTGGCGTTGCTGTGCTCTTGCTAAAGCTTGCTTCGCTGCTTGGATCTGCTGGGCAGGGGTTAAGCGAGTGCGCTGTTTCTTTTGGTTTTCAGCTTGCTGAACTTGAGTTTGAATTTGATTATTCATTTTGAATACCTTTTTTGAGAAGTTGATGATGCTTATTATGACTCAAGTTATTCAAAAAAAGTTCACGTAGCCCGCTCACCACCATTTCTTGCTTTCGCAATAAGTGATTATTTTTTTGTGTGATGGGTGCTGAAAACGATCTGAAGCCCGGTGGTTAGACTGGATTTTCAAACAATTTTAGTGGTATGAGCTTAGTTTGTCTTTTAGTCGTGCTCGGATGGTTTAATTGCTCTGAATTTTCAAGCGAGTTATCGTCAAAGCTAGCAATAGCGCCGCCTGCGGCGGCTTGGCTCTGTATAGATAACTGTAACCCTGCGCGAAAAGAAGAAATCATATCTTTAAGAAACTTCTCTACTTTCCTTTCTGTCTTTTCTTTTGATAGTGTCTCTTTGCTCCACTTGACGATATCGCGTCTGACGAAATGAACTTCACTCGTCATGTCATCAATCCTGATCAATAGCGGCGATCTTGCGGCACCGCCACTTGGCATCAGGGGTTCCCCGAACTGATTGAGCTTGCGGGTTTTTCGTTCAAGAAGCTCAAGTTCATCATCAGAGAAATACATCATTTCATCAAACTCTTCGTGAGCTGTGATTGAGATAACTTCTCCTGTGCTGTGATTCAGCACAGATAATTCTGTATTAAAGAAATCAGACTCATGCCAAGCTGCTCGATACTCTACTGCGATTGATTGAAGGAAAGTCTTGTAGTGCGTCGGGCGCGTAACGCTGCCGCGCAGTTCGTCGCTATAGCGCTCCGGTACTTGATCTAAACCGCGCGAGGCAGCCCAGGCGGGCAAAAGTTCAGTGGGTATGGGGTCAGCTTCAAAAGAGAAAGATTTTTTCTTGTAGGGCGTCTGAATCGCTCTCAGGCCGCGCCAGATTCCGACATGATCTTTCATCATTGTGAACGCGCGACGCCCGATAGATGACGCATACAGCGCTTCACTCGTTAGCTTTCCATTAAATGTTTTTGTTATGTAGCGCAGAATTTTGGTGATGTATTTCTTTGCTCCGCCGTCGCTACGCACGCGTTCCCAACGTACGCGGTGCTTGCGTGCGCCGGGCTCGTTTGGTGAATCTGAAAGTAAGAACGCGTGCAACATGGCTGCGTGCATGAGCTCTTCGTGTTCTTGTTGACAGTAGATCAGGATGTGACGGTGTGGCGTCGCATCAGTATGTCCTTCCATGTCGCCGAAGTGGCCCCAGCCTCCAGGCCCGGCGATTTTTTGCGCGAGGGCGCGAAAGTTAGTCCAGTTTTTTTGAAGGTGGTTTGCTCCGTCTTGCGCAGTTAACGTCGAGTCAAATCGCGGGTTTGGGATGCTGCGTTTCTTTTTTTTATTTCCTACTGTGATAGTGCTGTGAAAACGTGATGGACATGTGAGGGTTACTAAGAAAGGCAACATGCCTTTTTCGGTGTGGATTTCGTGCATTGCGATTGCGCGAATATCAAGCTCAGCAAGCTGGCGTTGCTTCGCTTTTTCGTTAATATCGAAAAGCGTGTGCTGCTCCCCTGAACCGCTTGTCATGACGGTACGCTTCATCCAGTCCTGCGTTAAGTCGATTTGCGCATGCTTTCGGTTTGCTAGATCCCATGGCAAATAAGCCGCGCGAGGTCCGCCGTCTGGAGCTTTACCGCGACCAAGGATTTGAAGGGTGCGTGCAAGCTGAAGTGATGATTTGTTAGCTTGCTTCTGTAGATGACGCAGCCAAAACTTTTCAGTGCTGGCGCGTGCATAGAAGCTATTAGCGTCCATGTCGCGGGGCTTAGTCCAGCCTGTGACGCGCTGCACTCTTTCAAGGTCATGCTGAAAGAGCTTGTTAGCGGCGCCGTCATCCTTGATCGTCATCCATTGTTGATAGTTTTTTTGGTATCTATCAGATTCCTGGCTTGCTCTTAGCTGAAAATCAGAGAAGTTGGCATCGACGGCGGGCAGGTCAAGTCTTGTTTGATCTTCTATGGTGCCCAGCGTCTTATCGATATTTCTGATGTCATCAACAATATCATTGCTAGCGATTGACTTTAGCGCGTGCTCAAGCGCTTTGCCGTGTCGCGTCGGCAGGTTCGCTTTTAGATGATTTGCCCGGTTATGAAACAGTGGGCGTGCTTCATTTACTAAAACGGTCTTTGCTGATTCAATTTCTTCTTCTGTGTAGTCTGCGCCGGTGTCTGTATTTGACAGTCTACGCACGAAGCGGTGTAGCCCGATTTCACGCGTGATTCGAAGTTGTGCCGCTAGGGGGCGGGCGCGAGGGTCGTTTAGTTTTTCTTCTAGTGACCGGAAAACGCTTGCTTCGGAAGAGAGGGGTGTATATACTTGAGTCATGTCGAATCCGTTTCATTCGATATTGCCGCATACGTGCGGATAAAGCCCCGGCTAGTCCCCGGGGCTTTTCTTATTTGGTAAAGCGCTCTTCCATTCCGGCGCTGTCAAAATCCTCAAGCGTCTCGACTTTTGTGCCAATCATCTTGATACCATGCATGCTGGTACCCGTGAGAAGCGGCTGCGCTGCTTCAAGCGACTTTGCCCACACCTTCTGGTATGCAGGTTCAGTGGGATTGAACACGCCCTTCGGCCCTTGTATGCCCCCCATGTGATCAATAAATAAATTGGGATATCCATCCGTTAAAAAGTATGTAATTTTTTCAGCGTTGGGATTATAAGGGTTCATTTGCTCATATTCCGTTTCGGCATATAAAAAACCTGCCGAGTAATTCGTGTTACCCCTAGCCGGACAAAGGTGTATATTAGGCAATACATTACGATTAAGGAACATATAAGTTCTCGAGGTTGCACCAGAATCGAAACATACTATCGTAAAATTTACATTACCATCATGTAACATAAGCGTGTCAATCAATTTATTGACAGATGCCAACTGATTTTCCGCAATGCTTTCAGTACTAGCAGAAGTATCAATGATGACAGCGATATTGTAATCAATTCCGCTTTTTGCCTCTAACTCAAAGCGATATTTAAGCGTTTCCTCAAGGTCTTGAAAACGTTCTAAATCAAACACTACGGTTTCTTCAAGTGATTCGTGCTCACTTTCGTTTGTGGCGCTCGTTGAACTAGAGTCAGCGAGTGAGAGTGGTATTACCAGGCGCATCTGAGCTGATGCGATAGTGGTAGCGAATGTCAGCAGAAGCGCTGTTGCAATAGATGTGATTTTCATGTTGATACCTTTTATTTAAATGGTTTTGGTGGTGTTAAGTCGTTTGAATATTAAGACAGTGAGATGCGGCCGGTGAGGTCAATCTTCTTACGCGGTCGTCCAGTTCTGTTCTTGGGAGCAGGCGTGTAATCGAGCGGTATCAGCTTGCTGTCTAGCCACTCTTGGAAATCGCGCTCTTTTACAACTAGTCGATCACCGATCTTTAAGAACGGCGGAACATCGCTTTTTTCGGCTTTTCCAGCACGAATTCTAGCTAGAACATTGTGAATAGATTGCGGATTCATTCTGAGAATTTCAGCTACTTCGTTCAATGTGATTAGTTTCATCTCTATTCCTCGGTTTTTGTTGATGATTTAATTCTGCCATATATCCCCTTTGAAATGAATGCGACGGCCAGGTTATTATGTATTTTTCGGCGTCGGATTAAGCGCACGAATCTAGCTCAGTTCCTCACATTGGGTTTTAGGCAATAAAAAAACCGCCATTTAGGCGGTTGATGGGGTGCTTTTGATTAAGCTGCTTCACGCATCTTTCTATAAATCGCCCTTTGATCTACATGAATATATCTTTGCAAGCTTGCAAGCGTCTTGTGTCCAGATACTGCTTGTATCTCTATTGCTGTCCAACCGCGTTCAGCAAGGCGTGAACACGCTTCATGACGTAGATCATGCCAGCGGAAATCTTCAATGTCTAATGCTTCGCATGCGAAGTTTAGTAAGCGCCAGACCCGTGCGGGTTTAAGGGGGTGAAAGATAGGTTCGTCTAAATTGATGTTTTGCTTTATCTGCTTGATCTCTTTGATAATTTCTACCATGCGCAGCGACATAGAAAGAATTTTGGGAACGCCCTTATTTGCTGAGCCCCACTCTTCCGCTGGAAAAATAATGCGCTCTTGTCCAGGGGTAAGGTCAACCCATCGCCAGCAGATCTTGAATAGTTTCTCCTTTCGGAGGGCAGTTTCAATTGCAGCCTCAAAAGCCGCTCGAATGTATATAAGAGAATCGTCAGCTTCGAAAGATAGGATTTTTTTGTTGCTTGGCACCTTTACATCAATAAACTGACGTCCTTCTTTCTCTGGTGCGCGGATTTGGGCTTGCTTCATGTTTTCGAATGTTCGCAATATCAAATCAAGCTCGGAGGGCATTAGGCGGCGGTTACGCTGTCCTGATGATCTTAATTCGCGTGCTTTTGACGCTGCCGCTACCGGGCTATGGATCTGCCACTTCCAGCCTGCAGGGCGGTCCGGTCGGGTGCCCGCCGCCGCGTGCTGGTAGAGTTGGTTTAGGCAGTGCAGATTGTTCCGAATTGTCGAATCTGAACGCTCGTCATCGCGGCGGTCATCAATGAAGTGCTCAATATCTGCTTGGCTGATTGTGCTGAGTGGTTTATCAGCTAGTGCGCTGGCTTTCCATAGTTTTCGGTGCGTCTTCCCTTTCTCGACAGACTTCGTAAAGGCTTGGAACCTGGTGTTCTTTTGGGTCGCCTCACTGGCGCTCTTAATGTAGGTCTTTACATCCTCTTCCCATGCTTCGACTGCTTCGCGCAAGGTCATGCGCGTAGGCATTGCCTTACCTGTTGTGAAGACGCCCCGTGCACGGGCTTCTGTCTCTTTTGCCCATGTCAGTGCTTCTTGCTTGGTATCGAATGTTCGGGTATCGCGGAACACGACCACGCCGCCGCGCGTTAGACGAGCTTCTCCTTTCCAAGAGCCAGATTTATTTTTTGTAACAGTAGCCATGCTGAAATTCTCTCATCTGAAAAATGATTTCCAAAGGAGGATTCCGCATGATTTAGCAATTGCTAATATTGGTGACCAGTAAGGCTCTTGCCATCATTCTTGCCACTTTATGCTGTGAGTGGCGCTTTTATTCTGGTTGGCCTGGAAAGTGAAAAGGCCGGAAACCCGCATGAATGCTAGGTTTCCGGCCTTTCGAATCTGGAGGCGCAAGCCGGAATCGAACCGACGTACACGGATTTGCAATCCGCTGCATCACCACTCTGCCATTGCGCCATTGCCTGTGCACTCGCAAGCCTGTATAGCTTGTACTGCACCAAGACAATCCACGATTATACACAATTAATGACGGGCTGAATAATTTTTTGACGCTCGAATGCCACCGAAAAGTACACGACTCTTGCGTACAAAATCTTACGACTGTAGAGGGTGCGGTTGATATGATTAAAAAGTTAACACAGGGGGACTCGACTGCTGAGCCGCCCATCTACAAAGGAAGTCGCATGCAATTGAAGAACAGAACACTGGCAGTCGCCCTAGCGGTGGTTGGGGCCTCGTGGGCATTCTCGGCTCAGGCTCAGTACACGGGCCCAGCAAACAGCCCGGCAGCCTCTGTAGACGCCATCCTGAAAGCCCCGAAAGATGATCAGGATGTCGTGTTGCGCGGTCATTTGCTGCGCAAAACAGGGAATGAAAAATATGTGTTCTCTGATGGCACAGGCGAAATCATTGCAGAGATTGACGACGATGACATGCCGAATGAACCAGTAAGCGAAACGACAACCGTCGAACTGCGCGGTGAGGTGGACACCGGCCGCAACCGTGCGCCAGAAATAGAAGTCGATTCCGTCCGCATCGTCCGCTAAAAGCGGTGTAACGCCGGCACTATTGAAAAAGGCGGCTTCGCCCAGCGCTTGCAACGGCAGGGCGAAGCCGCCTTAAGATACGCTCAGCGTTTAGTTCGCTAACTTGGCAGCCCACGCGGCTTGCCCCTCGGCTTGGCCTTGCATAGTCTGCCCGGATACTTTTCCGGTGTATGCCACATCTCCCACCTTGAAGCTGATATTAGCGCCATCCAGGCGCCCTTCGGTAATGGGTGTTGTGGTGCCACCTTGAGTGAGCGCCCCTTTAAAGAATTGATAAGTCTGAGTGAGCTGTAACTGCCCGTCAGGCATTGTCCAAGTGCCTTCTACCTTGGCTGGCACCACCCACTTGTAGGCAATGCAATAGTTGGTACAACCCTCGGCCTCACCCGTTTCATCGGGTTCCCAATCCCCCATGGTGAAAGAGTTGGACACCACGCGAGTACCGGGCGCCATATCCAAGAGTGTGGGCTTGAGCCGCAGATTCAGGCCGGGCAGCAAAAACAACGTCACGACAGTTGCATCCGAAAAATCGGATTCAAAGATATCTGCCTGCTCAAATGTGGCGCGATCGGACACCCCTTCACGCAGGGCAGCACTTTTAGAAAGTGCCACCATATCAGGGTTGTATTCGATTCCCCTTGCTGTCGCGCCGCGCTTAGCAGCGGATATCACCGTACGACCGTCCCCAGAACCCAGATCCACCAGCGTGTCTTGCGGTGTAAGTTCGGCCATGTCTAGCATGCGGTCCACCAACTGCTGAGGCGTGGGAACCCAGATGACATCTTTCCCGGACTGCCCGATCGTAGGCTCGAACTCGGGGGACGGGGCTTCGACCGAAGAGGTGTCCGCCCAGGCCGAACTTACCAGGGAAACCGCAAACACGGCTGCGGCGATGGGAAACTTGCGTGAAGTGATCATTAACTGTCTCTCCTGTGTGTGGGTGATTGCGATCTTGTAACCGCAGCGCCACGTCAGCGCTGACTCCACCCTGTTTTTCTTTATTTAAAACGACTTGCCGCTGGCACGCGAGGAGCGGGCCAAAAATCAGGCGGCAAACTGACTTCTGGGTCTTCATCCAGCGGCCCCGGACACTCCTCAGGTTGACACGTTTGCAGAGCTTGTTGCATTTTTCTGAGTGCCGCTTCGCCCGTTACACCTTCGGTGACTTGATTCCACCATACCCTATGCACGTGGCGCACCTGCACTGGGACTGTGGGCAAGCCAAGATGTTGAGCCATAGCCAAGCGATGCAAGCCACGGTTGACTTTCAGAATGCTACCTTCACGGGAGATGGCCACCCCGATCGGGTCTTTGCCGCGATCTGGATCAAAACCATTAACGGCCATGTCG
This sequence comes from Achromobacter sp. F4_2707, assembly GCF_047501535.1. NCBI lineage: Bacteria > Pseudomonadati > Pseudomonadota > Betaproteobacteria > Burkholderiales > Alcaligenaceae > Achromobacter > Achromobacter sp. F4_2707. The sequence goes on from NZ_JAZDRJ010000005.1 coordinate 152,115, forward strand.
TCCAGAAAATCAATATACACCTGCAAATATGCCCGAATTTTTTCCGGCGTATCGAGCAGCACGCCCAATTGATGCGAGCCCCAGGGCTTGCCTTGCTCTATGCAAGCCAGCAATTGCTGAAACCTTTCCGTACGTTCTAGTTGATGACGGTTGGCATCCAACTCACGAATCAACTGGTAGCGCGTGCCGACGCGCAGATCCTCGCGCCGTTGGTCCCACGTTCCTTCCCAAATAAAAGCCAGCGACGAAGGCCGCTTCTCGACACGGCGTGGTGCATGAACTGCGATGCGAATCAACTTGCGCGGGTCAACATGCAAAGTTAACCCTTCGTCACCCAACACTTCTTCGACAATATGGCGCGGCAGGCCAAACGATTCCACATGAGTGCTAACCGCTTTGTCACGCATCCAACGCCGCAACAGCACCCGCCCCAAAGGGCGCCCGACGTAGCGCTGCACGGATTGCTTGCTATGTGTGACCAGATGCGCCATCAAAACCCGCCGACGGATGCCGGGGTCGGCCAGCGGGGCGAAGGCGGGATCCGCCCCCGGCCCCAACAGACCTTTGGATGAACAAGTGGTAGAGGTGTTTTTATCCTTGTGCCGCATAATTTCCCGTGTAGGGCATTTGATTTGTGCCCTATTATCTCATTCGAGAAACTGGCTTGCCGCCCCCCACACAGCACACGTGAAAAAACAGGCCGGCAGCCTCGCTGCCGGCCTGTAAAACTCACTTTCAAGTCTAGTCGATCTTAGCGCCTGACTGGTCAACCGCCACCTTCCACTTCTGAATTTCGCGGCTGATGTGCGCCTTGAACTCATGGGGAGGCGTACCCACCACTTCGTAGCCGAAGCCTCCGAGCTGCTCACGAATCTCCGGGTCTTGAGCTGCCGATGTGAATGCTTCGTAAAGCTTATTCACCACCGCATCGGGCGTACCGGCCGGCGCAATAATGCCGTACCAGCCGTCGATCTCAAAACCCGGAAGACCTGATTCCGAGACCGTTGGAACATCCGGCAATATGGCGGAGCGCTTAGCGCCGGTTACTGCCAATGCCTTGAGCTTGCCAGCCGCGACCTGAGGCGCCGATGTCGAGATGCTGTCGAACATCAGCGACACCTCGCCCGCCAGCAAGGCCACGACAGCAGGACCACTCCCCTTGTAAGGGATGTGCATCATCTCCACACCGGTTTCTTTCTTGAACAGTTCGGCAGCCAAATGACTGGTATTGCCATTCCCTGCGGAAGCAAAGGTCAACTCATCCGGGTGTTTTTTGGCGTAATCAATCAGCTCTTGAATATTATTTGCCGGTGTCTTGTGTGGTGCCGCCACCAGCAGCGGCAGGGTTGCCAGCATGGTGACCGGCGCAAAGTCTTTTTCGGTATCGTAAGTCAGCGAGCCATACATGCTGTCGTTGATGGCATGGGCAGCCAGCACCATCAACACCGTATATCCGTCGGGCTTGGAGCGCGCCAATTGCGCTGTGGCGATCGTGCCGCCGGCACCAGGCTTGTACTCAAGTACAACAGGCTGGCCAAGCTCCTCCTGCATTTTGGCCGCGACGGGGCGCGCCAGCATGTCAGCACTGCCACCGGGTGGGTACGGAATCATCAAGGTGATGGGTTTATCAGGGAAGTTATCTGCCTGCGCATTCACGCTGACAGAAACCCCCATTAACAACGTACCGAGGCCCAACATCAGCCTGGACGCAAATTTTGTTTTTTTTACTGCCATCTTTGTCTCCAATATGGTGCCCGCCTAGCAGCGGGCATTTGTGAGTTGCAAATAATTAAATTGCCCAATTATGTGATTTCAAGCGCCATAAAAGGGCACGCCCTTATTGTTCAGCCTTATCACCTTGGGCGCTTCTGCGCGCAACGGCGCACCTGTCCGCTTCTGCAACTCCTCTAGGCTCAGGTTTTCCACCAATGCGTAGACCTCGAAAGCATCGCCCACAGGTTTGAGCACGGCAAGATCGGTATACACCCAATCGACAACTTTCAGACCCGTGAGAGGATAGCTACATTGTTGCAACAGCTTAGCTTGGCCGTCTCGAGTATTGTGCTCCATCGTCACAATCACCTGTTTGGCGCCCACCACGAGGTCCATGGCTCCGCCCACTGCTGGAATCGCATTCTCGGCATCGGTCATCCAATTGGCCAAGTCGCCATTCATCGCCACTTGGAAGCCACCCAGGATGGAATAGTCCAGATGACCGCCGCGCATCATGGCGAAGGAATTGGTGTGTTCAGTAATGGACGCGCCATCCAACAGCACAATGGGCACACGGCTGGCGTCAATGATGTCAGGGTCGATTTGGTCTCCAGTAGCGGCCCCACCCATGCCAAGAATGCCATTCTCGCTATGGAGAATAATTTCTTTATCCTCCGGTAAGTAATCGCCGACTTTGGTGGGCATGCCAATCCCCAAATTGACATACGCGCCGTCAGGCAAGCTGCTCGCCACCAGCATGGCGATCTGCTCCCGGCTCAACGCCTGGTGAGTATTCGTTTCAAGCGCGGACATGCTGGGCCTCCACAGGTACAACGGTCTGAACAAAAATTCCCGCAGTCATGACATGTTCGGGGGGAATGGTCCCCAGCTTAACCACTTCATCGACTTGGGCAATTGTGTGAGCGGCAGCCGTACACATCACAGGGTTGAAATTACGCGCCGCCCAGCGGTATGTAAGGTTGCCCCAACGGTCTCCCTGATGTGCGCGGATCAGTGCAAAGTCTCCATGCAAGGGCTGCTCCAGTACATAGCCTACCCCATCGATCACACGTTGCTCCTTGCCTTCAGCCATCAAGGTGCCATAACCCGTCGGTGTGAAGAATGGCCCAAGGCCGGCTCCAGCGGCCCGTAACCGCTCTGCCAGGGTACCTTGCGGCATGCATTCCAGCTCAAGCTGACCCGAACGAAACGCTTCGGCGAATACTTCGGATTGAGGCGGGCGTGGATGCGAACACACAATTTTTCTAACCTGACCATTCTTGATCAGGCCGGCAATGCCGACATCGCGCGTGCCGGCATTGTTGCTAATGATGGTGAGATCGCGTGTTCCGAGCTCCCGCAGGGTGTCTAGCAGCTCAAAAGGGATGCCGGCATCGCCAAACCCGCCGACAATGACACTCGCCCCATCGGGAATAATGCTTAAGGCTTCTACCCGAGAAGCCTGAATCTTGTTAATCATGCTCTTGCCTTTGTACTAGTCCATCTTCAAATTGGCCGCTTCAACAATCTCGGCCCATTGATTCTGCTGATTCGTGATGAGCTCGGCAAATTCCGCCGGGGTATTGCCGCCCGGCTTACCACCCATGTTGGCAAATCTAGCTTTGATATCGTCGCTTTCCAGAGCTTTCTTGGCTGATTGATACAGTTTATCTACCACATCATCGGGCGTTCCCGCCGGAGCGAGCAGGCCGAACCAGGCAGTAACCACCATATTGTCCACCCCGGCCTCTTTCATCGTAGGCACATCGGGCAACTCAGCCACACGCTCTTCACTGGTTACAGCCAGCGCCTTGAACTTGCCTGCCTGTATGGAAGGCAAAGAGCTGGGCAGATTATCAATCATGAAAGTGAACTGGTTACCCAGCAGGGCAGTCACAGCGGGGCCCGCCCCCTTGTAAGCGATGTGTTCAGCCTCCAGACCTGTACGCTGCAGGAACATTTCTGCAGACATGTGGGGAGACTGCCCTTTACCAGAGGAACCGAAATTCTGCTTGTCCGGGTTGTTCTTAACGTACTCAACGAGTTCCTGGACCGAGTTAACAGGCGTCTGCTCGTTGACCACCAGCACATTGGGAACCGAGATCACCAGCGTAATGGGCTTGAAGTCTTCTTTTTTATAAGGAAGGGAATCATAAAGGCTGTAGTTGATGGCATTCGGGCCGATATTTCCCATCACCAGCGTGTAGCCATCGGGTTTGGCGCGCACCAGCGCCTGTGTCCCAATAATGCCCGCAGCACCCGCACGGTTTTCAACCACAACGGTCTGCCCCAGGTCGTTGCCCATTTTCTCGCTGAGCATACGGGCCACAATATCAGTGGTCCCCCCTGCTGAAGCAGGCACGATGATGGTGACAGGCCTTTCAGGCCAAGCTGCAAAAGCAGCATTGCCTGCGACCAGACCGAGCGACAGGAGTAGCGCCTTGGCTAGCTTCATAATGTATTCCTCTCAATTCGATTCAAGACTCCGCCTTTCGCAACATGCCGAGAGTCGAAGTACCAGGGTAATAAAGCGCTCTTTCTCATCAAGACCGCATTCCGATTTCATTATGTGCGTCTCCATGCTTGTGGGCCATTCCCTTTTTCTGAAGCCTCTCTTTCAGTCTGATGAATGAATAAGCCCTATATTTACGATATGGCTGTCCCGATGAGACCCATGTCTCATACCTGAGTGGTGCTATGATCTTTACGTACAATTTCTTCCCTGAGTCTCATGGACGAACAAGTCATTGCAGCAATGGCGCGCTGGCCGGATGTGCCGGCTGTCTATGGTTGGCTGTCGCTTTCGGAAGCGGGGCTATGGCGCTTGCACCCTAAAGGCGATGCATTGCAGCACCCAGAAGCCCCCGGCGAAGAAATCACCAGCCCGCAGATCCTCGCCTTCATGAATCGCAACTATGCGTCCGACGCGCTTGGCCAATGGTATTTCCAGAACGGCCCGCAGCGCGTTTATGTACGGCTCGATGCGGCGCCATTCGTTGTGCACACTACGACTGACACCCGTTCCGGGCGTCTCAAACTGCGCACACACACGGGCCTGGATATCGGCGAGGTGCGGGCGCTGCATCTGGATGAAAACGGGCGGCTCTTTGCCGATACCGACCGGGGGGCTGCGCTGATCAAGGGGCGCGACCTGCCAGCCCTGCTTGACGCTCTGCAGCCCGCGGCAAGCGCCACAGCATCGCTGCCCGCCGACACCGACATTCACGATGCTCTGGCGCGCTGCCTGGAGACAGGGGAGCCGCTACTGCTGCAATCACACAGTGTCCAGGGCTTTCCCGCCCAAGCGATTCCTTTGCTATCGGGCGCACAGAGCTCGCTGGAAGACGCGCTGCATTTTCGGCGTCACCCCCAACCGCCGCCAGGTTCTGCAGGCCCCGTTCAGGGGCCCGACACACCGGTTTCCGGTTGACCCTGACCGCTTGTTTCCCCCGAACGCCAGGATTTCGTTAGAATTTCTCCATGACTTCGCCAGCGCCGACCTTTTATTTCCCAGCCCCCCGGACACAAACCTACTGTTCCGTTTGCGGCACTGCCCTGACCCGGCGTGTTCCTCCCGAAGACAATCGCATGCGCGATGTCTGCGATCAATGCGGGGCGATTCACTACCAGAACCCTCGTAACGTTGTTGGCGTTGTTCCCATATATGGCGATCGCGTGCTGCTTTGCCGCCGCGCTATCGAGCCTCGTTACGGCAAGTGGACTTTGCCGGCAGGCTTTATGGAGCTGGGTGAAACCACGGCGCAAGGCGCCATGCGGGAAACACAGGAAGAAGCCGGCGCCCAGATAGAACTAGGGAAGCTCTACACCATTATTGATGTCCCACAGGCAGAGCAAGTCCATTTCTTCTATTTAGCGAAAGTCACCAGCAGCGCGCTATACCCAGGGCCGGAAAGCCTGGAAGCCGCTTTCTTTCGCCTGGAAGACATCCCATGGAACGAATTGTCGTTTCGGACTGTCAGCTCTACCCTGCGGCATTATGTCGAAGACGCCCAGTCGGGAGTTTTCCCCATCCACCACTACGATCTCCCCGAGCCCGACTCGCAATAGGCGTGGAAGTGAACAGTCTGATCTGGCTGGAGTCTGACACCCCGCTCCCCGACCCAGACCGCGCCCTACCCGACGGGCTGCTCGCTGCGGGCGGCGACTTATCAGTCACTCGGTTAGGTGAGGCCTATTCAAAGGGAATTTTCCCGTGGTTCAATGAAGGCGACCCCGTGTTGTGGTGGAGCCCTGACCCGCGTATGGTGTTGGAATGCGCCCGTTTCAAGGAGTCGCGTTCCCTGGGCAAGAAACTGCGGCAAATGGCCCGCTTGCAAGACAGCCCTGAAGAGCGCGTTATCGTGACGACCGACCTCGCCTTCCAGTATGTGATACGCGCCTGCGCTGCACCACGCGCCACCCAATCAGGCACCTGGATTTCCGACCGCATCATTCATGCCTACAGCAAATGGCACTTGATGGGGCAGGCACACAGTGTGGAAACCTGGGTAGACGGCCGACTGGCTGGCGGGCTCTACGGCGTCAATCTGGGGGGGTTCTTCTTTGGAGAATCGATGTTCGCGTGGTCTGCCGATGCCAGTAAAATTGCCCTAGCCTACTTGGTGCGTTTTCTGGCTCGCCATGGCATCACTCACCTGGATTGCCAGCAGGACACACCCCACCTGAGCAGTCTGGGCGCCACCACCATGAGCCGGGCCGCCTTCCTGACATTGATGCGTGAGGCCATACAACGCCCCGCCCCACTGTGGCAGGCCGGGCGGCTGCTCCATGACGGGCAGCTCCGGCCACAGCAGGCCGAGCGCCCGCGACATAGCAAGGATGAGGCATGAGTGACCCACAGGAATTCGCCGTCAAAACGCTGCAGTTCTACACCACAGCGGAATACCCCTGCAGCTATCTGCCCGATCGGGCCGCCCGTTCGCAGGTGGCCGCTCCCACTCATTTGATTGATGCCGACCTATACAGCGAGCTGGTGCAGCAGGGTTTCCGCCGTAGTGGGTTATTTACTTACCGCCCGCATTGTGACGCCTGTTCTGCCTGCTGGCCGATACGCGTCGATGTCGCGCACTTCCAACCTACCCGCAGCCAGCGGCGTTGCTGGAAACGCCAGGAAACACTCAATATTCGCTCGACCGGCCTGCGCTGGGATGATGAGCATTTCGAACTCTACCAGCGCTACCAACACCATCGCCACCCCGGCGCGGGCATGGATGACGACATGAAAAGCCAGTATCAGCAGTTCCTGCTCACCAGCCGGGTAGAAACACGTCTGGTCGAGTTCCGCGCGACGTCGGGGCAACTGCTAATGGTGTCGGTAATCGATGTACTCAATGATGGCTTATCAGCCGTTTATACATTCTTTGAACCCGAAGCCTCCGGCAGCCTCGGCACCTGGGCCATACTCTGGCAAATTGAACAATGCCGCCTGGCCGGCTTGCCGTGGCTTTACCTGGGTTACTGGATCGAGGAAAGTCGTAAAATGACCTATAAGTCCGCTTTCCAGCCGTATGAACTGCTGCGCGCCGGTAGCTGGTCCCCTCCTTCACCCTAATTGCCTCTCAATGTCCCTGTTTTTCAACGCTTACCCTCTGGCCCGCACGGCCCTGTTCTCGCTGGATGCCGAGACGGCTCACGAACTCACTCTGCGACGCCTGCAACAGGTTTACGATTGCCGCCATACCCGCCGGTTGCTACTGCCCACCACACAAAGCCGCCCACGCACGCTGATGGGCCTGTCTTTGCGTAACCCGGTCGGTCTGGCAGCGGGCCTGGACAAAAATGGCGCACATATCGATGCACTGGCCGCATTGGGATTTGGCTTCGTTGAAGTCGGGACGGTCACGCCGCGCCCTCAGGACGGAAACCCCAAACCGCGTTTATTCCGGCTGCCACGTGCGCAGGCGCTTATTAACCGATTTGGGTTCAACAACCTTGGCTTGGATGCCTTCATCGCCAATGTGCGGCGCAGCAATTTCAGGCAAGAAGGCGGCATTTTAGGGCTGAATATTGGTAAGAACGCTGCCACGCCGATTGAGGAAGCAGTCAACGATTACCTGACCTGCTTGGAAGGCGTGTACCCGCATGCCGACTACGTCACTGTAAATATTTCTTCGCCCAACACCACCAATTTACGCGCTCTGCAAGGTGGCGATGAGCTCACCACCCTGTTGTCGGCCTTGCAGCAACGTCGCGAAGAGTTAGCTGACCGCCATGGCCGCTTTGTACCCTTGGCAGTAAAGATCGCTCCAGACCTCTCAACTGAACAAATAGACGCCATTGCAGAGCTCTTGCCTCGCTTCGGCATGGACGGCGTGATCGCCACCAACACCACGTTGGATCGAAGCAAAGTACAGGGCTTGCCCCATGCCGATGAAAGCGGTGGCTTATCCGGCCCGCCAGTGCATGAGTTGTCGCTGGCCGTGATACGGCGACTGCGAGAACGACTGGGCCCCGACATGGCCATTATTGGCGTAGGGGGCATTCTTTCAGGTGCGCAGGCTCGCGAAAAAATTGAAGCAGGAGCCGATGCTGTGCAGCTGTACACAGGCCTGATCTACCGCGGCCCGGCCTTGGTCGGCGAGTGTGTTCAAGCAGTCTGAGTCGCCACAAAAAAACCCGGACACCGGTAATTTTTACCAGTATCCGGGCAGGCTGAGTGCAGTTGCCAGCTTAAGCCGGCCTCTGCAGTACCTTAGGCTTCAGCAGCAGGTGCGCGACGGGCGCGGGTGCTGGTGGCAGTCTTGGTGGCTTCAGCAGCTTCGTTCGCGGCTTTCAGAGTAGCGTTGGTAGCAGCTGCGATATTCGATTCAGCAGCATCGCTGGCCTGACGTGCTACTTTGGCTGCGGACTCGTACGCGCTGGTGGCAGTCGCCAGGGTGCTCTTCATCAGCGCCACGGCGCCTTCAGAACCCGTAGGGGCGTTCTTAGCCAGTTGCTCAATGGCTTCGTCTACTTGACGCTGAGCCTGAGCTACTTGTTCTTCGGTCAGCTTGGTGAGGCTGGATTGCAGGCTGGAGATGATGTCGTAAACGTGCTTGCCGTAAGCCGTAACCTTATCGGTGTTGGGCTGCGCCAGGCTGCTGGCAAAGTTAACGGCTTCTTGAACGTCTTTCACTTCCAGAACTTCTTGAGCCTTCTGGGCAGCTTCGTCGAGCGAAGCACGTGCGACTTTGAGGTTGAGATCGACCAACTTCTCGAAACCATTGAATACCGCTTCCTGGAATGCGAGAAGATTATCGACAGAGGCTTTCTGGTTGACGAGTACTTGTTGGGGGACCGCGCTCATGTGAGTTCCTTTCCTGATTAATAAGGGGCTAGCGCCCGTAGTGTGGGAGCGTTTGTTGCACCGCACAATTGTTATTTTACCTAACACAAAATTCGTGTCAAGGAAAATTATTGCGCCGCAACATTACAAGATCCTGACAAAGGGAATGGATTTGCTAAATAGCAAACTTTGCGCTTTCTCACCGACGATCTGGGGTTTACCCCCGAGGACAAACGGAAAACTTTTGCCTTAGCATTTGACCCAGGAGAGAGGGTGGTGCGGTAACAGTCGTTTCTTTACAACCGCACTTTTCAGCCTGACTCCCTAAGCAGTATCAACAGTGTACATGATTTGTTACAAAACGTACGCATCATGTGGCCATGATGGCCGAGGCATTCCGGCGAAGCCAAAAACTAAAGTCGGGCTGCCTTCAACCATAATTTCAGGAAAAATAAGCCGATACTATGAAGAATTCCACCCTGAAGCTGACTACCGCTCTCATTCTTGGATCCGCCCTGTTTGGAGGAACAGCCGCCGCCCAATACCCTGAACGGCCGGTCTCCATGGTCGTCCCATTCTCTGCGGGTGGTCCCACTGATACCGTCGCCCGCTCTCTGGCCGAAGCCATGCGTCCCACTCTGGGTGAAACCGTTCTCGTTGAAAACAAGGGGGGTGCGGGTGGCACGATTGGAGTTTCCCACGTCGCACGCTCCAAGCCCGACGGCTACACCATGCTGCTGATGCACATCGGGTTCTCAACTGCTCAATCTCTGTATAAGAACCCCGGCTATTCCTCAGACAGCTTTGATCCCATCGGCCTGGTACTTGATGTCCCCATGACCATCATCGCCCGGTCCGACTTCCCAGCCGAAAACATCAACGAGCTGATCGACTACGTCAAGGCCAACCCGGATAAAGTCTCGCTGGCTAACGCGGGCATTGGCGCCGCCAGCCATCTATGCGGCACGATGTTCTCTAACGCCATCGGCGTTGACCTGCTCACCATCCCGTACAAGGGTACCGGCCCGGCCATTAACGACCTTTTGGGCAAGCAGGTCGACATTCTCTGTGACCAAACCACCAACACGTCACAGCACATCAAAGCCGGAACGGTCAAGGCCTATGCAGTCACCAGCAAGGAACGCGTCCCCACCCTGCCCGACCTGCCCACCATGCAGGAAGCAGGCTATGACGGCTTTGAAATTGGCATCTGGCACGGGCTATGGGCACCCAAGGGCACGCCCCAACCCGCACTCGATAAACTACAAGAAGCCTTGAAGGCCGGTCTCGCAGATGAAGCCTTCCAGACACGCATGGCCGGACTGGGCGCGAATCTTCTGGCTGATCGCGCCAACCCTGAAGCGCTTTCTGCCCACGTAAATCAGCAAGTTCCGCAATGGGCTGATCTCTTCAAGAAAGCAGGTATCGAACCGCAATAAGGTCAGGCCTCGCCTACCGGGGGCTGGGGGCGGCTGCGGCTTTAGGCCGACGCCCCCCCTTCATATCCCAACGCTTCTGAAATCTGCAACGCGGCGCGCTGCAACAGGGGTATCCAGTCATCTCGCAGCCGGTCGCCCGGCGCCGAAAGCGACAGCCCCGCCAACAGTTTGCCGGTGTCATCATGTATGCCGGCTGCGATGCAGCGCACGCCCAACTCAAGCTCTTCGTTATCGCGTGCATAGCCATGCCGCCGCACCAGGGCCAGCTCACGCTCCAGCCGTTCGACATCGGTAATACTGTTGCGCGTGGTGCCTGCCAGGCCGGTGCGCACCGCATACGCGCGTACCTGCCGACTTTCTGCTACAGATAGGAACAGTTTGCCTGTGGAGGTCAGGTGCAAGGGCGCATGGCCGCCGATAGCGCGCACCACCTGCATGCCGGAACTTTCGCTCCAAGCGCGTTCGATATAAACGATTTCATCGCCCTGTTGCAAAGACAGGTTCACTGTCTGCCCGGTCAGGCGGTGCAACTCGCGCATGGGTTCCAGAGCCACTTCGCGGACGTTCAAACGCCGCTTCACCAGCGAGCCCAGTTCCAGCAGCCGCATGCCTAATTGGTACATGCCGCTGTCGACCCTGTCTACATAGCGCCCAACCACAAGGTCGTTCAAAATGCGGTGAGTCGTGGAAGTGTGCAAACCGGTTGCCGCAGCCAACTCCTTGAGGGCCACAGGTTCGGAATGCATGGCCAGCACATCTAACAATCGCATGGCGCGCTCCAGCACCTGGATTGCCACTTGCGGGCCATTCATCTGAAGAGAGGTACTCGATTCACGGGCGGGCAGGGATTCAAGGCGGGCAGAGTTCATGGTTCCTCGCATTATGATGCGACGCAGCATTTTTACCCTGTGAAATATACACGAGCCCGCTACGCTTGTCTGCCCCACCAGGCATCAGGCCCGCATCAAAGGGCTCAAGGGTTCAGTTCGCCCCCTAGCCGCAGGACTTCTTCACGCAGATAGCTTAATGCCTGCGCGGCGGCGCTAGGCTCGCCTTTGACACCGAGATCAAGATGAGGCCTGCCCTGACCCATGCTGGGCAGGCTGAAAGCCGTCACCCCCGGCCAGCGCCTTTCAACTTCTTCCAGAGCAGGTGTAATTCGGGACTCAGGCATTTCGAATGCGACAAAAGAATGCTCAACGCGCTCCACCTGATGATGCAGAGACGAGTAACGGTGGTCCAGCGTCCATTCCATCATGGGCCAGGCAATGACAGGAAAACCCGGCATAAACGTGTGATCGCGAATGAAAAACCCCGGAATCTTGTTGTAGAAATTGGGCACGATGTCACTGCCTAACGGGAAAACGCCCATCTGCAACCGCAGTTGGTTTTCCGGCAGCGACATATCGGCGCTGCCCTTACCGGCGCGCTCATTATCGGCGCAACGTTCGGTAATGAGCCGCTCTGCTTCGGGATGCAGCACCATGCCTACACCCAGCGCCTGCGCCGCCGCCTGACGGGTGCGATCATCGGGCGTGGCGCCAATACCGCCGCAGCAAAACACGATGTCGCCAGTGGCGAAACTACGCTGCAACACAGCCGCAATTTCATCTTGGTCATCGGAAATTATTTCCACGGCGTTCAATTGCATGCCACGGGCCGCCAGCAACTGAATGAGCTGCGCCATATGCTTATCCTGCCGCCTGCCGGACAAAATTTCATCGCCAATGATGATGAGACGTATCTTGGGCTGATCCTGATGCATTATGAGACTCCCGACAAACGATGCTGGCGCAAAGCTTCCATACCGAAATGGGCAAACACCAGAGACGAAAACACCGGCATGATGAGCCAGGCGGGTGGTAACAGGTTAACCAGCGCCAGACAAAAACCAATCAACCACCACTGGCGGTTATGACGCTTCCAAAGATAGCGGCGCTCATCGACGCTGGCGTGTTCCACCACGGCATCCACCCGCAGCATGCGAGTGATAGCGAAACACCACCAGAAAATCGGCAACAACACGGCGAAAGGTGGAAACAGCCACAACGGCATGGTGAGCAGCCAACCCAATACAAACAGGCCGCCCACCCACACGGCGTTCCAGGCGCTCAGCACAGTGGCGTTATGACCATTGCGACGCAAGCCCTGGTAATGCGGGGATTTATCCAAGTGCCCCAGCACAATGGGCATGATGAACACCGCAGCGATAACCAGCCCCAAAATGCCTGACATCGGCAATAGAATGCCGGCCGCCAACAGCGGAATCATGTAGAGCTTGATAGAGAACAAGCCGATGGCAAGCAGCCAGCCATCTATGGTGTTCAATACACCCCAATCAGCGGACTGTGTCATCAGCCAATTGTTTAGCGGTTCCCAGAAAACCCATAATAGAACGATGGCACCCAACAAAGCGATAATGAACGGTAGCAGCACCGCCATCAACATTTTCGGGTGCAGCTGCGACGCCAGCGCACGCTTGAACGCCAGGACAACTGCAGCCAAGCCCTGGGGCCGACGGCTGTCGTCGTGCACAGTCAGCTGATATTCATTCATGCAATGCTCTCCTGGATGGGGCAGACGGTATGATATCGCCATTATGACCGAGCGCCTATGTGCAAGCGCCGTCCTACAGGGCGGAGTTAAGCGAGGCAAGTTTTAAAGTCAGTCGCCCCTATCCATCCGATGAATTTTTTTGACGCTCAAACTGAATTGCCGGCATTGGCAAAGCGCCTGGCCTCACACCGGGGCTTGGTCGTTGTCTGTTATTGCGCCGCCTGGTGCGATACCTGCAGCGGCTATCTGCCCGGGTTCAAAAAGTTGGCCGCCAGCCACCCAGAGCATCTCTTTGCCTGGGTGGACATTGAAGAAAATGAAGCGTTGCTTGACGACGAAGAGGTGGAAAACTTCCCCACCGTGCTGGTGCAGTCTCCTGACGGAAACTTGTTTTTCGGCCCCATGCTGCCCCACCCCGAGCACCTCCAGCGCCTTCTTCAAAGCATGGATGCCGGCCGGCCCACACAGCAGGAAGGCCCGGCTCTGTTAAAGAACCTGATCTGAGCCTCGAGCCTGCGGGCTTAACCGCCCAGCAGCACCCCTACCGATTTACGACGTTCGGAATCGCGGCCATTGCCCGCCGTGGTTGACGCCGCAGCAGGCTGGGCGGCTGTGGCAGACGGCACATAAGGCTTGTAGAAGAAGTCATCCACCGGCTGCTGTGGCGCCCGAGAATACGCGCTGGAACCGCGACTTTGAGAAGTGCGGCCACGCCGTGGGCTTGATGGCAAGGACAGCGTGCCACGCGGGATTTTGCGGCCAATGAGTTTTTCTATATCTGCCAGCAACCGCTCTTCTTCTGAAGAGAAGAAGCTAATCGCCTCGCCACTGGCGCCTGCCCGGCCGGTGCGGCCAATACGGTGCACATAATCTTCAGCGTTATAAGGCAGGTCGTAGTTGATCACGCAAGGCACGCCAGCGACATCCAGCCCGCGTGCCGCAACATCCGTCGCCACCAGGACTTCAAGCTCGCCCGCTTTGAACGCCTCAAGGGCTTTCATGCGGTCGGCTTGGCTTTTATCGCCATGGATGGATTCCGCCTTGACGTCATCACGAATCAGTTCACGGGCCAAGCGGCTGCAGCCTATCTTGGTATTGGAAAACACAATCACCTGGCGCAAGCCGCGTGACTTCACCAGATGCACAACCGCAGCCCGTTTCTCAGCAGAGCTGAGTTCATAGACCGTCTGACTGACCGTATCGGCCGTGGCATTACGAGCCGCAACTTCGACTTCAGCCGGATTATTCAGGTAAGTGCGTGCCAGCTTGCGGATATCGTTGCTGAAGGTAGCGGAAAACAGCAGACCCTGACGCCGCGCTGGAAGCAGGCGCACAATGCGGTCGAGATCGGGCAGAAAGCCCATGTCCAGCATGCGGTCGGCTTCATCCAGAACAAACAGCCCCACCTGGCTAAGGTTGAGCGTTTTCTGCTCGACGTGATCAAGCAGGCGGCCCGGCGTAGCAACCAGCACCTCGCAACCGCGCCGCAGTGCGTCGCGCTGCGGCGCAATATCGACCCCACCGAACACCACGGTGGTTCTAAGCGGCGTGTGCTTGCTGTACTGTGCGACGCTCTGATGAACCTGGTCGGCCAGTTCGCGGGTAGGCGCGAGAATCAGGGCGCGCACAGGATGGCGGGCGGGCGAGGCGCTGGTATTGGCCAACGGCATGAGCCGGTGAAGAATAGGCAACGTAAACGCCGCCGTTTTGCCTGTGCCCGTTTGAGCGGCCCCCATGACATCCCGGCCGTCCAACACCAGCGGGATAGCCGCAGCCTGAATGGGAGTCGGCGATGTATAACCGGTTTCGGTAATGGCCTGCAACAGGCTGGGGTGCAGCCCGAATTCGGAGAAAGAGGCGATGGTATCTGGCTGAGTTTGTGTGGTATCTGTCATTGAAAGGTGTGCATGCCCCGCTTGAAAACTCAAGCGGCAGCGTCGTTAACATATTGATTTTAACGCACAACCGTCGTCACCCCTTGATAAAGCTCCTATATCGAGGGCGACATGAGGCACTACCGCTACACTTTGCAGCATTTCAGAACGGCCACCAAGGGCGTAACAACCAATAGGCCACCATGCCGCCGGCAATCACGAACAGGCTGTTGCGCGTACGCCAGTACAAGAAAATGGCAATTAACGCAGCGACTGCCTTGACATCCAAGGTTGGCCAATCACCCGGTTGCCAAGGCAGGATCTCGGGGATGATGATTCCTGTCAGAGCCGCCGCAGGCGCGTAACGTAATGCACGACGCACCCCTTCCGGCAAAGGCAGGTAATCGCCAAACACCATGTAACCTGCCCGTGTGATCAAGCTGCACAGCGCCAGCACCAGAATGGCGCCTAAGACATACCAGCTACCCTCATCCAGCATCATGCCTGCCTCACTTCTTTGGTAAAGCGCTCACTCAACACGCCAGCCAGAATGCCTGCCACTACCGCTGCGGCCAGCCCCAGCCGCAAAGGCAGGCCCTGTCCCATCCAGGCCACGCAGGCAGCAGCCAGAATGCATACGGCCACAGGTCGAGTACTGACTAGCGGTATCACCACAGATAACAACGCCAACACGGCGGCGAACTCCAATGACCACGATGCGGGAATGGCCGCTGCTAAATAAACGCCAATAATGGAGCACAGGTTCCAGGTTATCCAGCCAGGGACGATCACACCCAAGAAGTACCAAAGATGACGAGGCTCGCCGCGCAACCGGGACTCACCATAGCGGCCCATGAACAGCACGAAGGCAATATCGGTGGAAAAGAAACCCACCCCAAGCCGCTTGGGCCAACTCAGATGACGGAAAAACGGCTGCAAGGCGGCGCCAAAAATGACGAAGCGGATATTCACCACCAGACCGGCGGCAAAAATCAGCCACAGCGGCACACCTTCTTTAATAAGAGGCAGAGAGGTCAATTGCGCGGAACCCGCATACACCCATAGGGTCATCAAAGTCGCCAGGGTTTCACTGATGCCCGACTTGACGATGGCGATGCCGGTTACCAGCCCCCATATGCTGGTTGCCACCAACGCGGGCAGCGCATCGCGAAACCCGAGCACGAACTGAGCACGATATCGTGCTTGCGGCCAACTTCTATGCAACCTGCTGAACGACACAAAGCCAACCCTATTGAAAAATAGCAGCAGCCCATCATTGTACGCACAAGCAGGGCCCGCATTGGGGAAACTCTGCACATGCCGCGACCGACTTATTCAGGGCCGCCCTTGGTACAATCAATGCACTTTTCGGGAGAGCGATATGTCCATGGCTGATCGTGATGGTGTCATCTGGTATGACGGCAAACTAGTTCCTTGGCGTGAGGCCAATACTCACGTGCTTACGCACTCCCTGCACTACGGTCTGGCGGTCTTCGAAGGGTTGCGCGCCTACAACACTGAGCAAGGCACAGCGATTTTCCGGCTGCACGATCACACCCGTCGTCTGTTTAATTCGGCCCACATCTACCAGATGCCGATTCCTTTCGACCAAGAAACCATCAATGCCGCCCAGTGCGAAGCTGTTCGAGCCAATCAGCTCGAATCCTGCTATATCCGCCCGTTGGTCTTCTATGGCTCCGAAAAAATGGGGGTGTCTCCCAAAGGCGCCACCGTTCATGTAGCGATCGCTGCGTGGTCTTGGGGCGCCTATCTTGGCGAAGAAGCCCTTAAATCGGGCATACGCGTAAAAATTTCCTCTTATGCCAGGCAGCATGTAAACGTCACCATGCCGCGCGCCAAGGTCGCCAGCACCTACGCCAATTCCATCTTGGCTAACGCCGAAGCGCTGGATCACGGCTACGATGAAGCCATTCTGCTCGACACCGACGGCTTCGTGGCCGAAGGCGCGGGCGAAAATCTTTTCATCGTTAAAGACGGTGTGCTCTACGAACCGGAAATCGCCTCTGCGCTCACCGGCATCACCCGCGCCACCGTGCATACGCTGGCCGCTGATCTTGGCCTTACCCTGCATACGCGTCGCCTCACCCGCGACGACCTCTACATCGCTGACGAAGCCTTTTTCTCAGGCACCGCAGCAGAAATCACCCCCATACGCGAAATCGACGGCCGACGCATCGGTGCCGGGCAGCGCGGCCCCGTAACCGAGCAACTGCAAACCGCCTTCTTCGACGCCGTGCATGGCCGCAATCCCAAGTATCATCATTGGCTCACTCCCGTCTGATGCCAACTTTTCAGGAAGAAAAATGAGCAGTACGCCCGATAAGACTCTCCAAAAAGGCGAAACCGTTTACGTAGAGGCTAAAGACCTCCCCGTCTATTGCCCTGGTCCTAAAGCCCCCCTCTGGAGCATGCACCCGCGCGTGTATATCGAAATCATTCAGTCTGATGGCGCCATCTGCCCTTATTGCGGCACACACTATCAACTGAAAGAAGGCGAGAAAGTCCGCGGCCACTAGAAGCGAAAAGGCTGGACGTGACCGCAAGCGTCGATACCTCACCCTGTCCAGTGCCATGGTGGCTGCCGGGCGGGCACGCACAAACCCTTTATGGGTCCCTGGCTGCCCGCCATCACCGCATTTCCTTCGTTCGGGAACGGGTAGACACGCCTGATGGCGACTTTCTGGACTTTGACTGGGCCGGCCCCAAGCTGTTCGCCGACCGCCACGTCGATGGCAGTCACGTGCAGCCCGACCCCCAAATGGAAAAAACTGCTGCGCGTCGCTGGATGCAAGATGCTGACTGGTGGCAACTCAGGCAAGCAGAAGACACCCCTGCCGTGGTGATTTTCCATGGCCTGGAAGGCAGCAGCCGCAGCCACTATGCGCAAGCGATCGCGCAATACTTTCGGGCTCGCGGCTGGGTCACCGTTATTGCCCATTTCCGTGGCTGTTCGGGCTTTCCAAACCGCATGGCGCGCGCTTATTTTTCCGGTGATTCCGCCGATATCGGCTTTGTGCTGGATACCGTCAGAGAACGTGTACCACAGGGCCGCTGGCATGCCATCGGCATTTCGCTGGGCGGCAACGCCATGCTCAAATACCTGGGCGAACAAGAACAAAATGCCGCATGGCTGCTCGCAGCGGCGGCCGTCTCTGTACCCCTTGATCTGGTCGCCTGTGGGCGCGCGCTGTCTGAAACGCGTAGCGGCCGTCACGTGTACTGCCGCCACTTTTTACGGACGATGCGCCCCAAGGTGCTCGACAAGGCCCGCCGTTTCCCCGGCACGATCGACGCCCTGCGCCTGAGCCAGGTACGCAGCCTGCGGGAATTCGATGACTTATACACGGCTCCCATGCATGGCTACCGTAACGCTCTGGATTACTGGACCCGTGCCTCCAGCAAACCCTTGCTGAAAACTGTCGCTGTGCCCACCTTAGTGTTGAATGCCCGCAACGACCCTTTCGTGCCGGCCACCTCCCTGCCCGGTTCGCACGATTGTTCTGACGCCATATTGCTGCACCAGCCAGCGCAAGGCGGCCATGCGTCTTTTGTCACGGGAAGCTTTCCCGGCAATATCAACTGGCTGCCCACACGGCTGGCCTGCTACTTCGAAACGAAAACTTGAAAACGACGTACCGGTGCCAGTAAGCACTCAGCTTTTGAAACGCTCCAGTAGCGCACGTTCGGTGGTCAAACGATTCTTCAACTCGCGGATCCGCACATCCAGTGCAGATTGCTCGTAAAAGTCACGCGTCATGGCTCGGGCCTGCTGCAACTGCTCGACAGCGGCAGGCAAAGCACCTGTGAGTTCGTAGAAATGCGCCATAGATTGGCGCGCCTCGGCACGCAACCCTAACCTTTCCTGACTTTGCGCCAGCAACTGCCACAAGCGCGGGACTTCCGGCCACTGCTGGATGCGGGCTTTAAGGACATCAATCGCTTCTTCATAGCGGCCCGCCCCTTGTAAGGCCTCCACCTGCGCCAGCGCAACGCCTTGGCTGCCCGGCCAGCGCGCCGCCGCCTGCCTGCCCAAGCTGACGGCTGCCTCGGTATCGCCACGAGCCAGCGCGATTGCCACTTCCAGCCCGGATATCTGCGCAGAACTCTGCCCTTGAGCGCGAGCCTGTTCCAGGGCTTCTGTGGCTTGATCCAGATCGCGCCGCTTCCACGCTGAGTACGCCAGCCCGTACCACGCCGCCGACCGTTGCACGCCCTGAGCCTGCCGGGCGTCGGCTCGCAACTGATCTTCAGCAGAACGCAACGCTTGGCCCGCCCGGGCTTGCTCTATGCGCAACTTGGCTCTCACATACCAGAAGGCGTCGCTGCTGATATCGGGCCTGCGCTCAGCCCGCAAGGTACGGTTCTGGGCATCCGACATGCGCTGCACCGACAAAGGGTGGGTGCTGGTGTAGGCATTGCCGCCTGTGCCCTGATTGAGGCGGGAGGCATTGCTCAGCAACTCGAACATGCGCGCCATGCCCGCCGGGTCGTAACCTGCCCGCGTCATCATGGTCAGGCCCACGCGGTCAGCTTCTTGTTCTGCTTGACGAGAGAAGCCAAGCTGGCGGTCAACCGCCGCCGCTTGCCCGAAAGCCGCAACCCCCATGACCAGATCTGGGCTGCCAGAAAGGGCCGCCAGCAAGGCGCCGGCCAGGGCGGCCATCATGGCGTGATTAGTCTGAGCGCGCTGGGTCATGCCGCGCGCAATATGGCGTTGCAGCACGTGAGCGATTTCGTGAGCCACCACAGACGCGAGTTCTGATTCCGAGCGGGCTGCAACCACCAAACCACTGTTGATACCGATATACCCGCCCGGCAAGGCAAAGGCGTTGATCTGCGGATCACGCAGGGCAAAAACGTTAATACGCTCCGCCGTGGTATCTGCATGTGAGGCCAGCTTGCGGCCCATGTCAGTCAGGTATTGAAGGACATCGGGGTCGCCAATATACGTCGGGTCGCGCCGCCCCTGCTCCATGATTGCGTCGCCCAGCGTTCGCTCAACTTCTGGAGCAAGCTCTGACGCGGAGGCCAGCCCCATGCTGGGTATGCCCATGGGTTGCGCCGCAGCGGGTGCGACAGCCCAGCCGATCAGCACTGCGCTGATCGCACCACTGACCGCCAAGCGGTGGAACCGGGCCAGGCTGAAAAAACGAAAGCACCGCTTAATAGGGAGGGACTTCATAGTGAACGCAGCCATTCAGGACACCACAGGCATGCCCCGGGAAACCCTCCGCCTGGATCGCTGCGGTAAACGGTTCTTCTCTGACAGACGCATGACAGTGGACAACGCATAAAGCACGCCAAAGACCTCAATAAACCCTGCCAGCACCCACATCGTCAACCCCCCGATGGCCTGATCGGTGATGGCCGTCATGCCGGGAATGGCCCGACCACAGAGGTCGAAAATCGGGTAGAGGTCTTTCTCGGAAAACGTGATGACGGCGCCTACGATGATCTGCGGCACCATGGTGATGATGGGGCAAAAAACCCTGCCGCCAGGCGACAACACAGCAGGGGGGCTGGGGCGGCGATCAAGAATCAGATTCCAGTACATGAAGCCGCTGATCACCACCGACCAGTTCATCAGGCGATACAGGCGCCAATCAAGCATGGAATAGAACTGCACGGTTGGAATCAGGAAGCCCACAACCAGGATGACAAACAGGAAGGGCACCAGAATGCGATGCGTAAGCACGGCCTCAATTCCACGCCCCAGACGTGTGCGGCGGAAGTCGCGCAAGCGGATACGCCAGCGCATGGGCAGGCCGGCCCGCAGCACTTGCCCTGGGTAGGCGCCCATGATGAGCAAGGGCCCTAGATGGTGCAGGACCAGATGCTGCAAGCGATGAATGAAAAACATACGCTCGGCGTAGTAGTCGAGCCGGGTATGCATAGATAAATAAAGAATGAGCATGCCCGACCAGAACAGCGCCTGCCGCCAGCCGGACACTTTATGAACGCGCGTACCTCGTGCGAACAGCCATGCCCCACCCAGGAAAAAGAAGAGGAACAGAGGGGAGAATTCCCACGGGATGAGCCATTCGAGCAAATGCATGGATGTAAATCCGGGAGAGGAACTCCTCTAGTTTAAAACATGCTGGCGCTGCGCACCCCAGTGGATTTCATGAATACCGGGATGAGCTTGCAAGCGACGCGCCCGGGACATGAGTTCTGCACGTAAAACGGGAGGACAATCCACCGTTATGCTGGCGCGCACCATGCCGACCGGTTGACCATAATCGACGCTTAGCTGGGCAACCTGAATGCCGTCAGCGTGAAGATCGCGGTAAATCTGGCGACGCACGGCTGGAAGGTGTTCGCGTGGACACACAACGGTGAGTCGTGATGTGCTGCGCGGTGCGCGCGCAGTGGAAGCCGTTACGCCTGCACGGCGCAGAAAGAGATGAAACAAACGCATAATGACTCCTGCCCCCCGACAGAACACCGGGGAGATGGCCCAATCAAATGGCATGAGCCACAGTTATTGGATACGGCGGGAGTCAGCATGTACACATGCGAGAAGCTCCGCGCCCTGAAGGGAATCCAGGACGCGGGAGAGCAATATGGCTCTAGCGCCTGGAACGATAGGCGTCGATAGGTAATCGACTGCAACTTTCGCCGGGGTCGGTATTCACCACACAGCTCCATGAAGTTTCAACATTCGGAATTCTAACTGAAAAATACTTATTCAACAATGCCTTACGGCACTTTTCCCCATCAAAAAAACTACGCGGTGTGATGCGAGACCGGGCCACGTTGCTGCGCAGAGGGCCGCAACCCTTTAAAACTGAGTCAAGCGCGTAGGATTTTGAATGTAGCTCCCTGAGCATCGTCCATTGAAGCCGTCACGCCGGGAAATTGAAGCGGTCAAGCCGGGAAAGCCATTACAGGGGTAGCGTGAAGGCGTAGAATACGCTGCTATGAACACAGCCGATTTCGACGTCGTCATACTCGGGGCCGGTCCGGCGGGCAATGCCCTGGCGCTGGCTTTGGCACACAAAGCGCGCGACCCATCCCGCATCGCCCTGGCAAGCCCTGCCGCACCGCGGCTGCCCCAATCAGGCAATACGGCTTCAGCCGGGATAGACCCGCGCTGCCTGGCTCTCAATCACGGCAGCCGTGTATTCCTGGAAACGCTTAACGCTTGGCCGCAAGCCGCTGCCGACATTCAGCAAGTGCATGTCTCGCAACGGAACCGCCTGGGCCGCGTCATTATTGATCATCGCGAGCTCAACGTGCCGCGCCTGGGCAGCGTCGTGCGTTATGACGACGTGCTGGTCGCTCTACAGAACGCGCTCGAGAGCAGCGGCGTCACTCGTATCGAGGCGCGCGCCCAACCCCGCCTGAGCGGGCAACACGTCGAGTGCCGCTATGAGGGCGGTGTCGTTACCGCCCGGTTGGCTGTGCAATCCGATGGTGCCCGGCCCGAAGGTTTACAGCGCCACTACGGCCAACATGCCGTACTGAGTAACGTGCGGGCTTCGCGTCCGCAACCCGGCTGGGCTTACGAGCGCTTCACCCAGACCGGGCCACTGGCTGCCTTACCCCACCCCCAGGGTAACGACATCTACAGCATCGTCTGGTGTTGCAGCCCCGAACAGGCCGAAATGCTGCGCGGCTTGCCTGCCGCCGAGTTTGATCGCCTGTTGCACGAGCAGTTCGGCGACCGCTTGGGCTCTTTCGAAAGCGTCAGCCGGCGAGCTGTCTTCCCCTTGGCCCTGCATGCCGGGCCGTCACGCATCAATGCCCGCTGCATCGCCATTGGCAATGCAGCGCAAACCCTGCACCCTGTAGCCGGCCAGGGCCTGAACTTGGGCCTGCGCGATGTAGCTCAGCTTGCGCAAAGCCTGAGCCGTTGGCTGCTACGCCCGGAAAGCAATCCCGACCCGTTCTGTGTGGAGTTCACCCGCCGTCGGCGTGCGGATCGTTGGCTGACCATCGCCATTACCGACTTTTTGCCGCGCGTTTTTTCCACGCGCAACCCCCTGGTAGAACACGCAGGGGGCGCGGCGCTGCTGGCCATGGACATCTTCCCTCCGCTGCGCAACCAGCTGGCGCGCCAGCTCCTGGAAGGGCTGCGCAGTTGACCCTGCCCTAGCCCGCACTTGCTGCGTGCGGCGGCATCGCTTTGAAAGCAACCTTGATCAATCCCTGATCAGCCTTTCCAAAAGGGGGGTTAAAATCCCCCGAATGCGCATCGGCTCCTGGACTCTTTCCCATCCTGTCTTCGTTGCCCCCATGGCGGGGGTCACCGACCGCCCTTATCGACGCTTGTGCAAAGCGTTAGGGGCGGCTTATGCCGTGTCGGAAATGGCTGCCAGCAACCCCAAGCTCTGGAACAGCGTCAAAACGGCACGCCGGCTGGATCACCAGGGAGAAACCGACCCTATCGCCGTGCAGATTGCCGGCTCCGACCCCGAAATGATGGCCGAAGCGGCGCGCTACAACATCGAGAAAGGCGCCCACATTATCGACATCAACATGGGGTGCCCGGTGAAGAAGGTCTGCAATGTGGCTTCGGGTTCGGCCCTGTTGCGCGATGAGGCGTTGGTTGCCGAAATACTGAAAAGTGTCGTGGCAGCCTGCCGCCCCTACGATGTCCCCGTAACACTCAAAACCCGCACCGGCTGGGATCACGCTTCGCGTAATGCCGTACGCATCGGGCAGCTCGCTCAGGATATCGGCATTGCCGCCCTGACCCTGCACGGCCGCACGCGCTGCGACCTCTACCGAGGCGAGGCGGAATACGACACTATTCGCGAAGTCAAACTCAACCTCGATATCCCTGTTATCGCTAATGGGGATATCGATAGTCCCGAAAAGGCGCGCGAGGTATTAGAGTATACGGGGGCCGATGCCGTCATGGTCGGCCGCGCCGCACAGGGTCGGCCCTGGATCTTCCGCGAGATCAGCCATTACCTGGCAACGGGAACGCGCCTGGCGCCGCCTACTTGGGGCGAACTCCGGCACTGCCTGCTGGATCACCTGGAAGATCACTACCAGTTCTATGGCGAATATACGGGTGTGCGCACCGCCCGCAAGCACATCGGCTGGTATGTTGAAGGCCTCCCCCAGGCAGAGCAATTGCGACAACGCATCAACAAAAGTGAAACAACTCGAGATCAGGTTGCAGCACTGCAGTCTTGGCTCGACCAATTCTCCACCAATGAAACCATAGAGATTCACGCCATTGCAGCGTGAACCGCAACTAGAGCACTTCCTTATCATGAGCCACATCAATCCCCTGGAACAATCCGTGCGTGCCCAACTTGAGCGCTACTTCACGGATCTGGGCGACTCCGAGCCCCGCGACATGCTCGCCATGGTCCTGACCTGCGTTGAGCGCCCGGTTCTGCAGGTCGCCTTGGAAAAGTCCAACGGCAATCAATCCAAAGCCGCCACTATGCTGGGTATTACCCGCAGCACGCTGCGCAAGAAACTGCTGGCTCACGACCTGCAACCCTGATTCTTTCTTCCTTCACTGAAATCACATGAAAATCCAGACCGCCCTCCTTTCTGTATCCGACAAGTCGGGCATTGTCGATTTCGCCCAGGCGCTTGTCAGCCGTGGCGTGCGTATTCTTTCTACTGGTGGAACGGCCAAGCTGCTGGCCGAGTCCGGCGTCAAGGTAACGGAAGTCGCTCAGCACACGGGTTCCCCCGAAATTCTTGACGGTCGCGTCAAGACGCTGCACCCAAAAATTCACGGTGGTCTGCTGGCCCGCCGCGACAGTGCTGAACACATGCAGGCACTGGAAGAACACGGCATCGAGCGCATCGACCTGCTGGTTGTGAACCTGTACCCGTTTCGTGAAGCGATCGCCAAGGCGGGCTGCACCTTCGCAGACGCCATCGAAAACATTGATATCGGCGGGCCTGCCATGTTGCGCGCCGCCGCAAAGAATCACGGCACGCAGGTGGGCGGCGCCACTGTGGTCATCGACCCTGCCGACTACCGCCGTGTGCTGGCTGAAATGGACGGGCCACAAGGCGCGCCTTCATACGGCTTGCGCCTGGAACTTGCCGCCAAGGTCTATGCTCACACCGCCGCCTACGACGGTGCAATCGCCAGCTACCTCAGCAGCCTTGTGAGCAATGAGCCTGAACAAGACCAACCGGCGGAACGCAATGACTGGCCACGCGTCCTGACCCTGCAGCTCAAGCAGAATCAAGTACTGCGCTATGGCGAAAACCCGCACCAAAAAGCTGCTTTCTACGTCGACCCTTCCGTAGCTCCCGGCCTGCTGGGCAGCTACACCCAGTTGCAGGGCAAAGAACTGTCCTACAACAATATTGCTGACGCCGATGCCGGCTGGGAATGCGTGCGTGGCTTCGAGTCCGCCGCCTGCGTCATCATCAAACACGCCAATCCGTGTGGCGTCGCAATTGGTGCGACGCCCCTGGAAGCCTATGAAAAGGCGTTCAAGACCGACCCGACGTCCGCATTCGGCGGCATCATCGCCTTCAACCGCCCCATCGACGGCGCCACCGCAGAAGCGATCAGCAATCAATTTGTCGAAGTGGTTCTGGCACCCGAATACTCTTCCCAGGCTATGACGGTATTCGCAGCCAAGAAAAACGTACGCCTATTGCAGATACCGCTGGGCGACGGTCACAACGCCTTTGATGTAAAACGCGTGGGCGGCGGCTGGCTGGTGCAGAACCCCGATGATTTCCGCGTGCCTGACGCCGACTTCCGCGTCGTGACTAAGCTGCAGCCTACCGAGGCCCAAATGCAGGATCTCCGCTTCGCCTGGAAAGTGGCGCAATACGTGAAATCCAACGCCATCGTCTTCGCCGGCGGCGGTATGACACTTGGCGTAGGCGCGGGCCAAATGAGCCGGGTAGACTCCGCCCGCATTGCTTCCATTAAGGCTCAGAACGCCGGCCTGTCTCTGGCAGGTTCCGCTGTCGCTTCCGACGCCTTCTTCCCCTTCCGCGACGGTCTGGATGTCGTGGTCGATGCCGGAGCGGGCTGTGTAATTCAACCGGGTGGCAGCATACGCGACGACGAAGTTATCGCCGCCGCCGACGAGCGTGGCATACCGATGGTGTTTACCGGCACCCGCCACTTCCGCCACTGATGCGTATTCTGGGCATCGACCCTGGCCTGCGGCGCACGGGCTTTGGTGTCATCGACGTCCACGGCCCGCGGCTGCATTACGTAGCCAGCGGCACTATTGTCGTGCCCAGCAACCTTAGTCTGGCCGCTCGCCTCAAGACCATCCTGGACAACATCCGTGAAGTGGCCGGGCAACACCAGCCCGATATCGCGGCCATGGAAAAGGTCTTTCTGAACACCAACCCGACTTCTACCCTGCTATTGGGCCAAGCACGCGGCGCCGCCATGTGCGGCTTGGCCGACTCAGGGTTGGAAGTTCACGAATACACGGCGCTACAAGTCAAGAAAGCAGTAGTCGGCACGGGCCGGGCCGCCAAAGAACAAGTCCAGCACATGGTTCAGCGCCTGCTGGCCCTCAACGGCCTGCCCTCCGCAGACTCCGCCGACGCCCTGGCCTGCGCCATTTGCCATGCTCATACCCAGCCGTTGGCCGCCACCCTGGCTCAAGGCCATCTTGGCCAGAGCAGCATGCGGCGCATACGCAACGGCCGCCTGCTGGGCTGACACATGACTACGCCCTGAGAGAACCCCATGATCGGACGCATACACGGCACATTGCTGGAAAAGAACCCGCCTACCATCTGTATAGACGTGGGCGGCATTGGCTACGAGATCGACGTGCCTATGAGCACGCTTTACAAACTGCCGGACGTCGGCGCTCAGGTCACCCTGCACACCCATCTGCAAGTGCGCGATGACGCTCACATTATGTATGGATTTTCTTCCAAAGCTGAGCGCAGCGCATTTCGTGCACTCATCAAGGTAACCGGGGTCGGGGCACGCATTGCTTTAGCAGTGCTATCCGGCATGAGCGTGGAAGAGCTTTCCAGCGCCATCACGCTGCAGGAAACCGGGCGACTGACTCAAGTACCGGGCATCGGCAAGAAAACCGCCGAACGCTTGCTGCTGGAACTGCGCGGCAAACTGGGAGCGGATATTGGCATAGCCGCTACGCCCGTTGCAGGCGGGCAGTCGGATATTCTTAACGCCCTACTTTCTTTGGGCTATTCCAGCGCCGAAACTCAGAAAGCGCTCAAAGCCTTGCCCGCTGACGTAGACGTGGCGGAAGGCATTCGCTTGGCGCTGAAATCCATGGCGCGCTAAAAAATTGGGGCGCCGTTCGTTCACGCGCCCCATTTTTTATACCTCTTGCGCCATATAGGCCGCATAGCTGGCGAGATCCACATTTCCGCCACTGAGAATCACACCCACCCGCATGCCGCGCACCGGCACAATTTCGCGCAGCACTGCCGCCGCGCCCAAGCAGCCGGTCGGCTCCACCACAAGCTTCATGCGCTCGGCAAAAAATTGCATGGCGGCCACGAGCTTTTCATCAGGAACGGAAAGAATATCGTGAGCGTAGCGCTCGATAATGGGAAAGGTGAGTTCACCCAATGCCTGAGTCAGCGCACCATCCGCAATCGAACGAGGCGGGTCGATACGTACGATTTCGCCCTTGTTGAAGGATTGCTGGCCATCATTTCCCGCCTGAGGCTCCACACCGTACACCAGGCATTCCGGCGCCAACGCATGGGCGGAGAGCAGAGAACCCGCCAACAACCCGCCGCCGCCTAAGGGCACGAACAGCGCATCCAGCCCGCCTACGTCTTCGATAAGCTCCATCGCAGCCGTGCCCTGCCCGGCGATCACGTCCGCATGATCAAACGGCGGGATCAGGGTGAGCCCTTCTTTTTCCACCAGATCCTGCGCAACCTGTTCACGACTCTCGGTTTCACGATCGTAGGGAATAATGCGCGCGCCGTAGCTAGCTGCTGCATTGCGTTTGGCCTTGGGCGCATCCAACGGCATAACAATTGTGGCGGTCACCCCTAATGTCCGGGCGGCGCGGGCAATGGCCTGCCCATGGTTGCCGGAAGAATAGGTCACAACCCCTGCGGCTCGCTCGGCTTGGCTTAACTTGGCTATGGCGTTGTAAGCACCACGGAACTTAAAGGCGCCTACCCGTTGCAGGTTTTCACATTTGAAGAAAACTTCGGCATCCAGACGGCCGTTAAGTGTTTGAGATGTCAGTACGGGAGTGCGATGCGCAACACTGCGCAGGCGCTCAGCCGCTTCCTGGACATCTTGAAATTTAGGCAAAGCAAGGGACATTCCGGTTTCCGCTCCAACTTATAAAATTACCTCCATGATATATGAAGGATTGGTGCCGCTTGACCCTTCCCGCCTTTTTACCGCTCTTCCAAACGTATCCAGCCCCTCTCCGGCGTTCTATACTAGGGCGTCTATTCCTGTAAATATAAACAGCTGCTTTCATGGCCATACACTCCGACGCCCTGGCGCCCGCGGCCCAGCCCGAGCGCATCGTCACCCCCCAGAGCGCTTCCCCTAACGAAGACTCCATAGAACGCGCCCTGCGCCCGCGCGCCCTACAGGAATACATCGGGCAGCAGCGGGTGCGAGAACAGCTTGAAATCTTCATTCAGGCTGCGCGCGCACGCCAGGAAGCCCTTGATCACGTTCTGCTGTTCGGGCCGCCGGGCCTGGGCAAAACCACGCTAGCCCACATCGTCGCCCACGAAATGGGCGTGCAACTGCGCCAAACATCCGGCCCGGTGCTTGAGCGCCCCGGCGATCTTGCCGCCTTGCTCACCAACCTCGAAAAGAACGACGTACTGTTTATTGACGAGATCCACAGGCTGTCGCCGGTGGTGGAGGAAATCCTTTACCCCGCGCTGGAAGACTTCCAGATCGACATCATGATTGGCGAAGGCCCGGCAGCACGCAGCGTAAAAATCGACTTGCAGCCGTTCACCCTGGTGGGCGCCACAACGCGGGCCGGCATGCTGACCAACCCTCTGCGCGACCGCTTCGGCATAGTGTCGCGGCTGGAATTTTATTCAGCTGAAGATCTCGCCCAGATCGTTGAACGCAGCGCCCGGTTGCTGAACGCCGGCGCCAGCCGGGAAGGCGCCGCAGAAATCGCCCGCCGTTCGCGTGGCACACCACGCATTGCCAACCGTCTGCTGCGCCGTGTACGCGATTATGCCGAGGTCAAGGCCGAGGGCCGTATTGACACCGAAACCGCCTCGGCCGCACTCACCATGCTAGAGGTTGACCCTATGGGGCTGGATCTCATGGACCGCAAGCTGCTGGAAGCCATTGTGCATAAATTCGACGGCGGCCCGGTTGGGGTCGATAGCCTAGCTGCAGCGATTGGCGAAGAGCGCGACACAATCGAAGATGTCATCGAACCGTATCTGATTCAAACCGGCTTTCTGCAGCGCACTCCACGCGGGCGCATCGCCACGCGCGCCACATGGCAGCACCTGGGCCTGACACCTCCCACGGGCGCAGGCAGCGGCAGCGCAGAACTCTTCTAAGTTGCCTCTGAAATCCTTTGGCGGAAGGCCCACCGCCGCCAAAGACACATGCCGTGCAGTGGCTTATTCAGAGTTTTTTCAGACTTCGGCCACACACCCCAATAAAGCCTCACCATAGGCTTCCAGCTTGCGCACGCCTACCCCATGCACATGTGCCAGTTCACCCAGCGTTTGCGGGTTGCGGCGTGCCACTTCGCGCAGGGTGGCGTCGTGGAAAATAACGTAGGCGGGCACACCATGCTCACGGGCCACCGAAGCACGCCAAGCGCGTAAAGCCTCGAAGCGTTCCAGCTCGTCGGGTTCCAGCGCAGTATCAGCGGCCGCTTGCCGCCGCGTACTCGCCTTGGTCGTGGCGCGGGCAACCTCGCGGCGTAACATCAGAACGGTTTCGCCTTTTAGCACCGAACGGCTGTCGTCAGTCAGCATCAACGTGCCATGCCCTTCAAAATCCACTGCGACCAGCCCCTTGGCCAGCAGCTGGCGCAACACCCCGCGCCAAGCCTGGTCGGAGAGGTCGGCGCCCACACCAAAAACGCTCAAGGTATCGTGTCCTTGTTCGCGCACTCGGGGCGTCAGCTTGCCGCGCAGTATGTCAATGATGTGGCCGGCGCCATAGCGCTGGCCGCGTTCGCGCCACAGCCGGAAAATCGCTGATAGCAGTTTCTGGGCAGCCACCGTGCCATCCCAGGATTCGGGCGGTTCCAGACAGGTATCGCAATTCCCGCAAGGCTGAATATTCTGGCCAAAGTAAGCCAATAACTGCTGGCGGCGGCAATCGACGGTTTCGCACAGCCCCAGCATGGCATCCAGTTGGCGGCCCGAACGGCGCTTGAACTGTTCATCGCCATTGGATTCATCAATCATGCGGCGCTGCTGCACCACGTCCTGCAAGCCGTAAGCCATCCAGGCGGTGGCCGGTTCGCCATCGCGCCCCGCCCGGCCCGTTTCCTGGTAGTAACCTTCCACCGACTTGGGTAGATCGACGTGAGCCACAAAGCGCACATCCGGCTTGTTGACGCCCATGCCAAAGGCAATCGTGGCCGTCATGACCAGCCCTTCTTCACGCAAAAACCTGGCTTGGTGTTCGGCGCGTCGCGCCGCATCCATCCCCGCATGATAGGGCAGCGCCGGGATGCCGTTTTGCGACAGGAAGGCGGCGATATCTTCCACCCGGGAACGCGATAGGCAGTACACAATGCCGCTGTCGCCCATGTGTTCCTCACGGATGAAGGCCAGCAACTGGCGCTTGACCTCGTTTTTCTCAACAATGCGGTACAGAATATTTGGCCGGTCGAAGCTCGACACAAAATGCGCGGCATTTTCGAGAGCAAGCCGCCGGGCGATTTCCTCGCGCGTCGTGCCGGTTGCAGTGGCCGTCAGCGCAATGCGGGGGACGTCCGGCCAGTGTTCATGCAACACCGACAAACCCAGATACTCAGGGCGGAAATCATGCCCCCACTGAGACACGCAGTGAGCCTCGTCAATGGCAAATAAGGCAATACGTGATCGGCTCAGCAAATCCATGCAGCGGTCGGTGAGCAAGCGTTCCGGCGCCACATAAAGCAGGTCGAGTTCGCCATCCAGCATTTGTCGTTCGACTTCGCGCGCCTCCCGCCAGTCCTGCGATGAATTCAGATATGCCGCACGCACGCCCAATTCACGCAAGGCGTCTACCTGGTCTTGCATGAGGGCGATCAGGGGCGACACCACAATGCCGGTACCCCGGCGCAACAAGGCAGGAATCTGGTAGCAAAGGGATTTCCCCCCACCGGTAGGCATGAGCACAAGGGCATCGCCGCCTGCCAGCAATGTGTCGATAATGGCTTGCTGCTCGCCACGAAATGCTTCGTAGCCGAAGACGCGTTGCAGGGTTTCCAAAGGGGTGGACATGCGGATTCAATACAGGGGGACGGAGAAACGTAGCCCTATATCATAGTCGTCTGCCACTGTTTCGCGCTCTGCGTGGATACCGATGCGCAGATTCGGGCTATACCAAAACTGCTGACGCACCCTGAAACGACGCTTCTGAGTGCCTAACTTGTCTCGAGCCGTCTCGAAGCTGCCCGACCATTGCCCCCAAGTGCCCACATTCCAGGAAGCCGCCCAACGCTGCCGCTCGCCGCCCGCCAAGCCTGCACCGGCGGCATAGCGACTCACATCCATAAAGCCATCCGTGCGGCGTTCTCCCGCCCAACTCACGGTCCAATCGTCGGCAAGATCAAAATCCGCCAACGCCCGGTAACGCCATCCTTGATTGCCTCCCATGCTGGAATGAGCAAAGCCCGACTGCCAGCGGCCCCAGCTTCCCAAGTCATATTGCCCGCCCACCTCGGATGTCACCAAGTCGTCTGCAGCCTCGGCATGAGTCACCAGCTTCACCGTCGGGCTGTATTCGTAATTCAATGCAAAACGGCCTGCAGCCGGGCCAAAAGTCAGGTCTGAAGCATTGGCGGCGGATTGATCTACCACCCCAAGCGCCATGGAATAATTCCATTGCGGTGCCTGATCGGCCGGAGCGGGAACGCCTTGCCTGAATTGGATGCCGCCGAGTTTCAGGCTCTCATTCCAGCCCGGCGTTACGATCTCGCTGCTGCCCAAAGCAAAGTCAGTGGCTTCACCCAAGCTGGCTCGCCATTGCGCGGTACCGGCCTGCCACCCGCCGCTATCCGGCTTGGGCTGCCAGCGTGTCTCTGGCGTTTCCACCCCGACTTTCTCAAACCCACCCAGCAAGCCGGTAGAGTGTCTGGAAATGGCAAAGTGGCGCGCATAATCGAACGTTCGCAAACGCAAACCGTCCTCGGGACTCCAGAAATAGGAAGCTGGAATATCCGGTACAAACGGCTCTTCAAACCCATAGCCTATGTCAGACGCCTGGTGGGACGCCCCACGGGCCTGTAACGGCAGTTCCCTGCCCCTGGTCGCAGTGGCTGCTAATTCATCGGCTGGAGCGCCTGCATCGCGTTCTGGCGGCGTCTGCCGAGTGGTATCACTGTTGACGCTGGCGCAGCCGGCAAATAGCGCCATGCCCGCCCCTAATACGCAAGAGACGATTTCAATCCGTTTCCAAGTCATGGCGCATCGGCATCGCAAGAGTAAACTTGACCTCCATGGAAAAGCCACATACCAAAGTCCTTGTCGTGGACGACGACCCAGCCCTGTTGCAACTGTTGGCCGACTACCTGAACCGCCATCAGTACGACACTTTGCTCGCCCCCAACGCCAGCGATCTGGAAGCCCGTATTCAGCGCTACAGCCCGGATCTCATCGTGCTGGACCGCATGATGCCGGACGGCGATGGCGCCGAAGCCTGCCGCCGACTGCGCCAGCAAGGCGAGGATATTCCTATTATCCTCCTCACGGCCAAAGATGAAACCGTCGATCGCATCATCGGGCTGGAGGCCGGCGCTGACGATTATCTCGGCAAACCCTTTGACCCCCGTGAACTGCTGGCCCGCATCGAAGCGGTACTGCGCCGCAAAAAAGGGGCGTCGGCACTCATCAAAGATAAACCCGTCAGCTTCGGCCCGTTCGTGTTCAACCCCGTCACCCGGCAACTGCATCGTGGCGACACCCTAATCAAACTGACAGGCGGTGAGGTCAACCTTTTGGAAGCCCTGATCAGCAACCCGGGTAAACCGTTGTCGCGTGAGCGTCTTTTGGCTCTGGCACGCGATGATGAAGAAGGCGAACGCAACGACCGCGCCATCGACATTGCTGTACTCCGACTACGCCGCGCCTTGGAAGACGACCCAAAACAACCCCGCTGGATACAAACCGTCTGGGGTGTGGGCTATCGCTTCTCTCCCTAAGCGCAAACTCCATGCCCGCCTGGCGATCCCTCCTCCCCCGTTCCCTGCGTGCCCGCATGTTGCTGCTCACGCTGGGCACCATTGTGCTGGTGCAAGCAGCCACATTCGCAACTGTCAGCCATTACCGCAAACAGTTCACTGAAGATATTTCCGTTGAGCTGACAGCCACCACTATCCGCACCCTGCGGGCCGCACTGGCGGAAATCCCCTCAGAGCAACGGCCCGACTTCGTACGCGACGCGTCGCAGAACCAATGGCGGCTGTGGTCGCGTTCATTGCCTGCTAATGCCAGCCTGGAACGTCGTCGCCACCGTGCTCATGATGACTCGAACCGCCCCCCGCCGCCCGACGATATTCGCCGCAACTTGCGCGACTTTGTCGAAGCGCTCAACCAACGGCTAGATGATGACGCCCGCGTCGCTTTGTCGCGCGGCCCCGAGCCACGCCTGTACATCTCGCTGATTGAAGCGCCGGGCGTTGAGGAGAACGTCCGTTCGCGAGAATGGCTGGTGATTCCGTTGGATCGCATCACGCGGCCTGTCGCCACCCCCATGGTGATTGTCTGGCTGTCTGGCATGGCGCTATTGCTACTGGCTTCAGCCGCTTTCGCCTGGCATATCACCCGTCCCCTGACACGCTTGGCCCAGGCTGCCGACCAGCTGGCCGCCGGCCAACCCCAGCGCGTCGTGCCCTCCGGCCCCTCCGAAACGCGCAGCCTGGGAGAGCGTTTCAACGCCATGCTGGACACCCTGGCGGAATCTGCCGCAGTACAACGCACACTACTTGCAGGCCTGCCGCACGATTTAAAAGGCCCGTTATCACGCATGTGGCTGCGGATAGAAATGACGGATGACCCCAACTTGAAAGACGGCATGCGTCAGGACGTCCAGGATATGCAGCGCATGATCGACCAATTCATCAACTACGTCAGGGGTTCCGACCAGGGTTCATACCATTATGTGCCCCTTCCTGTGCGCCCCTGGCTGGAAGAACGTGTCGCAACATGGCAACAGGCCGGGCGCGACGTGCGCCTGCTGCGTATGCCGGAAGAAGACCTGATTCTGCCTGCCGACGAACTTGCATTGGGACGACTGATTGATAATCTTGTCACCAACGCCTTCAACCACGGCAAACCGCCGGTGGAAATTTCCCTGACGCAAGAACGGCAGAACGCCGTGCTGACTCTGCGCGATCATGGAGAAGGCATCTCCAAGGAACGCCGCGCCGAGGCTTTGCGGCCGTTTTCGCGCCTGGACGAAGCGCGGACACGCACGGGTTCAGTCGGGCTGGGCCTGGCATTGGCCGACATGATTACCCGCGCCCATGGCGGCACGCTAAGCCTGGATGATGCTGAAGGCGGCGGACTGCAAGTAAAAATCAGCCTGCCGCTTCAGCGCCCGAATTCCGGAGGCTCAGGCGGCATCGACAAACCGAACATGCGCCAATAGACCCGGGTGTTGAAGACCAGCGCAATCGGCAAAACAACCGCTACACCCACCAGCACCAGCTGCAATGATTCAGTTGCAGCCGCGGCATCCCAGATGGTGAGCTCATCCACCACCAGATAAGGGAAGAAACTGTACGCCAGGCCGCCGAACGTCATGCAAAAAACCAGCAGCGTCAGCACAAAAGGCAGTGCCGTATTGCGAAAGCTGGTGTTGATCATGCGTTGTAAGCGCATTTCTGTGCAAATAAAGGCTGCCAGCATGCAAACCCAGAAACCTGCCACCCCCCCGCGCACCCCGCTGCCGCTCCATTTCAGGAAAATCCCGGGATGCCCCATCGCCAGCACCACCGACACGCCCACCACCCCGGCTGCCGCCCACCGCACGCAACGCCGCGCCCAGAAAATGGCGCGGGCGCGCAATTCGCCGCCTTCCCTCATGATGAGCCAGGAAGCTCCCAGCAAACAATAAGCGGCCACGGCACAGGCTGCGGTAAATACCGCAAACCACACATGCCCGACCCCCCCCTGAGCCAGCCAGGCCATTTTGGCCAGCAGCAAACCATGAGACATGGCGGCCAACAACGCGCCCAGCCCGAACAGGCCTGTCCAATAGGCTTGCAACTCGCGAGGCGCGCGCAGACGCAGCTCGAAGCCTACAGAACGTAGCAGCGTACCAACTGCCAGTAGCGTGACCGGCAGATACAGCTCGCTCATGATGCGGCCCCAGGCCAGAGGAAAGGCTGCCATAAACAGCCCCAAGCCCAAAAACAGCCAGAATTCGTTGGCATCCCGCCACGGGCTGAGTAAGGCCAACATACGCGGCTTGAGATGTGCGGGCGCGAATACGCTCAGACACCCCACCCCGATATCGAAGCCATCAAGCACCGTTCCCGCCAGCACCACGATGAACAGCAGCGCCATGAAGGCCAGCGGTAACCAGAATTCGGGGGCTTGTGGATTTAGCCCCAGCGCTAAAGCGAGGGTATCTACCATATATCTACTCTTATGCTCGACCCCGATGACGTGCGATAGGCACTACGCCATAGCGCATGTAATGCCATAACAACTGGAGAAAACCCGCCATGCACAGTATGTACACGGCCAACAACGCCAGCCCCCCAGCGAGTAGCGAGGCCACAGAGACATCGGCAAGCACTTCGCTCTGCGTCACCGTCCCCGCCACAGCATAGGGATGAGCCCCCATAAAGACGTGCGCAAAGCCCAGCACGGCCACCAACCCGCTGCCAAAACCCGCAAGCACCAAAGCATGTAAAAGCCACCGCGACAGCGCTTGCGGATCGCCCCCGTGGGCGCGTACACGCCACCAGCCGATCGCGGCGACCAGCAACAGCATTGCCGTACCCAATACAGCCAGACGGAGGGTCCAGAACGTCAGCCCTGCGGGCGGCGCCATGCCGGAAAACTGATCCAAGCCCCGGTAACCGCCGTCAGCATCCCGGGCTAGAAAACCGCCGCCTACCCCGTGCCATCGCCAGGCCCAACGGTCACCCGTACCGTGTGCATCGGGTACCGCCAGAATCGCCACGCTGGGCTGCCCTGCCGACTGCCAATATCCCATTGCAGCGGCGGCCCGGCCCGGCTCATGAACCGCCAGCGCGCGTGCGGCCAGAATGGATACCACCGCCAGTGCCAGCAATGACATGACCGCCGCTCGCACCGAAACATTGAAAACGGCTTGTTCCGGCTCGCCCCAAGCACGCCATACCCCCTGCAAAGCCGCCACGCCCAGCATGAACAGGCAAGCTATAGCTAGAGCTAGCAGAATGAGCAGGCTGGCATACCAAGGGAATGAAGGATTGAAGAACACGCTGAACCAGTCGGTCACAACGTATTGGCCGTTGGAATACACCGCCCCCGCAGGGGTGCGCAGCCAAGCAAACAACATGACGGGCCACAAAGTGGCAAGCGTGACCCCTGCCGCTACCACGACCACAAGCGTCGCGTGCAGACGAGGCGATATATGCCTTTGCCCGAACAGCATCACGCCCACGAAACAGGATTTGAACAGAAAAACGGACAGCACTGCCACAGCCAGCAAAGGGCCGGCGACATTCCCGACTCGCTCCATCAGCATGGGCCACAAACTGCCAAATTGGATCATCACGGGCACAGCCGCGCCGAACGCCACGATAAACGCCATGGCGAAAACACGTACCCAGAAACGATAGGCCTCCAACCAGCGGCTATCGCCTCCCAGAGAGCGGAGCTTGAAATACACCAACGCCCACGCCAAGCCGATCTCCAGCAGGAGAAAAAGCAGCATGAACGACAGGCTCACGAAAAACTGTGCCTGCGAGATCCAGAGCGCCAAGTGGGTCATAATGGCCGCCAGTGTAAAGCGACAAGCCACATTCTGACCATGCCCGCGGGGCAAACCTTGACGAACGTGGCAAAATGCTTACTTTGGCATTTATCTCTCTTTTAAGTATTGGCGTCTTCCTGTATGAGTTCTGTACCCAGCCCAGGCGCGGTTTCCAACTTCCTGCGCACCCTTATCGAAAAAGATCTGGCTGAAGGCCGCCATGCGCAAAAATTGTGGGCCGGGCGGCCCGGCCCGGCCTCAGTGCAAAGGCAAGGTACCCCCGACCCTGCGCGTATCCGCACCCGCTTTCCGCCAGAGCCCAACGGCTATCTGCACATCGGCCACGCCAAAAGCATTTGCCTGAACTTCGGCTTGGCAAACGACTATCAAGGCGCCTGTCACCTGCGCTTCGACGACACCAACCCCGAAAAAGAAGAGCAGGAATACGTAGATGCCATCATCGACATGGTGAAATGGCTAGGCTTCGACTGGAAATTCCAGGACGAAGACAACCTGTATTTCGCCAGCGACTACTTCGGCTATATGTACGAGTTTGCCGAAGCACTGGTGCAAGCCGGCCATGCCTATGTCGACGAACAGAGCCCGGATGAAATCCGCGCCATGCGCGGCACCCTCACCGAGCCCGGCAAAGACTCTCCCTGGCGCGACCGCCCTGCGGAAGAGTCCCTGCAACTGCTGCGTGAAATGCGCGACGGCAAGCACCCCAATGGCAGCCTGTGTCTGCGAGCCCGCATCGACATGGCTTCGCCCAACATCAATATGCGCGACCCGGTGCTTTACCGTATTCGTCACGCCACCCACCATCGCACGGGCGACCAATGGTGCATCTACCCGATGTATTCCTGGGCCCATCCGGTGGAAGATGCCCTGGAAGGCATTACCCACAGTTTCTGCACGTTGGAATTTGAAGATCAGCGCCCCTTCTACAACTGGATTCTCGAGCGCTTGGCCGAACTGGACATGCTGTTGCACCCGCTGCCGCAGCAAACAGAGTTCGCTCGCCTGAACCTCAGCTATGTGGTCACCAGCAAGCGCAAGCTGCTGCAACTGGTGCGCGACGGCCACGTCAATGGCTGGGACGACCCACGCCTGCCCACATTGGCTGGTCTGCGCCGTCGCGGCTACACACCAGCCGCCATCCGCTTGTTCTGCGAACGCCTGGGCGTGACCAAGGCCGATTCACGCATTGATTACAGCGTGCTGGAGCAAGCCTTACGCGACGATCTCGACCCGATCGCTCCACGCGCCGTGGCGGTACTCGACCCGCTCAAACTGGTCATCACCAACTACCCGGAAGGCAGCAGCGAGCCTTGCCAGGCGCCTGCCAACCCGCACAACCCCGAAGCCGGCGTACGCCAGTTCTCGTTCGGGCGTGAGCTCTGGATCGAACGCGACGACTTCCGCGAAGAACCACCCAAAAAATACTTCCGGCTTTTCCCGGGCAATAAGGTCAGGCTCAAGTACGGGTACATCGTCGAATGCACCGGCTTCGTAAAGAATGAAGCAGGCGAAGTCATTGAAGTCCATGCCGAGTACCTACCGGACACCAAAAGCGGCACGCCGGGCGCGGATTCCGTCAAGGTCAAGGGGAATATCACCTGGGTGAACGCTGCTGAAGCCATCAGCGCTGAAATCCGGCTTTACGACCGTCTGTTCCTTGAGCCCCACCCCGATGCCGGAGACCAAGACTTCATCGCCGCCCTGAACCCTGACTCTTGCCAGGTGGTTCAAGCATGGTTGGAACCCTCCATACAGGCGGAACCCGGCGCGACATGGCAATTCGAAAGGTTGGGCTATTTCACCGCCGATCGCGAAGAGTCCAGCATCGAACGCCCTGTACTGAATCGGGCCACCACCCTGAAGGACTCATGGGGCAAGAACAAGTGAGCAAGCAGAATCCTCCACGCAAGGGGGCGCAGCCGCTCGACTTCAAAAGCGCCACGCTGTACGCCATACGCGTTGTTCTGCATGAAGCCGACACCAGCGCCCTGCTAGACGCCCTGGCCAAACGCATGAACGATGCCGGCGCCTTTTTTGAAGACGAACCGGTGGTGGTGGATGCCAGCCGCATCGAGTCGCCAGTCGACTGGCCCACGCTGATTGAGGCCTTACGCGAGCACAGTCTGCATCCAGTGGGTGTGGTCGCCACAGGTGAGCAGCGCGAAGCCGCCGTAGCTGCAGGCTTGCCCGCAGTCGAACTCGGTGGCGCCCCCACCCGCCCCGCCGCGGCTCCTGCTCCGGAACACGAAGTTCCCGCAGCAGCCGTCATTCCGGAAAAGGCAACGAACAGCACGCCTGCGGCCGAGGCCCCTAGCGAACAAGCTGCGGCGTCACAGCCTGCCCCAACCCTTGCCGAACCCGCCCCGGCGGCCATGATTGTTAACCGTCCCCTACGCTCTGGGCAACGTGTCTATGCGCGCAGCACCGACCTCATCGTCATCGGCATGGTCAGCCGAGGCGCCGAAGTGATCGCAGACGGCAACATCCATGTTTACGGGCCCATGCGTGGCAAAGCCATGGCAGGCGCACGTGGCGACAGCAACGCACGCATCTTTACCACTGAACTTGACCCGGAGCTCGTGGCCATTGCAGGGGTGTACCGAGTCATTGAAACCGGGCTTGAACCGGCCCTGAAGAACAAGCCCGCCATCATCAGTCTCAGTGGCGAAAGCTTGCAAATTGAATCATTGGGCAACTAAGGGGGTCGGCCAACTGAGGGCCGGCCGTTTTTTGCTTTACGATTACGTAAACTATCGAACTATAGGAATTCAATCGTCATGGCGCGAATCGTTGTGGTGACATCTGGCAAAGGCGGCGTCGGCAAGACGACCACCAGCGCAAGCTTTTCTGCTGGTCTGGCAATGCGGGGCCACAAAACCGTGGTCATCGATTTCGACGTCGGGCTGCGCAACCTTGACCTCATCATGGGGTGCGAGCGCCGCGTCGTCTATGACTTCGTCAATGTGATCCAAGGTGAAGCGACGCTGAACCAGGCTCTGATCCGCGACAAGCAACTGGAAAACCTGTTCATCCTGCCCGCTTCGCAGACTCGCGACAAAGATGCACTGACCAAGGAAGGCGTGGAAAAAGTTCTTGATGAACTGGCCAACATGGGTTTTGAGTACATCATTTGCGACTCCCCTGCCGGCATTGAAACCGGCGCCCTTATGGCTTCGTATTTCGCCGATGACGCGATTGTCGTCACCAACCCGGAAGTGTCGTCCGTCAGGGATTCCGACCGCATTCTGGGCATACTTTCCGCCAAGTCACGGCGCGCTGAACGGGGC
Source organism: Achromobacter sp. F4_2707 (assembly GCF_047501535.1). Classification (NCBI taxonomy): domain Bacteria; kingdom Pseudomonadati; phylum Pseudomonadota; class Betaproteobacteria; order Burkholderiales; family Alcaligenaceae; genus Achromobacter; species Achromobacter sp. F4_2707. The sequence goes on from NZ_JAZDRJ010000005.1 coordinate 192,353, forward strand.
GAAGAACCCATCAAGGAATACCTGCTACTGACCCGCTACAGCCCTAAGCGCGTGGCGGACGGTGAAATGCTGTCGCTGCAGGATATCGAAGACATTCTGCGCATCAAGCTGGTCGGCGTGATTCCTGAATCAGAAGCCGTTCTACAGGCTTCCAACCAGGGGATTCCCGCCATCCACCTGCGCGATACCGACGTAGCGGCTGCCTACCAAGACGTCATCTCCCGCTATCTGGGCGAAGAACTGCCGCTGCGCTTTACTGAATACGAGAAACCCGGACTCTTCAAGCGCCTGTTCGGGGGGAAATAAAATATGTCCTTTCTTTCATTCCTGCTGGGCCAGAAGAAAACTTCGGCAAGCGTGGCGAAGGACCGCCTGCAACTGATTCTGATCAACGAACGCGGCACGGGCGTCACGCCCGACTACCTGCCGCGCTTGCAGAAGGAACTCGTGGAAGTCATTTCACGCTATGTGAAGATCGACCCCAATGACATCAAAGTGAATCTTGACCGCCAGGACTCTCTGGAAGTTCTGGAGGTCAAAATTGAGATGCCGCAACCTGAAACCGCCCCGCCTGGAAAATAAGGTTTGGCCGGACGAACGAGATAAAGCCTGCGGGGATAGGCCGGGGGCTTGGGGGCACCGTGCAAAACAGGCTTTGCTGTGCGCCGTTCATACTGCTCCGAACCTGGTGCTGTACCCGCCTTTCAAAGCCGGTCGAATATCGAGCCCATGCGAGGTGCAAACAGGCGCTCATAGGTTTTAAGCAAGTGCATGTCGGTCATGCCTGCGACGTAATCGCAAATTACGCGGGCCGACCCTTCGGCGCGCCGAAACCGCGCCAGTATGTCGCTGGGCAGAAGACGTTCGGGCTCTGATTCAAAAGCTTCAAACACCGACACCACCATGCCCTGGCCCTTGAACTCAAGCTGCTGCACACTGGCGCTACGGATGACTTCATCCATAATGAATTGCTTCAGGGCGCCGAGAAAATCGCGAGCGGCCGAGTCAAGCACCAAGCGGTAACGCAACAAAGGTTCTTCAAATTCCGGCTTTTCATCAAAGCGGGCGGCCATAAGAAAATAATTGACCAGCCGGCTGATATAGCGCTTGCGCGTACTGCCATCGCCGAACAAGCCATTCACCATGGCGTCGTAGGGGTCGTGCGCCTCGCCTTGGTATTTTTGACTCAGTGTGTTCAAAAACGCTTCGCAGGCACTAGGCGGCACCTGCTCACGAAACCTCTCGGAACCCACCAGCCTGAGCGCAATGGCGTCTTCCAAGTCGTGTACCCCGTAGGCAATATCATCGGCGGCATCCATGATGCTGCAGTCCAGCGATTGATGCAGGGTGCGGCCATGCTTGCCCTCACGCGGTTGCCACGAAATGAAGGCATCTTTATCCCGGGCGCCCAGGGGCTGCAATATCCACTCGACGACATCATGCTCGCTATCCAGATAGCATTTAGGCGGTGTGGAGGCGTAAACGTCGATAGAGCGCAGAAACGAATGGCGATCCAGCAAGCGGGGCGCCAAACCGGGCTGATACAGCTTTGAATACGCCGCCGGATACTTCAAAACCCCCAATAAAGCGCGACGCGATAAATTGGCGCCGGCATTTTCAGAAAAATTCTCCAGCCGCGAGAGCAAACGCAGCGTCTGGCCATTGCCTTCAAAGCCGCCATGCTCACGCATGCAGTAATTCAAGGCTACCTCACCGCCATGACCGAAGGGAGGATGGCCTAAGTCGTGGGAACAGGCAATCGCCTGAATCAGGCTGCGATCCGGCAATACAGCCGTTGCCAGGTGCTGCGGGTGACTCTTGGCCACTTGTTTGACCAAACCGGAAGCGATCTGCGCAACTTCCAGAGAATGGGTAAGGCGGGTGCGATAAAAGTCGCTGTCGCCCAGGTTAAGAATCTGCGTCTTGCCCTGCAAGCGCCGGAACGATGCTGAATGAATCACCCGAGCGTAATCGATGTCGCCCGCCTCGCGTGCGTCTTCAGCCCGGGCCTGCCATGCTTCGCGGCGAGCCAGCCAGGCGTCGCCTCCTGTTGATGTAAGCACTGCTGTCTTGCTCCTTTCCCCTGCCCTGCAACGCCCACGATGCCGGGCTTGATCAAGGCCACATGATAATTCATGCAAAAAAAAGCCGGCTCGTAAAGAACCGGCGAGGGGAAGTTACTCTGCAGCCTTGGAGATTACCGTGGCTTAGCAGCCTTTAACGCTTGCCAACTTGGTCGCCAATGACGCCGCCAATGGCAGCTCCACCTACGGTGCCTAGCACGCCGCCACCCGAAATGGCTGCGCCGGCCACACCACCGATGCCTGCGCCGGTTACCGTGGCTTTTTGACGGCTACTCATGCTGTCCCAACTGGAACAGCCTGCCATCGTGACAGCCAGAATCGCTACCGCGCCCAAACGAACTAGCTTTTGCGTTTTCATTTTGGTACTCCATGTTGCTAAATCGATGTGGATACCTTACCGCAGGATGTACTTCGAAGGGTTTTCGAAAACCACCCAAGTAGTAAGTAGCAGAAACAATTGTATCTGCCACCGTGAAAGGCCGGTCTATTCAGGAATATTCTTGATAAGGGCCAGCACATCGCGAAACTGTGGATGACGCGCCGAACCCAGCCACTCGAACATGGCCATTTCGCTGCTGGCCACATTGCCGCCGCTGGCAAGCCAGCGCTGCAAGGCAGCCGCCCGGTCGCTTTCACGGCGTGAACCCACGCAGTCGCTTAACAACCAGGGCGTGAGACCCGCCTGAGCCAGCCCCAATGCTGTCTGCAGTACGCAAACATGGGCTTCCGTGCCAATTACCACCACATTGTGGCGCCCCACCGGAAGCTGCTCCACAAACCCCGTTTCACGGGTGGCGTTGAAGTGTTCTTTATACAGAACCAAATCGGTGTAACCCGCCAGACGCGGGTCTGTTGCACCGATTTTCTCAACACAGTGTTCTGTTGCGACCACCGGCACGCCTAAGATGCGGGCGGCTGATAGCAAGCGCTCAGCGCGTGCTACCAGCAGATCGCTGTCGTGGATGGCAGGCAACATTTTCTCCTGCATATCGACCAGCAACACCATGGAGTCGTGAGCGGCAAGAATACGGGGTTTCTGCATGGTGGGGCCTCCTGTTGCGGGTGGTTTTCGGGTGGGTTATTTCAACGGCTTGTAGCGCAGGCGACGCGGCTTGGCGGCTTCTTCGCCCAGACGCTGCTTCTTGTCGGCCTCGTATTCCTGGTAGTTACCTTCAAAGAACACCACCTGGGAATCGCCTTCAAAAGCCAGGATATGCGTGGCAATACGATCAAGAAACCAGCGGTCGTGGCTGATAACCAGAACCGTGCCTGCAAACTCCAGCAAAGCATCTTCCAGCGCACGCAAGGTTTCGACATCCAGGTCGTTGGAAGGTTCGTCAAGCAGCAGAACGTTCCCGCCCTTGCTTAAGGTGCTGGCCAAGTGCAGACGTCCGCGTTCACCGCCGGATAATTTGCCCACCGTCTTGTTCTGGTCGCCGCCGCGGAAGTTGAAGCGCCCCAGATAGGCCCGCGCAGGCATTTCAAAACGCCCCACGGTAATGAGGTCGGAACCGTCGGAAATCGCTTCAAACACGGTTTTGTCGTCGGGCAGGTTATCGCGCGACTGGTCGACATAGGCCAATTGCACCGTCTGGCCGATCTTGACTTCACCACTATCGGGCTGTTGCTGTCCGGCAATCATGCGGAACAACGTAGATTTGCCCGCGCCGTTGGGGCCGATGATGCCGACAATGGCGCCAGCCGGAATACGGAAGCTGAGGTCATCGATGAGCAGTCGATCACCGAATGCCTTGCTGACATTCACAAACTCAATCACCTCATTACCCAGGCGTTCAGCCACGGGGATGAAGATTTCCTGAGTCTCGTTGCGCTTCTGGTACTCGTGCGAAGACAGTTCCTCAAAGCGCGACATGCGGGCCTTGGCCTTGGCCTGCCGGCCCTTGGGGTTCTGACGCACCCATTCGAGTTCTTTCTGGATGGTGCGCTGGCGGGCGGATTCCGCCGCCTCTTCCTGCTTCAGGCGATTTTCTTTTTGTTCCAGCCAGGAGGTGTAATTGCCCTTCCAAGGGATGCCATGGCCCCGGTCAAGTTCGAGAATCCATTCGCAGGCGTTATCCAGGAAGTAGCGGTCGTGCGTGACGGCCACCACGGTGCCCGGAAAACGCTCCAGAAACTGTTCCAGCCATTCCACGCTTTCCGCATCAAGGTGGTTAGTGGGCTCGTCCAGCAGCAGCATATCCGGCTTGGACAGCAGCAAGCGGCATAGCGCCACGCGACGCTTTTCACCACCGGACAAATTGGCTACGGAAGCGTCCCAAGGCGGCAGGCGCAAGGCATCGGCAGCGATTTCCATCTGATGTTCAATATCGTCGGAACCACTGGACGCAGCTGCGGCAATAATAGCTTCCAGCTCGCCTTGTTCGGTCGCCAATGCGTCGAAATCGGCGTCCGGCTCGGAATAGGCGGCATAAACTTCATCGAGGCGTTTGCGGGCCTGGAATACTTCGCCCAAGCCCTCTTCCACCGACTGGCGCACAGTGTGTTCGGGGTTAAGCACCGGCTCTTGCGGCAAATAGCCGATCTTGATGCCCGGCATGGGGATGGCTTCCCCTTCGATCTCGGTATCAATGCCGGCCATGATGCGCAGCAAGGTGGACTTGCCGGAACCATTCAGCCCCAGCACGCCGATTTTGGCGCCGGGAAAGAAGGAAAGAGAGATGTCACGCAAAATCTGACGCTTGGGCGGCACGATTTTGCCCACGCGATTCATGGAAAAGACGTATTGGGCCATATACCAGAAAAAAGTTGAAAAGGCGGCCACCAGCGGCACGCCGGATGATCAAGAGTAATTGTGATTGTAGGCCGGGCCAGTGGAAAATGCCTGACATCCGCATTTCATGCCCGCCTAGCACCCGAAACGACACAACAAAACGAAAGCGTGCCGTGAGAACCGCCTGCCACGATTCGCACACTAAAATGGAGGGTGTGAATAAAGGAAGCCGCAAATGACCTCTGTACCTGATCTGACCTTCACCCAGGAAGAAATCGAACTAATTGGCCACACCGCCGACGCCATGAGCGCTTATATGGGCAAGCCAGTCATTGCCGAAATCATGGATAGTGAAGACACAGGCGCCGAGTGGGTTGCCTTCGGCGTGCCGTTGGATGTCAACGATGAAGTCGACGAAGAGGCCATGGTGGTCATACAGTTGGGCGGCCCCGGTGCGCGCTTTGCAGGCAACCGTGGCGGCCTGGGCGCCGGCAACGATGTCTACAGCTGCGAATGCTTGTGGATCATCCAGTTATCTGATGAAGAAGACGGGCGCTATATGAAGGTGGAGCCGCTGCATCAGGAATATGAGGCCGGCAACGACCTCCGGGAACTGCTGCCGTTTAATGTCAGCAACGACAATCTGGAGCCCCCGGCGGACGACGATGACGAGGGCATCGACGAAGAAGACGCTGAACAAGACGACGAAGCCCGCCGCATGGATCAGCTTTTGGACAGCCTGCCGCCTGCATCAAAACGTTTGCATTAACCCGCTACACCTTACATGCGCACGCGGTCGCGCATGTATAGCGCTGCTCCTACCGGCCACATCGCATACACCAGCAAACGTGACGCCGCCCCTTTCAAGCTGCGCCCACGCGGCTGCGGCAAGCTGGCCGCCCGCAAGTGCAGGTAGAAACGCGTGTAACGCGCTGCCGCCATCAGGAAAGCACGTGGCCGGTAACGGAACCAGGGCAAACATTCGACCACGGTATCCTGCGCCAGCAACCACAGCCCCAAGGCGTGTTGGTGACCATCGCGCTGGCGCGACAAAGAATCGCTGCTATCGTAGTAAACGCGGAACACCTTGTTCACAAACCGGGTCATGTACCCGGCCCGCGCAATCGCCCGCCACACCAGGCTTTCGGGAACAAAGCCGGCAATTTCTTCAGGGAAAGGAAACTTCAGCAGGACTTCAGTCCGCATACAGCCGAACTTTTCCCCCGACACATGATATTTGAACGTCATGTCCAGGGCCGTGGCATCCACAACGTCTTGAGGGTAACGATCACCGACAATGGTGCCGTCTGGTCGGGCGCAAAGCCCCGTGATGGCCACATAGCGGTCACGTTCTTCTTCGGGAATACCGTGCCAGATTGACATCATGGAGGCCAGGGCGTCTTTTTCCAGGGTGTCGTCGCTGTCCAGCGCCACGACCAGTTCACCCGACGCCTTACGCACACCACGATTGAACGCTGTTTTCTTGTGCAGGTTTTTCTGCCAGACATAATGGATGGGAAAACGCGCTTCGCGCTGCCATTCCAACACCATGGCCCGGGTACTGTCAGTCGACCCGTCATCGACGATAACCCATTCGAAATCCTGCCATGTCTGTTCGCGCAAAGAAGCATAGACCCGGCCCAGAGTATGGGCCCGGTTATACGTCGGCGTCACGACAGTGAACAGGGGGCTTTTTGATGACATGACACAAAAAAAAGGCTGGCAATGAGCCGATAATAGGTCAAAAAAAAACCGCAGATGTGAATCTACGGTTTTAATTGCCTAACTTACAATTAGCCACAGGCCTCCCCCTGGGGAAGCTGTAAAAAATGGCAAGCAGGCGGCGCCAAGAAAGGTATGTTCTAAGCGCCTGATACTTACTTCAAGCTTAAGCGCGCTTCACTTTTTCGAGCATTTTGAAGACGCCCTTGGGGGAGCCTACGAAAAGACGCTTGAAAGCCTTGCCCAGGCAACGACGTTCAAGGGTATTACGACGCGTACGTTTGATTTCTGCCATGATGATCTCCGCTATGAATCTTTGCCACAACCAGACTGGCTAGAACACAGCCTGTGGATAAACTGGGGGCGAATCCGCCATTTTAACCCAAAACCCGCCACACCCGAAAAGACCATTATCATTTACCCCATGAGCTCCCACATCCGCATCTTCGGCGCCCGCCAGAACAACCTCAAGAATCTTGATGTTTCCTTTGATACCGGCACATTCACCGTGATTACGGGCGTATCGGGTTCGGGCAAGAGTTCACTGGCCTTCGACACCCTGTACGCAGAAGGGCAGCGACGCTACGTCGAAACCTTTTCCCCCTATGCGCGTCAGTTTCTTGACCGCATGGACAAGCCGCAGGTTGAGCGGATAGAGGGAATATTGCCCGCCATTGCAATCGACCAAGTCAACCCGGTGCGGAATTCGCGCAGCACCGTGGGCACCATGACGGAGCTCAACGACCACCTTAAGCTGCTTTACGCACGTCTGGGAAAGCTGTTCTGCCGTTGCTGTGCACGCCCTGTGAAGCGCGATGACCCGGAATCTATCAGCCAAGATCTCGCCTTACAGGCTGGCCAACATGGTGACCCGCGTCTCGTCATCACGTTCCCCATCGCGATTCCTGCCAATTTCACCGAGGAAGAAGTCCGGGGCTTTCTCGACCAGCAGGGTTATGTTCGCATTCATCACGAAGAAACCCGCGAGCGCCCGGTGGAGCCCGTCTCAAATGGCAAAAACGCCAAAAAAGGCGGCGGCAAAAAAACCGCACAAACGGAACAACAGCGTATTCTGCATGTGGTGCAAGATCGTTTCCGCTATGGCAACGCCGAAGCGCAGCGCGTCATGGAGGCGCTCGACACCGCCCTTAAGCAAGGCGACGGCCATATCACCATTCATGCTCTAAACGACGAAGGCGGAGACGCTGCTGTGTGGCGCTACAGCAACCGGCTGCATTGCGCCCAGTGCGATATCGAATACAGCACTCCCTTGCCCAGCACGTTTTCTTTCAATTCCCCCTTGGGCGCGTGCGAACACTGTCGCGGTTTCGGGCGTGTTATGGGCATTGACTACGACCTGGTGGTTCCCGACGAGCGTAAAACGTTGAGAGAGGGTTGTGTGCGCCCCTGGCAGACACCCAGTTACAAGGAATGCCAGGTTGAGCTCGAACGCTATGCAGGGCCAGCTGGCGTGCGGCTGGATACGCCCTGGAAAGACCTGGATGAACACGAACGGCAATGGGTGATCCAGGGCGACCCGCTCTGGAAGGGGGGCAACGTTGCCTGGAAAACCCAGTGGTACGGAGCACAACGCTTTTTCGACTGGCTGGAGTCGCGCAGCTACAAAATGCACGTGCGCGTGTTGCTTTCAAAGTATCGCAGCTACACGCCCTGCCCGGCCTGCGGCGGCGCCCGCCTGAAGCCGGATGCCACCTTATGGCGGCTGGGCGGCCACTTGTCGCCCGACATCGAAGGCGGGCGCCCGCGTTTTCTGCCCGTCCATGCACGCTGGTCTGAAGACACCTTAAACAACTTGCCCGGGCTGGGCGTGCACGACCTCATGCGTCTGCCCATTGAGCGCGTGCGTAGCTTCTTCAATGCATTGACATTCGGCGCCCGCATGGATGCCGCGCTGGATCTGCTGCTCACCGAAGTGCGGGCCCGGCTGAAGTTTCTATGCGATGTCGGCCTGGGCTACCTGTCGCTCGACCGCCAGAGCCGCACTTTATCCGGGGGCGAAGTCCAGCGCATTAACCTCACAACGGCGCTTGGCACGTCGCTGGTGAATACGCTGTTCGTACTGGATGAACCCTCCATCGGCCTGCACCCGCACGACATGCATCGCATCGTCCAGGTCATGCACAGGTTGCGCGATAACGGCAACAGCCTGGTGGTAGTGGAGCACGACCCGCAAGTCATGGTGGCAGCCGACCGAATTATCGACATGGGGCCGGGGCCGGGCGAACGCGGCGGCCAAATCGTATTCGACGGCTCACCGGACACCCTGCGCTCTGCCAACACCCTGACCGGCCGCTACTTAGGGGGCCACTTAAGCGTGGAAGCGCCGCGCCCGCAGCCTGTGGCTGACAACACCCCCCGGCTGATTCTGGAAGGTGTGCGCGCCAACAACCTGAAGAATATTTCCGTCTACATCCCCTTAGGCCGCCTGGTGTGCATTACCGGCGTATCGGGTTCAGGAAAGTCCACCCTGGTTCAGGATGTCCTTTACCCGGCCATGTTGAAGAAACTGGGGCGGCCCACCGACGCACCGGGCGAATACGACCGCCTGCTGGGGGATGACCGCCTCTACGATGTCACACTGGTAGACCAAACCCCCATCGGTAAAACTGCCCGTTCTAACCCCGCCAGCTATGTCGGCGCCTTTGATGCCATCCGCAAGCTGTTCACCCAGGCACCGCTAGCCAAGCAACGCGGCTACACCCCCGGCACGTTCAGCTTTAACAGCGGCGACGGGCGCTGCCCCACCTGCGGCGGCACAGGGTTCGAACACGTGGAAATGCAGTTTCTTTCCGACGTCTATCTGCGCTGCCCGGATTGCGACGGCAAGCGCTTTCGCCCGGAAATCCTTGAAGTCAGGTTGGAGCACTTGGGCCGCACGGCATCCATCGATGAAGTGCTGGAAATGACAGTCAACGAAGCGCTGGAGTTCTTTTCCGGCCTGCGTGATGTCCAGCGTGCTCTGGCCCCCCTAGCCGACGTCGGTCTGGAATACCTGCGCCTGGGTCAGCCCGTACCCACGCTGTCGGGCGGCGAGGCGCAACGCCTTAAGTTGGCCGGCCACTTGGTGGAAACCAAGTCCGACGCCAAAGGTTTGGCAGTGAAGGGCAAACTATTCCTGTTCGACGAACCCACCACCGGCCTGCACTTCGATGATGTGGCGCGGCTCATGCGGGCCTTCCGTCGACTACTTGCGGGCGGCCACAGTTTGCTGGTTATCGAACACAACCTGGATGTCGTGCGCGCATCGGACTGGGTGATCGACCTTGGCCCGAATGGCGGCGAACAAGGCGGCCAAGTCGTGGGGGCCGGCACACCTGACGATTTGATGGCGATTACAGAATCCCACACCGGCCAGGCATTGAAAGAGTACGCCGACACCATTATCCGAGCCGGCGCAGAGGCGGCCGGGCATCAGGCCGGTGCGACATTAGCGGCCACTCCCCCGTACTCCGTCGCCGAACCGGCACACACCTACGCCAACCACATTGATGACGATGCCGACGGCAGCCCCTTGCAAAGCATTCTGCGACGCCGCCGCGCCGGGCAGAAGAATATCGACATACTGAACGCACGGGAACACAATCTGAAAGGCGTGGATGTCAGTATTCCGCGCGACACGTTTACGGTTATTACCGGTGTATCGGGCTCAGGGAAATCCACCCTGGCCTTCGACATCCTCTTTAACGAGGGCCAACGGCGCTACCTGGAGTCGCTCAACGCGTATGCCCGCGCCATCGTGCAACCTGCGGGCAAGCCCGATGTTGACGCCATCTACGGCATTCCGCCTACGGTGGCGATTGAACAGCGCACCAGCCGTGGGGGGCGAAAATCCACCGTCGCCACCATGACGGAAATCCACCATTTCCTGCGCCTGCTATACATGAAGTTGGGCACGCAATACTGCCCGCACTGCGATATTCCAGTCGAGCCGCAAAAGGCCGAGCAAATTGTCGCCCATATCATGCAGCACTACGCGGGCCGCCATATCGGCGTACTCGCTCCGCTGGTGAAAGCCCGCAAGGGTTATTACACCGACTTGGCTAAATGGGCCGGCGCACGCGGCCACAGCCACTTGCGGGTGGATGGCGAGTTCATCGCAATCAGCCCCTGGCCACGCCTGGATCGCTACAAGGAACACACCATAGAACTGCCGGTGGCTGATCTCATCGTGGACGCGCGCAATGAGCGCGAACTGCGCACAGCCGTTTCGACTGCGCTGGAGCACGGCCAGGGCACGCTGAGCATTCTGATCGACCTGACTAAAGAAGCCGCCACACTGGACGAACGCCGTGCCCAAGGCGTGTCAGCCGATGCCACCGTCCAGCAGTTTTCGGCCAAACGCGCCTGCCCGAGTTGCGGCCTGAGCTTTCCTGAGCCCGACCCACGCATGTTTTCGTACAACTCCAAGCATGGGTGGTGCACGAGCTGCTATGGCACAGGCCAGAAACTGGCGGGTTTTGACGCTGAACAAACCGGTGAGGAAACCAGTTGGAACGCAGGCTACGAAGGCACGGAAGAAGCCTGCCCAAGCTGCCATGGCGCACGGCTCAACCCCGTGTCGCTGGCCGTGCGTTGGCGTGACCGCTCCATCGCTGAACTGGCCTGCCTGCCCGTCACCGAAGCGCGTTCCTTCTTTACTGGGCTGGTCCTGCGAGGCCGTGAAGGGGAAATCGCCCGTGACATCCTGAACGAAATCCGCGGCAGGCTGAACTTCATGCTCAAAGTGGGCCTGGGGTATCTGGCGTTGAATCGCGCCGCACCCACGCTTTCCGGCGGCGAAGCCCAGCGCATCCGCCTGGCGGCCCAACTAGGCTCCAACCTGCAAGGCGTGTGCTATGTGCTGGACGAACCCACCATCGGCCTGCACCCGCGCGACAACCGCATACTGCTTGATGCGCTCGCTCTGCTGGAGGGCAATGGCAATACGCTGGTGGTGGTGGAACACGACGAAGACACCATTCGCCGCGCCTCCCATGTGATCGACATGGGGCCGGGTGCAGGGGTGCGGGGTGGAACGGTAGTCGCTGAGGGCACAGTGCAACAGCTGATGGAACACCCGCAATCCCTTACCGGGCGCTATTTGCGTCAGCCACTTCAACACCCGCTCAGGCCGCGCCGTGATATTGACGCCGACACCCCTGTGATCGAAGTCCACGGCGCACGGCTGCACAATCTGCGCGATGCCTCCGCCCGCATACCAATCGGCCGCCTCAGCGTTGTTACCGGCGTGTCGGGCTCAGGGAAGTCCACCCTGGCGCGCGAAGTACTGTTGGAGAATCTTTTCCGCGCAGTCAGCGAGCGCGCCGAACCTGCCTGGAGCGGTTGCCGGCAGATTACCGGTTGGGAAGCCATTGAACGCGTGCTGGAAGTCGACCAGACGCCCATCGGCAAAACGCCCCGCTCCTGCCCAGCCACCTATGTAGGTTTCTGGGATGACGTACGCAAACTTTTCGCCAGCACCCGCGACGCCAAGCTACGCGGCTGGACGGCCTCTCGCTTTTCATTCAACACCGGCCAGGGCCGCTGCCCCATTTGCGAAGGCCAGGGCCTGCGCACATTGGAAATGTCCTTTCTGCCAGACATCAAAGTGCCCTGCGACGCCTGCGAAGGGCAGCGTTTCAACCGCGACACTTTGAATGTGACGTGGCGCGATCTGTCTGCGGGCGATGTGCTGGCTATGGAAGTGGACGACGCCATTGGCCACTTCGCCGCCCACCCGCGCATTCTGCGCCCCTTGCAGCTTATGCAGGATGTCGGCCTGGGTTATCTGACACTAGGCCAGCCATCACCCACTTTGTCGGGCGGGGAAGCGCAACGCATTAAGCTCGTTACCGAACTTGCCAAGGCGCGGCTGGACGAAGGCATCACTCGTGGGGGCCGCGCCTCGCGCCTGCCGCACACTCTGTATGTGCTGGACGAGCCCACCGTGGGCCTTTCCATCGCCGACGTGGAAAAGCTTATCCATGTGCTGCACCGGCTGGTGGATGCGGGCAACACCGTGGTGGTGATCGAACATAATCTGGACATCATTGCCGAAGCCGACTGGATTGTTGATCTCGGCCCGGAAGGCGGCAGCGAAGGCGGGCAGGTGGTGGCTCAAGGCGCGCCGGAACACCTCATGGACAGGCGCAAGCAATCACATACCGGCGCGGCGTTGCATGAGTTCATGAAGGAAGCCAAGTCATGACGCTGCGCAAAGGCCAGGCTGCTGCAGCAAGGCCGCCTACCGCTTCCGAACCTGCCGCCCCGCCCAGCCTCATTGAAACCATGCGGATGGAGCCCGGAGGCCTCCTTCCCTTGCTGCCCGGCCATCTTGAGCGCTTGCAAGATTCCAGCGCCGCGCTGGGCTACGCCTGTCCATCCGAGCAGGAGATCCGCCAGCGCATCACACAGGCCACTGCCGGCCTGGATGCCGGGTGTTGGTGGCGGCTGCGTCTGCTGCTTTCAGCCAACGGCGACCTGAATCTGGAAACCGCGCCGCTTGAACCACCGAAGCCCCCGCTGCAAGTAGTAGTGCAAGGCCCCCGCATGAGCGGTGCGCAAGACTGGTTGCTGCACAAGACCACCCACCGCCCCTGGTATGAAGGGGCAGCGCAATGGCTGGCGGAACACCCGGGTGTGTTCGATGTGCTGTACTGGAATGACGCGGGCGAAATGTGCGAAGGCAGCCGCAGCAACCTGTATATGCAAAACGCGCAAGGCAGATGGCTGACCCCCAATCTGGAAAGCGGCGCCCTACCCGGCGTTCAGCGCCAAGCGCTGCTGCGTGCAGGGCTGGTGTCAGAAGCCCGCATTACCCGCGAGGACTTCCTGCAGGCAAAGGCCATCCGCATCTCCAACGCCCTGCGTGGCTGGTGCGATGGCGTGATTATTGCCCCCTGCCGCCAAGGGTAAAAACTCAAGTGATGGCGGGGGTGTATTGCCCATGCAACAGCCAGTGCGTCGCCTCATCGGCTGCAGCCAAACCCATGGCAGCCGTTACCATGACGACAGAGCCATAGCCCGCGCAGGACAACCCCTGTGGAGCACCCGTGCCCCCGGCAGCTTGCGTTTCAGCAGACCAGGCTGCGGGCAAAATGGCGGGCTGGTCGAACCACAATACCCGCACCCCCATGCGGGGCACCCGCTTAAGCGCCTTGCCCGCCGCATCCGCCCCACGTGGAAAGCCGTGCTGACGCCGCAAGGTATTGCGTAACCGAGACAGTAAAGCATCGTTCACGGCCTGTGAGAGATCGCCGCTACGTAACGCCAAGGGGCGGGTTTTACCGCCTGCTCCGCCGCACACCACCAACGCTTGTTTACGCTGGCGGGATTGCAGAATCAGCGCGATTTTGGCTGACGCTTGATCCGTGCAATCCACCACGACATCCGCATCGTCGGGCACAACGTCCTGCACGTTCTCTGGCGAGACGAAATCGTCCACGCATTCCACTACACAGTGGGGGTTGATATCTGCGATACGCTGCGCCATGGCTGCAACTTTGGACTGCCCCAACGTGCTGCCTAGTGCATGGATCTGGCGATTGACATTGGATTCAGCGACATGATCAAGGTCGATCAGGGTCAGCTTGCCCACACCACAACGCGCCAGTGCTTCCGCGCACCAGGAACCCACGCCGCCAATTCCGGCCACCACGACATGGCCTTCGCGCAGACGCGCAAAACCGCCCGCACCGTAAAGGCGGTCAAGCCCACCGAAACGGCGTTCGGCGTCGATAAAACAATTGTTATCCATAGAGACTGGATTTTAGCTGCTCTACAATAGATCACTACGAACTTTTGCTTCTCTGCGCACGCCTACGGAAAGTGGATACACAGTCGCCCCTTATCACCGCTCCCGCAGCCTCCAGTTTCCGGCTGCTCACCAATGCCGAAAGGCAAGCCTCGTTGCAAGCCACTATGGCTGCGTTGCCACCCGGGCGAGACATCTGGATCTACGGATACGGTTCACTCATATGGCGGCCCGAGTTCGACTACTTAGAACGGCGCCACGCCTTGCTGTACGGCTACCACCGCGCACTGTGCCTGTGGTCGCGCGTCAATCGCGGCACACCAGAAAAACCTGGCCTAGTTTTTGGGCTGGATATCGGGGGCTCATGCCGCGGCGTGGTGTTTCGCATCAACCCCGACCAAGCGCCGGAAATCATGGAAGCGCTGTGGCGCCGTGAAATGCCCAGCGGCGCTTATATACCCCGTTGGCTGAACTGCCGCACCGACCACGGCAACATCAGTGCGCTGACCTTCACCATGAATCGCAACAACGATGCCTACGTGCGCGACCTGCCGCAAGACCACCTGCTGGAAATTGTGCGCAACGCACATGGCACCTACGGGCCATGCATTGATTATGTTCTGGAGACGGCCGATGCGCTCATGAACCATAATATTGTTGATAAACGACTTTCCGCTCTCGCCTTACGCCTGCGGAAAGCCTGATACTGCCTGCTCTTTTTTATTGAATTCCGCCACCGAGAAACCGTTCATGTCCGTCGCTGATATCCGCCAAAAATACGGCAAATTCGAACTCCTGGAAACCGGCATGGCCGACACGCCCACCGAGCAGTTCACCCGCTGGTTCTCCGAAACACTGGAAGCCGGCGTGCCCGAGCCCAACGCCATGACTCTGGCCACCATCGGCGCGGATCAGCGCCCTTCGGCCCGCATTGTGCTGCTCAAGGGTTTCGACGAGCGCGGTTTTGTGTTCTACACCAATTATGAGTCGCGCAAAGGCCACGATCTGGCGGCCCACCCCCACGCCAGTCTGTTGTTTTTCTGGCAACCTCTAGAACGCCAGGTGCGTATAGAAGGCCGCATCGAAAAAACCTCTGCGGAAGAATCCGACGAATACTATCGCAGCCGCCCGCTAGGCTCGCGCATTGGCGCCTGGGTCTCCCCCCAGAGCCAGCCCATCACCCGCAATGCCCTGGAAAGTCGCAATGCCGAGCTCACCAGCTCGATGGGCGACGACCCGGCTCGCCCACCTCACTGGGGTGGTTATCGCGTCGTCCCGCATTATGTGGAATTCTGGCAAGGGCGCCCATCGCGCCTGCACGACCGCCTGGTCTATCGATTGCAGGATAATTCCAACTGGGCCTTAGAGCGGCTGGCTCCATGAAGCTTGGCCGTCCCGCGCTTACTGCGCACAACTTTTGAATCGCTCATGAAACCTTCCCCCCCAGACTTCGATCAGCGCTATTTCCGTTCTGCCCTTGGGCGCTTTGCAACCGGCGTCACCATCGTCACAACGGAAACGGCCGACGGCCGCCCCTGGGGGCTGACAGTCAGTTCCTTCAATTCCGTTTCACTCTCACCGCCAATGGTGTTGTGGTCGCTATCGAAGGAAGCCTCGGCGCTACCGCATTTCTTGGCAGCGCCGCGCTATGTCATTCATGTGTTGTCCGCCAGCCAATTGCTTCTGGCCAAACGTTTTTCCAAAGGCACACAAGAAGAGCGCTTTCACGGGCTGAAGATCAAACGCAGCCCTAACGGCGCACCCATGCTGGCCGACCCGGATACCGCTGCCTGGTTTGAGTGTTTCAACCATGCTCAGCATCCGGCAGGCGATCACACTATCTTTGTCGGCCAGGTCGAACACTGCGAGCGACGCTACAGTCAACCCCTGGTTTACCACGCCGGCGATTTTGACCTCACCCCTACCATTGAGCCTATTTCCGGGCATTAGACAAACAAGGCCGGCTAAACCGCCCGACCTCTTCTGTATATAAAAGTACCTATATGGCAGACATAGACTGTATCGTTATCGGCGCCGGCGTCGTTGGTCTGGCGGTTGCGCGCGAGCTCGCCATGGCGGGTCGGGAAACCTTGGTTGTAGAAGCCGCAGAAGGCATTGGTACAGGAACCAGCGCCCGTAATTCTGAAGTGATTCATGCCGGCATTTATTACCCACAGGGTAGCCTCAAGGCACAGCTGTGTGTGGAAGGCAAACA
Organism: Achromobacter sp. F4_2707; assembly: GCF_047501535.1. Classification (NCBI taxonomy): domain Bacteria; kingdom Pseudomonadati; phylum Pseudomonadota; class Betaproteobacteria; order Burkholderiales; family Alcaligenaceae; genus Achromobacter; species Achromobacter sp. F4_2707. The sequence continues at coordinate 208,858 of NZ_JAZDRJ010000005.1, forward strand.
GTTGCTCTATGAGTACTGTGCCGCAAGGAGCATCCCTCACCAGCGCTTGGGCAAGCTGATTGTTTCTGCGTCCCCAGAACAAACGCAGAAGCTGTCCGACATCGCCCAGCAAGCGCGGCTCAATGGCGTAACCGACCTCTACCAGATCAGTGGTGCTCAGGCACGCGAGCTGGAACCGGCCTTGGTTTGCGACGCCGCCCTGGTGTCGCCTTCCACCGGCATTGTTGATAGCCATGGCCTGATGCTGGCTTTGCAGGGCGATGCGGAAAACGCTGGCGCCCAATGCGTATTTTTCACGCCTTTCCAAAAAGGCCGGGTGCTGGAAAATGGCGAATTTCTACTGTCTTTCGCAGGCGCAGAAGCGATGGAACTTACCGCCCGCTGCGTCATCAACGCTGCAGGTTTGTCGGCACCTTCTGTTGCCCAGCGCCTGACCGGGCAACCTTCCGCTCTGATTCCGACTGCTCACTACTGCAAGGGCAGTTATTTCACCCTGTCAGGGCGCTCACCCTTCAGCCGCCTTATCTACCCTATGCCCGATCACGCAGGGCTTGGCGTACACCTGACGGTAGACCTTGGTGGTCAAGCCAAGTTCGGCCCCGATACGGAGTGGGTCGACAACGAAAACTACGATATCGACCCAAGCCGGGCGGACAGCTTCTACGCCGCCGTGCGGCAGTACTGGCCAGACCTGCCCGATGGCGCACTGCAACCGGGATACACCGGCATCCGACCCAAAATTGTCGGCCCCGGCCAGCCCGCCGCGGATTTTCTCATTGCCGGGCCCGGCACACACGGCGTTGCCGGGTTGGTCAACCTGTTTGGCATTGAATCTCCCGGGTTAACTGCCAGCATGGCAATTGGACGCGAAGTTTTGGTCGCTTTATCGGCCCCGGCGATGCGCAGTGTATAGCTTCCCGCCACAGCCAAAAGACCCGACAAATAAAAACAATTCTCATTAACATTGAACCCCTTAACAAACGTACGCTAATATGTCGCCGCTGCATTGTGCGGCGCAACTCACATTGCGCAGGCTGTTCTGAGCACAGTCTGCGATTCAAAAAGAAGGTCATAGCTGTATGTTAAAGAGCAAAAAGGTATTGGCGACTCTCACCATCGCTTCCGTCGGTCTCTCTGGCTGCGCGACCACCGGCGAATGGGGTTCCAAGCAATCGATCGGAACCGTCATCGGCTCGCTGGGAGGGGCGCTCATTGGCTCGCAAATCGGAGGAGGCACAGGTCGTACAGTCGCCATCATTGCTGCCGCGCTGGCCGGCGGTGCACTCGGAAACTGGATAGGTTCAAATCTCGACAAGAAAGACCAAGAGGCTCTTGCCCTCAGTACGCAACAAGCGTTGGAAAGCGGCAAATCGGTTGCATGGGCGTCTGATCACAGCGGCGCCACCGCCACAATCAAACCCGTCTCCTCAAAGCAGGTGGCACAAACTGCAACCGTTAAACGCTCGGCGCGAATCGCCCGAGTCGACAACCTCTCTGTCATCAATCAACCCTACCAAGCCTTGCGCTCCGCGAATCTGCGCGCTGCTCCGAATACTTCGGCAGAAAAAGTTGGGGGGTTCAGCGTGGGGCAATCCTTCACCGCACTGGGTAAAACAGACAACAACTGGATTGCTGTTGGCCGCCAAGGCGTGACCATCGGCTATGTTCATGCGCCGCTCGTCGGACCAGTCGCCCGCGCCACCGCCGATCAGGCTACCGATCTGGACAGCCTCACCCTTGCCGATGCCCAAGTCCAGGGGTTCGATCTCGATGCCATTGAACCGACTTCTCCCGTCGTCGAGAACGTCGCAGTGCAGACAACCTGCCGCACGGTTCAATATGACATCAAGACAGCTAAAGGGACAGATTCGCGAACAGTAGACGCCTGCCAGGCAACAGATGGCGCTTGGCAAATCGGCTAAACAGTCAATACACATGAAAACTCGACTTCTTTACCTTGCAATTACGGCCGCATTTGCAAGTGGCCCGGTGCATGCAGAAAGCCATCGCCTGGCGTTTTCCAAAGCTGAACAAATCGAAATCTTTGTTGAGCATGATGCAGGCAAGAACTGGTGCTCACCCCATCTCGATTTGCGCGTCTCCTATCAAAGCACCCCCAACCCGGCAGGGCTGGCCGCGCTGATGCCAAAGCTTGGCGCATTGCTTGCGCAGCAATGTGCCGTCGCAGATAGCGTCTCGTGGACAAGTCAGGACTCGCAAGGGAAAACACTCGCCCGTGGTATCAGTTCTAAAGCCACGAATTGGGCGCTGTCTGTCACCCCTGACGCCAGTACGCAAGTTGCCACAACAACCGAACAGCAGGCGGCTCCACAAACTTCAGAATCCGCACCCGCGGCATCAACGGCGGAAGCAGCAGCGCCGGAGGTTGCGGCCTCAGCAACAACCGCCTCGGCCGCAGTGGCCGCCAGCGCAGCAGCACCCACCGCACCTGTGGATGTTGCCGCCGCACAGCGTCCCGCCGAAGCGGCAGCTCCTGCTGCCCCTGCTGCTCCAGCCACTGTCGCCGCCGCACCGCAGGCCGCCCAAGCTGCAGCGCCTACGGCTCCAGCGGCTCCTACTGCTCCTGCGGCTGCAGCGCCTCCTGTTGCTCCTGCGCCCGCCACTTTTGAAGTCAATGGCTGGAAGCCTGAAGGCGATCAACACATCCGTACTGCAGAGAATTTCCTAACTGTGTTGAAAGATCAAAACGGTTGCTCGGTTCTAAGCCGCTTTCAGCTGGGCGACAACGCACAATACCTCTCGCTTTTATCGGAAGGTATGACGTGCGATGCGAATGGTATGGCCACCGGAGAAGGCCAGCTTATCTTGCAACGTTCTGACGGCTCCATCATCAGCCGCACGAACAAAGTGTGGCTCAGAGACGGCGTTCCCTTCAACCAGCCTGTTCAACAGGCTTCGCTGGCCGCCACCAACGGCACAGATAAATTATGGCTGAGCTTAGGCGCCGACGCGGCTTCCCAATCCTATTATTTTTTGCGCACCGAACTGCGTAATTACCGAGGGATTGGGGTGTGGTATGTTGACCCGCAAGTCGACACGCTGACAGCGAATGTTGAAGCCTTTCGCGATGCAGCTCAGATCCAGGCAGCCATCTCGGGCGCGCTTCAAGCGCTTGATGCCCGTGCCCTCCCCCTCACCTCACACGCTCGTCTGGCTTTCTTCGACAAGTATGAAGAAGGCATGGTGAAGAACCAGTTGAACGGTGCTCTATACACGATCGATTCAAGCCGTCGTGTGGATCGCCGCAATCAACGTGCCGGCGACTGGCAATTCAGCCTCAATCGAGGGCGTAATTACGTCTTCGAGCGTGACCAAAGAGAGGCTGAAGAAAAACGCCGCGAAGAACAACGTCTCGCCTATGAAAAGCAACGCGAAGAGCAACGACTTGCCTTTGAAAAACGGCAGGCGTTGCAAAGAGCGAGCTACGAGGCGCAACGCAAACTTCACGCGTATGAAACCCTGGTCAAAGCCTACGAAGACCCCAAATCCGCACTGGCGAATCTTCAGAAAGATGCCTCGTTCAACCTGTTTGGCCGCAGCGGTTACGCCACAATGATGAAAGGCCGGGCTGTCGATGTCCAACTGATCGTGTACGTAAACGGTTCAGATGGCGGCGACGCAAAAGCCAACTGGCCTTACGATCTGCGACTGGTAGGCCACTCTTCGCTGGAAAAGAACTGGTATCTCGTCAAGGGCGAAAGCACGCTCGATACCCGACGTCGCGACAGTGAAGGCCTACCGCTCACGCTGGTGTCTGCCACGCCAGACAACATCACGCCGTGCGCAGAAAAAGGCTGCACAGACCTGATTGAACCGTTGTCCGCCGCCCGTAGGCAATTTGGCGAACCGGACTGGACGCCTGAAATCTCTCAGGAGATTATCGAAAAGGCAGGCCAACTCTAAATTTAATGACATCAGAAAAATGAACTCCAGAACAAAGGCCCTGGCGATCGGCGGCGGCGTTGCTGCCGCAGCCCTGATCGGTTGGATAGTGTTATCCAACATAGCGACAAGCCGCGCTGAAGATGCTCTCTATGAGGTTCTAGACGAGTACAACATCCGACAGAACGTCCATTGGCGAGACTTGTCTGCTTCTCCGTTTGGCAAAGTAGAAATCACAGACCTCTCTATTAACGTCATGGGTAAAACCGTGGCGACCATCGATAACGTAGAGATCGACGACTTCACCAATACCGCAAACAAAAAAAGCATAAGCTTGCAAGCAAAAAACATCGCGAATGCTGAAGGCCTGAGCCCATTGGCCGATACGGAATACCTGCTTGCTAGCGGCATGAGTGAAGCCCCACCGTTCTCACTGAATGCCAAATGGGATTTCGATTTACGCGATGATGAAGGCAAGGTCGAGATTGCTTTCAAGCAACCCAATGCCTTGGAAGGCAAGGTAAGCCTGGAACTCGAAAACATCAAGGTCGTTTCCAATATGCGGCAAAACCTCATGAACGCTTTTAGTAGCGGCTCAATGTTTGGCTCGTCTTCATTATTTGGCACACCTATCTGGATGTTGGGTGCTCAAAGCGCACTCGAAGCGCTGGGCTCAGTTGGCGTACGCAAAGCAGAAGCCAGTGTGAAAGACGACGGCTATGTAGAACGCGCCATCGCCTTACATAAACGCTACGAGATTCCCGTAACTCTTGACGAGAAAAACCCGGATAAGGCTCGGGACAAAATTTACGAGAAAACCATTGATGATCAGGTAGACGCTTGCAAGAAGGCAGCAGATACCCGGTTTAGAAATATTCCCAAGGCCGAGTCAAGCTGCAAGGCGATTGGAAAATTTCTACATGGGAAATCATCGAGCCTGACTTTAAAGAGTCAACCGAACCGGCCCGTCACCCTTTCCACATTCTTTGAAACGGCTTCCAACAGCCCGGATCAAGCTCTTCTTTTAATGGCTCCCGTACTGGATTAAGCCATCCACACCTGTTGCCGCGACATAAAGTCGCGGCAACTTCACGCCCTTTTACTTCCCTGCAGCCAACCCTTCCCGACGGGGATCAGCGCCACCTTGCAAGCTATCCGGTAACCACATCACACCGTGCAAGCCACTGGGGAAATCCACCTCTCGCACTTCGTGGCCCATGGCTTTGAGCGTGGCGATTACCCGGTTTAAGCCCGTACCCCGTTCAATTTCAGTCGCACGATTGCGGCTGCCCATATTCGGCAACTCTATGGCTTGCTGAATGTTTAGATCCCACAGCAAGGAGCCGACCAGAGTTTTGGCTACAAAATTGATGATGGCGCTCCCCCGGTGTTTGTCAACAATGATGTCCGTTTTCTTCATGCCGCGTGATTCAATTCTTGAGGCGCTGCGGCATGTTCCTTCGGCGGGTTTAACCACACCTCACCGACCGGGTTCCAGTCACGCGTATGGCGGCCTTTCCAACGCTGCGGCGTAACGCGTTTCGCTGCTTCGTAGACGCTACGGCGGCGCTCAAGAATTGCGTGCTCCTGCCCAAAATGCCGTTGCGCAGGCGTCACGAACTTGATGCCGCTGTGGCGATGTTCCGTGTTGTACCAGGTCACGAAGCGCAGCACCCACTGGCGGGCCTGGTCAATCGACGCAAACGGCTTCTTTGGGTACGCCGGTGTGTATTTCAGTGTCCTGAACAACGCCTCGGAATAGGGATTGTCGTCACTGACTGCCGGGCGGCTAAATGACGGTACGATACCCAAGCGCTGCAAGGTCGCCAACA